>CAVCSC010000027.1:9293-36197 GCA_963604975.1 Lachnospiraceae bacterium | reverse complement strand
GGCTACACGACCGATGAAAGCCGGGCATACAGGCGAAAAGAAAGTGCAGAGACATATCAAAGTATAAACAACATCTGCTGACATTTATATACGAATAATTTTGAATACCTACTTATAGAAACATCTGCTGACATTTTATATAACGGATAATTTTGAACACCTGCTTATGGTAGACTCTGAACAATCATTCATCGACCGGCTTCGCCTGGGTGAAGACCGTGCATACCGCGAACTCTACGCCCGCTACTACGGTGTACTCTGTGTGGCTGCCGATCGGTATGTACGCGACCGCTTCATGGCGGAGTGTATCGTGGAGAATGTCATCTTCGCCCTGTGGGAGAAGCGTGACCGACTGGGCGAGGTGTCCTCGTTGCGGGCCTATCTGACGGTGAGCGTGCGCAATGCCGCCATCAACTATCTACAGTCGCAGTACAGCCGCAACGTCACGCTCATGTCGCATCTCTCCGAGTCCGACCGTGCCTTTGTAGAGCACGCTTCTACTACGCCGCAGCCTACCGACGCGCTGGTCACGGCCGAGACCGTGGCCGACGTGCTGTCTTCGCTCTCGCCCGAGTGCCGGGCCGTCTTTGTGAGCGTGCGCCTCGACGGGCGCAGTTACCAGGAGGCCGCCGACGCACTGGGCATCTCGGTCAACACCGTGAAGTACCATATGAAGAAAGCCCTCGCCATCATCTCCTCCCGCTACGGTGCCTACTTCTCCTTCCTCGTGCTCTCGATGACGGCGGTGGAGGCGGTGTAGGGTGCTGAAAATCCGATTTTTTTGCGTTTATAAAATGTACAAAAACGCGAACTAACCAAAGCCCTGGAGGGTAGGGTGTTCAAAAAACGTTTCAAAATAACGCAGCGTTTGTGCGGTTTTTTCGTCCCTGTAAGGGGCGCATATTATAGGGTAGGGCCTTGGCCCTACTTTTCATCGTTATCACAAATATTGTCCCTGTAAGGGGCGCATATTTTATTTACACACAATGAATTATGCGCCCCCTACAGGGGCAAAGTTGTAATAACTGAACGAAAAACGTAGGGGCAAGCCCCTACGCTATAATCTGTCGTCCCTACGGGACTCGTCAATTGCGATGTTTTTACCGGACACCTATATTTTGAAACTAACCTTAAAAGTTGTCCCTATTGTCTCTATTGTCGTTTCCTATGCCCTCATAATTACTTGCAAGTAGTTGCGATGAGATGCCCGTTTGTTTCAAAAATTCGAAATATGAGTAAATGTTTTTACCGTCACCCAATGAGAAAACACGAGTGATATCCAAAACGGCGAACGTGGAGAAAAATGTGGGGGAAGAATACGGGGAGCGGAAAATCCAATGGGCTTTTGTTTTTTTTGAGGGGGGAGTAGAACAGACGCTTGGTCTTTCAAGAACAGACGCTTGGCCTTTCGAGATAGACACTTGGCCTTTCGGAGTTGACTTTGGTGTGCGACGCCGCTCACGCTGAGCGAACGTCTGCACCAAGTCATGCACAGTCTCACGACTGCTTTTGAAAAAATAATTACCCTTAATAAAAAACCTAACCTATTTTCTTTTCTGTGTAATGTTCTGATGCAAAAGTAGGAATTTTCTTTTCTTCTGCAAAGAAAAACGGTTATTTTTTTTCATTCTTTATATTTCTCTGCATTTCGACTTTCTGTCTGTTAAATCACCACGCTGCCCATCTTATGGAGAAATACTCCGTTTTGGCAGAAAGAAATGCGCATCTGACTTAAAAAACGGCCCGATTGGGCGTGTGGAGGGAATTAACATTTGCCCCTGCTCCAAATGTGGGTTCTGACAATTTCCCGTCTGCTCTGACCGCCTCACGCCCGATGCTTTGGGCATAGTCGGCGGTGATGAGTGCGCCGCCGCGGTCGTGGCTTTCGGTGACGATGACGGTGTCGGCGAGTTGGGCGATGATGAAGTCGCGGTCGACGAACTGGCGGCGCTCGATGCCGGTGCCGATGGGGTAGGCGGTGATGAGGCCGCCCTGTCGGGTCAGGGTGACGGCGGTGTCGCGGTGGGCAGCGGGGTAGATGGTCTGTAGGCCGTGGCCGAGTACGGCGACGGTGGGCAGGCCCACTTCGAGGGCGGTGCGGTGGGCGGTGATGTCGATGCCGTAGGCCAGTCCGCTGACGATGAGCGTGCCGGGCTGCCGGCGGGCGATGTCGTGGATGAGGGCCCGGGTGCGCTCCACCCCTTCGGGCGTGCAGGAGCGGGTGCCGACGACGGCGACGGTGTGTGCGGCGTTGAGGTCGGCCGGGCCGAGGTAGTGCAGGGTGATGGGGGCATCGGGGCGCGTGAGCATACGCCGGGGATAGTCGGGGTCGGAGGGCGTGAGGGTGCGTATGTGGTGGCGGTCGTTGCGTGCGAGGATGTCATCGGCACGCACGAGGGCCTCCGCTATGGCCTTGTCGGGGGTGAGGGTGTTGTCGAGGGGCAGGTGTGGCGTATCGTCGGCGAAGTGGCTGAGGGCCGCTTCGGCCGATCCCCAGCGGCGGTAGAGCGTGTTGGCGCGTACCGTGTCGGGGGCGGTGAGCAGGCAGAGGGCGATGGCCGAGCGGTGTTCTTGCGACATAAGCGACATAGGCGGTAGGGGGAATAGCGAGGGGTGGAGCGGGGATGCGCCCCGAGGGGTCAGTCGGCCTCGGGGAGGATGGCATCGTACTCGGGCGACTGTCCGAGGCGTCCGTTGATGAGGCACACCAGTTCGGTGGTGGCGCGGAGCGACAGTTTGCCGTCGGCCTTGCGGTAGATGTCTTGCGAGAAGACGTAGCGCAGGCCCTCCTTGCGCACGTTGAGACACGAGCGGAAGAGGTCGTCGCACCGCAGCGGTGCCTTGTATTGCAGGCTCATGCGAGCCACGACAGCGTCGATGCCGCGGTTGTGGAGTTCGGCAAAGGAGATGCCGCGCGACACGAGAAAGTGGTGGCGCGTATGCTCAAGGTAGTGCAGGTAGTTGGCATTGTTGACAATGCCCTGGATGTCGCACTCGTAGTCGCGCACGTCCATTTCGGTTTCAAAGATATAGTCCATGTGTGGGAAATGGGGAAATGGGGAAATGGGGATTGGGGGATTGGGAAATGAGTATTGTCGCAGACTACTGCTTGTCGGTCTTCACAATCTTAAAGAGTTTGTCGCTCGGCCGCACTTTTGCAGGTACGGGTATCGACACGCGCTGTCCCTTGAGAGCGCGGTCTACGGGCTGCAGGTCGTAGCGTATCTCGTCGGCATCAAAGTACATCACACCCGTGGTCGGTCCGGTGACGAGCAGGCGGTCGCCCTTGTCGATGTCGGCGGCCTCTACTGCAAACTCGGCTACGCCCAGGCGGGAGAAGTACTTGACACCCTTGCCGGCATATACCTTGCGCTCGGTGGCGTTCGACCCGTAGTTGGAGTTCCACTCGCCGAGTCGCTGTCCGAGGTAGTATCCGTCCCAGAAACCGCGGTTGAAGACGGTGGCGAGGCGTTCGTCCCATTCGTCCTTGCGGTCCTCGGTGTAGGTACCGTCGAGCACGGCGGCGATGGCCTCCTTGTAGCACTTGACGACGGTGTAGACGTACTCCGGTCCGCGTGCGCGGCCTTCGATCTTGAACACGCGTACGCCGCTCTCCATCATACGGTCTATGAAGCGTATGGTCTTGAGGTCTTTGGGGCTCATGACATACTTGTTGTCGATCTCGAGTTGGGTGCCGGTCTCGTTGTCGGTGACGGTGTAGGATCGGCGGCAGAGTTGCATGCACTCGCCGCGGTTGGCCGACCGTGCGGCGTTGTCGAGGCTGAGATAGCACTTGCCGCTGACGGCCATGCAGAGGGCACCGTGGCAGAACATCTCGATGCGTATGGGGCGTCCGGAGGGGCCGCAGATCTGTTCCTCCTCGGCCAGGCGGTGGATCTCGGCCACTTGGTCCATGCGCAGTTCGCGGGCCAGCACGACCACGTCGGCGAAGCGGGAGTAGAAGCGCAGGGCCTCGATATTGGAGATATTGAGTTGGGTAGAGAGGTGCACCTCCATGCCCGTGCGGTTGCAGTAGTCCATGACGGCCACGTCGCTGGCGATGACGGCACTGATACCGGCCTGGCGTGCGGCGTCGATGATGGAGTGCATGAGGGCGATCTCCTCGCCGTAGATGATGGTGTTGACCGTGAGGTAGGTCTTGATGCCGTGGGCGGTAGCGGTGGCGGCGATGTCGTGCAGGTCGTCGATGGTGAAGTGGTTGGCCGAGTGGGCACGCATGTTGAGTTGCTCCACGCCGAAGTACACGCTGTCGGCACCGGCTTGTATAGCGGCGGCGAGGCTTTCGCGGGAGCCTACGGGCGCCATGATTTCGTATTCGTTGATAGTATGTGTCATGGATGTGGTGGATTCCTATGTATAGTCGAAATGCAAAAATACGAAATATGGCGGACAACACAAAGCCTTTGTCCGCCATTTTCCCCTTTTTAGGGGGTAATGACATATTGTGAGTTATTGGATTTTGTATGTCGATTGTCTGCTTTTCCGTCCGTCACTCCGCCTTATGCCGGAACACGCGCAGCGAGTTGGCCACGGCGAGCAGGGCGACGCCCGAGTCGGCGAAGACGGCCATCCAGAGGTTGGCCCATCCCAGCAAGCCGAGCACCATGACGAGCACTTTCAGACCGATAGATAGGCCGATATTCTGTGCTACGATGCGGCGGGTGTGGCGGGCGATGGCGATG
This sequence comes from Lachnospiraceae bacterium, assembly GCA_963604975.1. Classification (GTDB taxonomy): domain Bacteria; phylum Bacteroidota; class Bacteroidia; order Bacteroidales; family Bacteroidaceae; genus Prevotella. Next base: position 31,494 of record CAVCSC010000027.1, on the reverse strand, counting down.
GCCTCGGCCACCTTCGACGGAGCATCGTCGGCGATGACCACATCGGCCGTCTCTACGGCCGTGTCGCTCCCGAGCGCACCCATGGCGATGCCCACGTCGCTGGCGGCGAGGGCCGGTGCGTCGTTGATACCGTCGCCCACAAAGGCTACGGTGTGTCCTTCGCTTCTGAGAGCCTCCACATGATCGGCCTTGCCGCCGGGCAGCAGGTCGCCGTGTCCGGCAGAGGCACCGACGGTGGCGGCCAAACGGGTGGTGAGGGCCTGGCGGTCGCCCGAGAGTATCTCGGTGCGGCGGGGGGCAAGGGCGGTGAGGGCTTGACGGGCATCGGCCTTGGGCGTATCACCCAAAAGGATGACCCCGCGGTACACGCCGCTATGGGCCACGACGACCATCGTGCCATCGGCCTCGGCTACGGTTGCGGGCACATCGATATGGCGTTCGTGCATGAGCCGGAGCGTGCCGGCCAGCCACTCGCCGCTCTCCACGCCGTAGCCGGCGATGTCATGCAGGTCGGCTCCTGTGGCGGGCGTGATGCCCTTGGTGGCGGCGTAGGCGGTGATAGCACGGGCTATGGGGTGGTTGCTGCCGCTCTCCAGGGTGGCTACGGCGGCGAGATCGTCGAGGGTGAGCCCCTCGGTACGGGTCACGGTGAACTCGCCCGTGGTGAGCGTGCCGGTCTTGTCGAAGGCTACGGTGTCGACCCGGCAGAGGCGGTCGATACTGTCGCCGCCCTTGAAGAGGATGCCGCGGCGTGAGGCGGCACCGATGCCGGCGAAGTAGCCCAGCGGTATGCTGATGACCAGGGCGCAGGGACAGGAGATGACGAGGAACACCAGGGCGCGGCGAAACCATGCGGCAAACGTGTAGTCTATCGTCGCTGTAGCCAGCGAGAGCAGCCACGGCAGCGCGACGACGGACACGGCGATGACCATCACGGTCGGTGTGTAGATATGGGCGAAGCGCCGCATGAACAGTTCGGTCGGGGCTTTGCGGGCCGATGCGTCCTCTACCATGGCGAGGATGCGGGCCACGGCCGACTCTCCGGCGGGACGGGTGACACGCAGGCGTACCGTGCTCCCCGAGGCGATCATGCCGGCCATCACCTCGCCGCCCGTGTCGATGGTGCGGGGCTGGGCCTCGCCCGTGAGGGCGGCGGTGTCGAAGGCGGCGGCCGGGCCAATGAGTGTGCCGTCGAGGGCGACGCGTTCGCCCGGCCGCACCTCTATGGTCTGTCCTACGGCGATGTGCTCGGGGGCGGCGTCGCTGACGGTGCCATCGGTGGCCACAAGGCGTGCGTAATCGGGGCGCAGGGCCATCAGACTGCGTATGTTGTCGCGGGCGCGGTCGACGGCCCTGTCTTGCAGGGCCTCGCCAATCTGATAGAGCAGCATGACGGCCACAGCCTCGGGATATTCGCCGATGGCGAAGGCACCCACGGCAGCGACGCTCATGAGCGTATGCTCGCTGAAGGGGTCGCCCTCTGTGGCGTGCTCTACGGCCTCGCGCACCACGCTGAGGCCTACGGGCAGAAAGGCGGCGATATACCATACGGCTTCGCCCCAGCCCTGCCACAGGTCGGCAATGGGGGCGGGTAGGGTAGTGTGCTCGGCGATGATGCCGGCGGCGAGCATCACGGTGGTGAGGACAAACTGCCAGAGGTGCAGTCCTTCTTCTTCCTCGCCGCATCCGTGGCAATGCCCGTGAGCGTGACTGTGGGTCGGGGTGCATCCGTGTGAGTGGGTGTGTGTCATATCAGTAGTGTATTTGTTGTTCTTTGTTCGGATGCAAAGGTAGGGAGAATGTTGTGCAACCGGGTTGCAAAAGTCACCCTCTCATGTCGCCCCCTCATGTCATCCTCTCATGTCGCCTTCTCATGTCGCCCTCTCTACATCCCACAAAAAAAATGCGGCAGGCACACATCTTGGTGTGTCCTGCCGCACGTTGCGGTGACCGGCGCGGAGGCCGGGTGGTGGTCGGTGTGAATCGCTACGGCTACTTCTTGCCGAACTTCACTGCTGTCACTTCGCCGTCGAGGTCGACGGAGAGGTGGTAGACGCCGGGCGTGATGCCGTCGGTCGGGAGGCTGACGGTCTGTCCGGCCTTGACGTCGTGCAGTTCTTCGCGGGCAATGAGTTTGCCGCCGTTGTCATAGAGCGAGATGACGGCCTTGTCGGCATCCTTGCCTATGGTGACGGTAGAGCCGTCGTCGCTGACGCTGATGTCGCCCTTGCTGACGGTGGCGTCGTCGATACCAGTAGCCGATACGACACGCAGGTCGATGACGGCTGTGGTCTTGGCGCCGGTGGTGTCGGCAGCGGCCAGGGTGAGGGTGGTCTGACCCACGCGCTTGCCCTGGAGCACGAATCCGGTCTCAGAGGTGTAGACCTCGGCGTAGCGGCTGTCGCCCACGGTGACGGTGAAGGCGAGGTCGTCGTAGTCGGGATCTTCGAAGAAGTCGTAGATCTCGTACTTGCCAGTGGTCTGTCCGGCTACGATGTCGAGTGAGGTAGCGCCGTAGAAGATCGGGGCGCGGTTGGTATGGTCGACATGGTAGGTGAGGTCGGTCTCGCGGCGGTTGCCGCCTGCGTCGAGGGTGACGATGGTGGCGGTGTGGTTGCCGGCGGTCTCATAGTCGGGAGCGAGGGCCAGGCCGATGGTGGCTGTCTTGCCGCCCTTGACGCTGACAGTGCCGCCAGTGAGGGTGACGTCAGCCGAGCCGTCGGCGGCTGTGGCCGTGGCGATAGAGGCGATGCCGCTGTCGTCGCTCAGCGAGAGGGTGTAGTCGTCGCCGTCGGCATCGGTGGCCGTGAGGCTGACGTATACCGTGTCGCCTTCGCTGACGGTCGGTGTGCCCTTGGGCAGGGTGACGGTAGGAGCGGCGTTGCGGTCGAGCGTGATGTGGTAGTTGACTACCTTCTGCGTCGGGTCATTGGTGTGCAGTACGAGTGTGGCCTGGTTGCCCTTCTCGAAGTAGGTGCCGGCCGACTTCATCTGGAAGGTCACGGGGAGCGTCTCGCCCACCTGAAGTGTGCCTTCGGTCTTGTCGGTGAGCATCTTGATCCAGGGCTCGCCCTCCTCATGCTCGATACAACTCATGAAGTAGCCGAACGCGCCGTAGGAGTAAGCCTCGTCGTAGAGTTCCTCGATGTCTACCCATCCGCCGAAACTGTTGAGGTAGGCCATGTAGCGGTTGGTCTCCATCTCGCCGTCCTTCGAGGCCATCACAGCCGAGGTAGCGTATCCTGCGGGATACTTCAGCACGACGTAGAAGGTGTCGCCGGGATTGATGAAGACAGGCTCGTCGAAGCGGAGCATGCGTGCCTCGCCGTTGTACGATCCGGTCTGGCTGCTCTTCTCTTCCTTCTCGACGCGTATCTTGCCGTGGCCGATCTGACGCTTCTTGGCCGATACGTCGTTGCCGAGGATGACGGTGGCTTCGATGTCGACATTGGTCAGGTCGCCTACCGTACCTACAAAGTAGAGGTGGGTGAGGTTGAAGCCCTCAGCGGGTGCGGTGTAGCGTGTGGCGGCGTAGAAGTTGTCGCTCAGTGCGCTGCTGCCGGTACCGATGATGGTGGCACGGGCCGAGGAGACGGGCTTGAGGATGGGGTAGTAGAGCGAATTGGTGAATCCGCCGCCCGAGGGGAGATCCCAGATGTAGGCCTCGTTGTCGTCGGCCTTGAGGAGCGACTTCTTGCCGAAGAGGTCGGCGTGGGTGTCGCGGAACGACTTGATGAGGCTCTCGTCGGGCTTGGCAGCCATGACGGAGAGTCCGGGCATCGGGTCGTCGCCGCCGTCCTCAGTGGCCTCGTCGTGGCCGGAGGGATCGAGACGCAGTGAGTAGGTCATCGGGTACTTGCCGGTGTTGCCTATCGTGACGGTCTCGGTGCCGGTATAGTCGGCCGAGGCGTTCTGCACGTAGATGCTGTCGCGGTCGAAGGTGAGCACGGGTGCCTGGGTGATGTTGACCTTGATGGTCGATGAGTAGGCATCCTTGTCGAGTCCGCTGACGGTGAAGGTCATCGGCACGCTCTTGCTCTGCACGTCGGCTACGTTGTAGTAGATGATGCGGAACTTCACGGGCTCCAGTCCTACGCTGATGGGTGCGGTCTCGCCGGGGTTGTAGGATATCCAGCCCATGCCCTCGTCAGACGAGGTGGCTGCGGGCTTGACAGAGAGCGGACCTACATCGCCGCCGTCGTTGTCGCTCTTGCCCCAGTAGTAGAGCATAGCCTCGTAGGAGTAGGTCGACATGTCGAAGTCGAACAGGGTCGACTCTACATTGTCGATGGTGAAGGCGCGTGTGCCCTCGTTGGCGATCTCAAACTCCCAGAATGACGGGTTGTAGTACGGGTCGGCTACCTGTTCGATGGTGACGGTCTCGGGGAAGACGGGCTTGCTATCGCCATTGACCACGAGGGTCACAGGCAGCGGGTTCTTCTCCTTGTGGGGTACGTCGGTGGTGATATCGAGCGAGTAAGAGTAGGTGTCGGCCAGTTGGTCGGCCTTGACGGTCAGCGGCACTTCTACGCTCGACGAGGGAGCGACGGTGTACTGCATGACGGGGCTGAACTCGATGGCGTTGCCGGGGTTGATGTAACTGTCGCTCGGCGTGATACCGCGGGTGCAGTCGTCGTTCATGATACCGCAGAGGCCGTATGCGCCGATGAACATACCGCCGTCTTCCAGACCGTAGAGGAACTTGAACGTTCCGTCCTTGCGGATGATGAGTTGGAAGTTCATGCCTACCATCACGGAGTTGCCGTAGTTCTTGAAGGTCACTACGGCGTGGTCGTCGTAGCCCTTGTAGTAGACACCGTCGGTGGTGTTGGAGGCCATAGAGTGGTTGCCCCAGAACGGACAGATGATGTTCTTGTAGAACGTGTCGGTCGACGGCAGTTCGGCTGGCGGCTCGGGGAACTGCTTGTAGTCCTCGGTCGGAGCGGTGAACGATACGAATCCGGTGTTGTAGATATACATCTTGTCGTACATCTTGCCGTAGAACGGGAAGGAGAAGGGAAGGGTCACTTCCTTGTAGTCGGTCTTCTCGTAGTAGTACTCCAGCGCCATGTGCTCGTCGTAGTCGGCGGTGATGTCGGTCCAGTCGCAGGCTACGTCGTATCCGTCAGACTTGGCCTTGTAGGTGTAGTCTACTGTAGACTTGCCGTCCTGGGCCAGGGGTGAGGTGAAGGTGAACCATGTGTCGGGAGTGATGGTGGCCGTGAGGGTCTCGTTGCCGCTGTTGGCGATGGTGAACGTCGTGTCGACGGCCACGCCGTAGGTCGTGGTGACGGTCATCTCGGCGGGTGTGAGCGTGATGTCGGGAGCGCCGATGACGATAGCCGTGAGGGGCAGGGTGGCGGAGGTGCCGTCGGAGAAGGTGGCCTTGAGGCTGCCTTCTACTGCGCCTTCCTCAGCGGTGGCCACGGTGATGGCGAGGTCTTTGCTGCCGTGTGCGGCGATGGTGCAGGGGGTCGATACCTCTTCGCTGAGGGCGAAGGCGCTGCCGGTGAAGGTGAGGGCGTCGATGGTGGCGGCTGCACGGCCGGTGTTGCGCAGTGTGACGTAGCGTGTCTGGTCGCTGCCGCGGTATACGCGTCCGAAGTCTACGGCGGTGGAGTCAGCGCCCAGGGCGGGAGTGAGTCCGTCGCCGGTGATGTTGGCTTTCAGGGCGAGGTTCACCGAGGGTGCGTCGGGGTCGTTGGTGAGCATGACGAGGTTGTACTGTGTAGCACCTGCGTCGTTGGCATCGCCTGCGGCCACGGTGACGGTGATGTCCTTGCTCTCGCCGATGCCTACATAGCCGTCGGTGCTCGACAGAGCGTCGACGATAGAGGTGGCAGGAGCGACAATCTTGATGGCCGTGCCGGTCTGTATCTTGGCGTACAGTTCGTTGTCGCCCTCACGGGCATGGTCGGCGTCGGTCAGGGTGTAGGGGTCGGTGATGTTCTCGTCGACCACACCCACGTAGAGCAGCATGCCGTCGTCGCGCATGGTGGTCGGGTCGTAGTCGTCGTAGTACATCTCGGCGCTGCCGTCGGGACAGAGCACCATGTGGAGGCTGACGTGGGCCGAGCCGTCATTGCCCACCACGTCGCAGTCCTTGAACACGATGTACAGGCGGCCGTCCTTGTGGCCGTAGGTCACGCGGCTGTTGGCCGTCATGGTGAAGGCGCCAGGGTAGCCGCTATTGCCGTAGGCTGAGATGTAGCCCAGGCCCGACATGCACGATGCCTCGGGCACGAAGCAGCCGATGGTACCGCTCTTGGTGTTCATCGATACACCGCCGTGTGAGGTGATGTAGATCTTGTCGTGGTATTCGCCGTAGAAGGGGAAACTGAAACCTACATCGATGGGGCCCGACAGCCAGTTGTTGTCGCTGAACTGTGAGGTGATGTCCTTCTCGTCGGGCAGGGTGGGCACTTCGGAGTAGGCGAAGGCGTCGCTGCCGTCGATATTGGAGATGTAGGTATAGCCATACTTGTGGGCCTTCTCGGTGCTGCCCTCTATCTTCTGCGTAGAATATTTGGGGAAGATGTACTGCAACGGGTACTTGCCGTTGTTGGTCAGCGTGAAGGTAGCGGTCTTCTTGTCGCCGCCGGCCTCAAGGTCGCCGAAGTCGTAGGAGTCCTTGTCGAGGGCGAGCTTGGCCGGTTCGGTGGCCGATCCGCGCACGACAAAGGAGTACTTGTTCTTGTCCTTGTCGGTCAGGGTGATGGTCGAACTGAAGTCGCCGGCCTTGGTGGGCTTGAAGGTCACGTCGACCGTACCCGTCGAACGGGCGGCCACGGCGCTGGCACCCTTGGAGATGTCAAACTGGTCTGACGTGGTGGTGATACCGCCGTTGTAGGGGTAGAAGCCTGCGCCGTACTGTCCGCCGAAGAGTCCGTAGCCGTTGTTGACGATCTCGATGGAGAGGGTCTTGCTCTGGCCTACGAGCAGATTGCCGAAGTCGGTGAGCTGCTTGCTGGTGGGCTCGGGCTTGTAGCCGGTCACGTTGAGCGTGACGGGCACGACGTGGTCTTCGGCCTCGGCCTCATTGGTCTTGACGTGGATATTGAAGTTGTAGGTACCATTGACCAGTTTCTGTCCGTCGTTGGTCAGGGTCACCTTCTGGGTCTGTCCTGAGCGCACCTCGCCGCTGAGGGGGGTGGGCTGCAGCACGGTGCTCCAGTCGGGGTTCTTGCTCTTGGCCTTGATAGCCCAGGTCATCACGTCGGCATACTTGGAGAAGTTGCCTTCCTTGACCACCTCGCTGAGCTGGGTCCATGTGGCACCGTCGTCAGAACTGTAGAAACTGTTTTGCTGCATGCCCTCCTTGAGGCTCTTGGCTGCGCAGAGGGGACGCTTCTGTCCGGCGGCAAACTTGACAACGACCCAGAAACTCTCGCCCGGGGCGAAGTAGACCTGCTCGTTGAGCTGTACGTCGGATCCGAAGATGAAGTAGTCGTAGGAGATGGTCTCCAGCAGCGTGGCCTTCGATATGGACGATGCGCCGCCGTAGATCTCGATGGTGGGGTTCTCGCCGTAACTGCCGGCGATATTGAGGGCGGTGAGGTTGAAGCCGTCGGGGAAGGAGTCTTTCTCGACGGTGAACCGCTGGGCCATGGCGTTGGGCAACTCGGTGTCGCTCTCGCCGATATAGCCGAGCAACGACTGGTAGTAGGCCAGCGTCTTGGGCCACTCCTCGGCGTTGTAGTCGGCGCTGACCACCTCGTGGGCGGCTACCGACTCGGTCTCCATCTGGCCTGTGAAGGGCACGATGCGGCCGGGCATCACGGCACCCGATGTGGAGCGCATGGCGTAACTTACCTTCTTGGTGGCGTGGGTGAGTTCGTACTTGAGCAGACCCTCGCCGGTGTTGGCGATGTCAAACGATCCGGTAGCCGTAGGCGATGTGGCTCCGGCAATGTTCATCGTGACAGTAGAGGTGCTCACCTTGGCTACCGGGCCGGCATTGGTCGTGGCCTGCATGACGGGGGAGGCGGTAGAGGCTGTACCCCAACGGTTGTAGGCCACCATGGTCATGTAGTAGGTGGTGGTCGCCTTGAGGCCGGTGAGTTCGTACTGCATCTTGTCGCCCGACGACTTAAACTTGGTGTCGATCACGGCCGAGGGCAGTGTCGTAAGGTTGGTCTCTGAGGTGATGGGCGATGTGCTGTAGTAGAGCACGTGGTGGTCGATGACCTGCTCCTCGCTCTCGGGGATGGTCCACTCTACGAGGATCTCGTCGTGCGAGGGGGTGAGCACCATGTCGGTCACGGCACCGGGCGTAGAGCCTTCCTTGCCTTGCAGGGCTTTGTAGGCATCGATGTAGCCCGAACCGAAGAGGCCCTGGTACGATGCGTCGGCACCCGAGTAGAGGTCGTTGACCGAAGAGGTGAGCAGCGTGCGGAGCGTCTCGTTGGAGAAGTTCTTGTTGCCGTACTTCGAAAGGATGAGGGCTGCGATACCCGACACGTGCGGACAAGCCATCGACGTACCCTCGTTGTATCCGTAGGTGTCGCCGGGCAGGGTGCTGAGCACACCGTACTGCTGGCCGTCGTCCATGAGTCCGCCGGGAGCGGTCACGTCGACCCATGTTCCGCGTGATGAGTAGTAGGCGGGGGTGCCGGCTGCGTTCATGGCACCGACGGCTACCACCTCGTCGAGGCAGCCGGGATAGTAGTTGCCCTCCTCGCCGGTGTTGCCCGCCGAGAAGATACACAGACCGCCGTTCATCTTGTCGCCACCACCATACTGGGTGAAGTAGCGCACGGCGTCGCTCACGGTCTTGTCCTCAACATCGGCCGTGGCGTAGCCCCACGAACACTGGGCGATGCTGGCACCCTGGTCGGCTGCGTAGACAAGGGCTGCACCGAAGTCGGCATCGACATTATCGCTCACGCGCGAGTCGAACACCTGGCAGACCATCATCTTCACACCGCCCTGGCCGCCTGTACCTCCGGCCACACCGCATACGCCGATGCCGTTGCCGTTGGTGGCACCTACCGTTCCGGCCACGTGGGTACCGTGGGAGTGGGCGCTGATGTCGGCCGAACCGATGACAAAGTTGTAGCCGTAGATGTCGTCGACATAGCCGTCGCCGTCGTCGTCGACACCGGGCTTGCCGTTGAGCTCGGCCTCATTGATCCAGACATTGTCCTTCAGGTCGGGATGGTCTACCTGAAACCCGCCGTCGATGATGGCCACCAACACGTCCTTCGATCCGGTCACACCGGTCTCCCAGGCCTTGAAGATGTTGGCATCGGCACCAGCCTTGGCGCCGGTCATCGATCCGTCGTTGTTGTAGTGCCACTGGCTCTTGAGCAGAGGGTCGTTGAAGGGCATCGTGGCAGCCGACTTGGCGGCACGCGCCATGTCGTCGGGGGTAATGGGGCGGAACTTCTCGCCGCCCACCAGTTTGGCCACCGGCACACGCTCGGCGTAGGTCACGCCGGGAACGGCCTTGTAGAGGTTGCTCACCTCGGTGGCGGTCATACCTGTCTCCTCATAGGAGATGGTATACCACAGGTCGAGGCCGAACTCCTTGTGGCGGGCTTCATACTTGCCTGCCTCGGGGAAGACGCGCGTCATCTTGACGGCCTTGGCCTTCTGGCTCACACGGTCGAAAGCGGTGATACCTGTGCGCAGGAAGGACGACTGCACGCCCTTGGTCTGCACCGTGGGCAGCGTGGCGGTCTGCATGCGGCTGGCCAACTCGGGCTGCAACTTCACACGCACCACTCCACTGTGATAGCCCTTGTCGGCATCACTCACGACAGACTGAGCCTTTGCGACACCCACCGACCCGACGGCCAGCAGTGTACACAAAAGTAAAGAAAGTCTTCTTTTCATAAAGTACTGTGATTAGTGATAATTGATGAATAATAAACGTATATAAATTTCTTTTGACGGATAGAGGTCAATATACGTTGCAAAATTACAAAAAATCATCCAAATGACCGTTAATCGTGCGGGCCAAACTTGGCGTTGCGTGACAATCGTGACAACTGACAACTCGTGAGGTTTGACATACCGGTATGAGGAGGGAGTTTTTAGGTAGGGTGCTCAAAGTCGGTAAAAGCGCAAGACCATCATCAGTCCTAAGGGTAGGGCAAATAATTCTGAACACCAATAATTAACTATGCGAAAAAGGGAGCGTGCCTCCCGGCAAACTCCCTCGTAAATATATTTTAATTATTCAATCTTCCCATGTAGTCCAGTCATTGAAGTTCTCCTTGGCCTTCTGACCATCGCCATCATCGGTTGACGGGATATCACCACCACCGTCAGGAGTGACCTGTTCTGTAGTGTGTCCAGGAGATGCTGCAATAATTCCTTCCAACAGGCATTGTGTCAATACTATAGTTGGGGTTGTATATTCCTTTTTCATTTCTTTAGTATTTTTTATCGTACTATGAATTTCTTGCCTTCCTTGACGTACACGCCCTTTGCCAGACCGGTGGTATCGCCCGAGAGACTTACCATCTTGCCGTCGAGACTGAAGATAGGAGTAAGGACATCGTCGCCTACCTGTATCTGAATATCGTCGATGGCTGTAGTGTCGCCATTATTGTCATCTTTACCGAATACGGTAGCCTGCGTCACCTTTGCATTGGTAGCATCGCCACCGAAGAAGTTTATGTAGTCTTGATAACCACCGTCATGGGCATGGGCCTCAATCAAACTCTTGTTGGCCTTCCAGTTAGACGCTGTACCCGTATAGAAACGGAACTTCTCGGTCTTGTCACCATTAGAACCTGTACCGAAGAAGTAGCTGTACTGTGGCATCCGCAGACCAGAGATATAGTTGCCGATAAAGCGGTAGTGGTTATCATAGTCGTCAGTGCTCTGGCCCTGAGAAACCGTAGTAGTCTTGGCACGTACGACCGAAGGCAACGGGTTACCGGGAACAGGCTCGTAGTTGGCGATGGTGACAGGGTCTTTGTCGGAGTTTACGCCGTCGTCCGGCTTAATCATGTACGACTCGTGTGCCCAAATAACGATGTCGTCATCATCGGGTTCGTTTACCACGTCACCACCCGAGATACTCTTATAGTCCCACTCACCTGCGGCATGGCCGTCAGCCTGGTCTTCGTTATCGCTGGTCGTAAACTTCGCCTTGGTACCGTCAGCATAAGAAGTTTTGTTCTTCATAGGGTTGGTAGCGAAACGGATAAGGAGATGCTTCTTTCCGTCCACGTCTATCTGGCGTGTCACTTGGTCGAACAGGCAGAGCTGTGTCTTGTCGCCGAAGGTGTCGAGCACCTGTTTCTTTGTCATGTTGAAGGGCACGCAGATGGTCCACCATGTGCCGTCCTTCTTGATGTTGCCGGGATTGTACTTATCATCCTTTTGTGCATCGGGGGTGGCAAGTACGAACATACGGGTGCCCTGATGAGCCATTTTACTAAGATCTTCTTCTGTGTACTGACCTTCACCTGTACCGATGACATAGCCAGCCTCTTCATAGATTTCCTTTTCCTCTTGTGTGAGTGTGGGACGGTATGTATCAACACCGTTCCAACACAGACCTAATGCTGCCGTAATGTAAGCACGCATCCACTGATTCTGAGATGGCCAGATATACTGTTCTCCGAGATAAGTATCTTTGTAACCATACTCAACATTTGCAAAACCATCGTTATAAGAGCCTGCAGTATGTGTTCCTGTCGAAAGGGCTGCAGATTCCTTACCTACTTTGTATGATTCGGTATAGTTAAAAGTACCTTCTGTCTTTGTCAAGTATATACGAGTAACATCCACATAGGTATTTTTGTTTTCTTCGCTCAGGTTTGCCGGATAATGAAGTACGCAGAAATACGCATCATTATAGTAGTTGTCACGGTTTGCCCACCCTGTTTCGGCATTATCATGGGTGCTCTGACCACCATTTCTTTGGAAACCATTGTTACCCATCAAAGTATTAGCCGGGAAAGCTGTATTTTCTACACCTGCCAAGCTGGAATTCGTTACCGATGTTCCGCAAGGCATAATTGGAGCCTTTTCACCCTGAAAATAAACATCTTGATACTCATGCCCATAGAAGGCAGAAGGACCGATATATTTTACAGAAGCAGGGATAATGAGGGTGGTTTCTTTTATCTGATAAACAGCAAATGCAGAGTTACCGATAAAGCGCAGTTTGCTATTGAACTTGAGGTTTTTGAGTGAAGTACAGTTTGCGAATGCACCATCATCAATCTTGTCGAGGTTCTCGGGGAAAGTAACCTCGGACAAAGAGGATTTTTGGACAAATGCCTTTTTACCAATAGTCTTCAAAGTTGAAGGAAATGCAAGGGTATGAAGCCAATTGAAACCATAGCTATTAGGGAATGCTTCATCTGCTATAGTCGTATAACCTTCAGGGAAGAAAAGTTTGGTTATACCTTTACCTGACTGTACATTTGTCCATTCATAGTACTGGAAAACGTCCTTTGGAAACGTCATCTCACCATTTTCTTCCTTTGTCTTAGGAACAGTCACTTTAGTGACTTTAGAAAAATCGAGTCCTGAAGGAATTGAAGACGAAGACAGGCCGTCAATGGTTATGCCGCCCATGTCGAGCACAGTAACCCTGCTGACGTGGTAGTTGAGTTTTTGAACAAATTGGTTTGTAACCTTGCCACCACCTGAAAAAATAATCTTGGTGATAACATTGCTGTTGTCATTTACAATGTTATTAAGGTCAGTTTCGTCTTGTGACGAAGGAGTGTTAGTAACATCAATGGTCAAAGTACCATTGGTGAATGTTACAGAAGCCCACGACTCCCCCCCCCCCCTAAAAGGAAGGAAGTAATAAGGTACACTGACAAAAGTAGAACCTTTTTCATCTTTTACTTTAATTTAGTTGCTTATAATCTTAATTTAGTTGCTTATAGTCTTTTACTTATAAAAGATATTCTTCATCGTCCCGCCTATATGTAATAAGGTATAGAAGCGGGTGTACTACACCGTGCATTTATTTGGTTGCAAAATAAGGAAAATAAACAATACGCCGCAAGTTTTTGTCAAACTATTTAATCATTTTTAAGAGAAAGGCGTATTCGTTTATTGTAAGTAGGTGTTCAAAATTATTCGTATATAAATGTCAGCAGATGTTGTTTATACTTTACTTTGAAATGTCTCTGCACTTTCTTTTCGCCTGTATGCCCGGCTTTCATCGGTCGTGTAGCCCGCTACACTCCCTCTTCTACCCGAACATACAAACGAAAATAAGGCGCATATCCATATCAAATAATTTTGAACACCTACTTAATCTTGAATACCTACTTATATTTGTACCTTTGCACCCGAAGTCAATACTATTCCTTTCATCATCAAACAAAAATGCGAAAATCTACGCTTCTTCTTCTCGCGGCCGCACTCACGCTCTGTACCGCGACAGGGGCCAAGACGGTCACGCCCGCCGAAGCCCGCGCCATCGCAGCAGGCTACGTGAACCTCGCTCCGCAGACCGATGCCGCCCGTCAGACCCTCAAGGTGAAAGCCGCCACTGGCGGCATGGCCGACATCTACGTGTTCAATGATGCCCGTGGCGAGGGCTTTGTGCTCATCCCCGGCGACGACTGTGTGGGCAGCGTGCTGGGCTACAGTCACAGTGGCACTATCGATAGCGACAACCTGCCGCCCGCTCTCTCGGCCTGGCTCTCGCTCACGGCTGCCAATATCGCTGCCGCACAGGGCAGCCAACTGCCCGTGGCACCGCGTCAGGCACTTGCCGTCGAGGGTGCTACGGTGGAACCGCTGCTCACCACCACTTGGAACCAGACCGCTCCCTACAACAACTACACCCCCACCGTCTCCGGACGATCTACCTACACGGGATGTGTGCAGACGGCCCTGGCACAGATCATGAACTACCACGAGTGGCCCGCCACCGGCACGGGCACCATCACCCATAGCGTGCCCAACTGCGACCAGAAGACGCTCACCTACGACCTCACGCAGTCTGCCTACGACTGGAACGCCATGCTCGACACCTACGTCCGCGGACAGTATACCACCGCCCAGGGCAACGCCGTAGCCCTGCTCATGCGCGACCTCGGTGCCGTGATGCACGCCTCCTACTCGGCCACGGCCACCGGTGCCTACGAGACCGATGCGCCCAACGCCCTCGGCGAACACTTCGCCTACGAGGCCCACGTCTACGCCCACGATGTGCTCGGTCGCGAGTGGTACACCCGTCTGCTCGACGAACTGCGTGCCGCTCGCCCCGTGATGATCTGCGGCGAGACCTCCGACGCTGCCCACGCTTTCGTGGCCGACGGCTTTGATGCCGACGGCTATCTCCACATCAACTGGGGATGGGGCGGCTACGGCGACGGCTACTTCCGCATGGGACACCTCGGCGACACCGAGGACTACCGCTACGCCCACCGCATGGTCACCCTCACGCCCGACCGCAGCGGAGCGGCTTTCGTCGAGCGACAGAACGACCTCTACTACGGTGCCATCGGCATCTACGACCCCGTCTACTCGGAAAAGGAGGAGTACACCGTGCAACTGGCACAGACCTCTACCCGCACGGCCGTGTCGCTCTCGGTCTATGTGCTCTACCTCTCGATGGACTACGACCACCCCTTCAACGGCAAGGTACGCCTCGGCCTCTACGACGTGGAGACGGGCGAATATGTCACCTCCCTCGGCGAGGCCCAGACCGCTACCATCACCAACACGCCGCCCTCAGACAACGGCTACGCCCAGCCTTGGTTTGACCTCTCCCGACAGACGCTCGCCGCTCTGCCCGACGGACACTACCGTGTAAAAGTGGAGTCGTGCAACACCCGCCGCGACGGTACCTTCTTCGACGAGTGGGTGCAGGGCCGTCCCGACACGGGCGTCTACTCGCTGGCCCTGAAAAAGACATCGACTGCCGCCACCTTCTACTACATCGACGATCTCAACGTGAGCGACGTACAGGCCACGCTCACCCCCGCCGCCTCGTCGGTCATCCTCGGCAACACGCTCTCCACGTCCGTGCGCCTGGAGCAGACCTCTCCCCTGCGCTTCGAGGGTACCGTGCGGTTCAACTGCACCGACCTTGAGTCCGGCTCCGAAGAGGCCTTCGCCCGCACCGACACCCTTCTCATCTATCCCGGCGAGGTAGCCAAGGCCAACTACGACCTGCCCATCACCTCAAAGCACTTCCAGACCGGCCACCGCTACCGCATCACCGTCTCCGGACAGATCTACGACGAGACCATCACGCCGATGACCGTCGCCGATGCTCCCGTCATCTATGTGGGCGACGCCACCGGCATCTCCTCCCTCGATGCCGCCACCGATGCCACCGCCACTCCCGAATACTACGACCTCACCGGCCGACGCCTCGCCACACCCGCACAGGGCGTGACCATTGTGCGGCAGGGGAGCAAGACGGCCAAAAAAGTGGTGAAATAAATAATATAGGTGTCCGGTAAAAACATCGCAATTGACGAGTCCCGTAGGGACGACAGATTATAGCGTAGGGGTTCTTGCTAAGGCAAGCGACAAAGTCGAGCGCGCCCCTACGTTTTTTCGTTTAGTTATTACAACTTTGCCCCTGTAGGGGGTGCATAATTCATTGTATGTGAATAAAATATGCGCCCCCTACAGGGGCAATGCTTGAGAAATCCGATTGAGATAGGGGCAAGCCCCTATCCTATATTATGCGCCCCTTTCAGGGGCAAAAACCACGCAAACGCTGCATTATTTTGAAACGTTTTTGAACACCCTACCTCCCCGGGCCGCATTCTGCCTGTCCTCCCCCCCCCCTTCTATCCCCATAGTTCTGCCATCAAATTCTACAAGTGCGCTGTACTGTCCGTACAAGGCCCTTGTACTGTCGCTACAAGGCCTTTGTACTGTCGCTACAAGGCCTTTGTAGTCTTCGTACAAGGCCCTTGTACGATGGGTGTATAGAGATACGGGGTGCGTCAGTGGGCTTCAAGCCAGTTGGCACCCCATCCGGAGTCGGCCACGAGGGGTACGCTCAGGGGGTAGGCACCCTGCATCTCGGTGAGGACAATCTGCTCGACGCGCTCCTTCTCTTCGGGCAGGACAGAGAAGTTGAGTTCGTCGTGTACCTGGAGGATCATCTTCGAGCGCAGACCCTCTTCGGCGAAGCGGCGGTGTATGCGAGCCATGGCGATCTTGATGATGTCGGCTGCCGAACCCTGTATGGGGGCGTTGATGGCATTGCGCTCGGCGAAGTTGCGCACGGTGGCGTTGCGCGAGGTGATGTCGGGCAGGTAGCGGCGGCGGTGGAAGAGGGTCTCGGCGTAGCCTTTCTCGCGGGCCGTCTGCTTGGCCTGCTCCATGTAGTCGCGTACACGGGGGAAGGTCTCGAAGTAGCCGTCGATGAGTGCCTTGGCCTCGTCGCGGCTGATGTCGAGCCGCTCGGCCAGGCCGAAGACGGTGATGCCGTAGATGATGCCGAAGTTGGCACGCTTGGCCTTGGTGCGCTCGTCGCGCGTCACCTCGTCGATGGTCTTGCGGTAGATCTTGGCGGCGGTGGCAGCGTGTATGTCGTGTCCTTCGCGGAAGGCCTCGATCATGTTTTCGTCGCCCGAGAGATGGGCCATGACGCGCAGTTCGATCTGCGAGTAGTCGGCCGAGAAGAAGAGGCAATCCTCCTCGGGTACAAAGCAGCGGCGTATCTCCTTGCCGTCCTCGCCGCGCACGGGGATGTTTTGCAGGTTGGGGTCGGAGGAGGAGAGGCGGCCGGTGGCGGTGACGGCCTGGTTGAAGGAGGTGTGGATGTGGCCCGTGCGGGCATTGACCAGGCGGGGCAGGGCATCGACGTAGGTGCCGAGCAACTTTTTCAGTCCGCGGTGGGCGAGGATGTTGCCCACGATGGGGGCTTTGTGGGCGAGTTGCTGGAGCACCTCCTCGGAGGTGACGTACTGTCCGGTCTTGGTCTTCTTGGGCTTTTCTACGATGTGCATCTGCCCGAAGAGTATCTCGCCTACCTGCTTGGGCGAGGCGATGTTGAACTCGGTCTTGGCCTCCCGGTAGATGTCCTGCTCCAGGTCGTGTAGGCGGCCGGTGAGTGTGGCCGATACCGAGGCGAGGGCTTCGGTGTCGAGTCTCACGCCGTGGGTCTCCATGTCGGCCAGCACGGGCACGAGGGGCATCTCGATGTCGTGCATGAGACGGTCGGCCTCCTTCTCGGGCAACTGCGGACGCAGGACGTGGTAGAGGCGGAGCGTGATGTCGGCATCCTCGGCGGCATAGTCGCACACGGCGGCGGGGGCAAGGTCGCGCATGCTCTTCTGCGACTTGCCACGCGGACCGATGAGGGCATCGATGTGGATGGTCTGGTAGTGGAGGAGCGTCTCGGCCATGTAGTCCATGTTGTGACGCAGTTCGGGTTGCAGGATGTAGTGGGCGAGCATCGTGTCGAACATCTCGCCGCCGACACGGATGCCGTAGCGCGAGAGTACCTCGATGTCGTACTTCATGTTCTGCCCGATTTTGAGTATGCCGGGGTGTTCGTAGACGGGTTTGAAAATATTAACAATCGTTTGCGCTTCTTGACAATCAGCCGGAACGGGCACATAAAAAGCCTCGTGAGGCTCGACGGCGAACGACAATCCGACAAGTTCGGCGTCGATGGCGTGCGTGGAAGTGGTCTCGGTGTCCAGACTGAGAATTTGTTTTGTCAAGATATAGTCAACAAGGCTGCGCATATCCTCCTCACGCTCAACGAGTTGGTATTTGTGAGGGGTAGATTTTATGGTTTCAAAACTCGTGATTTTCTGTTCTTCCTGCCCGTCGGCCGGAATTTCGTCGAAAATGGAGAGTTGCTGATTAACTTTTTTTTGCTTTGTTTCAGTTTTGTTGAAAAACTTATCGGCGAGGCTTTTGAACTCGAGTTCGGTGAAGATTTGTCGCAGTGCGGTCTCGTCGGGTGTGTCGAGTCGCAGGGTGTCGAGATCGAGGTCGATGGGTACGTCGGTGCGGATGGTGGCCAGGAAGCGCGACATGCGGATATCGTCGACGGCTCCCTCGACCTTCTCGCGGAGTTTGCCCTTGATCTCGGCCGTGCGGGTGAGCATGGTGTCGATGTCGCCAAACTGGGTGAGGAGTTTCACGGCGGTCTTCTCGCCTACGCCGGGACAGCCGGGGAAGTTGTCGGCCGAGTCGCCCATGAGCGCCAGCAGGTCGATGACCTGGGCAGGGGAGGAGAGGCCGTACTTGGCGGTGACCTCCGCAGGGCCCATCTTCTCGTAGCCGCCACCGTGTCGGGGACGGAAGATGTAGACGTTGTCGGCCACGAGTTGTCCGTAGTCTTTGTCGGGGGTGAGCATGTAGGTCTCGACACCGGCTTTGCCGGCGAGGGTGGCGAGGGTGCCGATGACGTCGTCGGCCTCGAAACCGTCGACCTGCAGGGCCGGGATGTGCATGGCCTCGATGACGCGCTTGATGAGGGGCACCGAGGCACGGATGTCCTCGGGTGTCTCCTCGCGTTGTGCCTTGTACTGGGGGTAGGCCTCGTCGCGGAAGGTCTTGCCGTGGTCGAAGGCCACGCCGATGTGGGTGGGACGCTCCTTGGTGATGATCTCGTGGAGGGTATTGACAAAGCCGAGCACGGCCGAGGTGTTGAGACCCTTGGAGTTGATGCGTGGGTTCTTGATGAACGCGTAGTAGGAACGGTATATCAGCGCGTAGGCGTCGATAAGAAAGAGTTTGTGCATGGTGGTGTGTATGCTATGGGCGCAGGGTGGGGCGGTGCGCCGCGGTGGATGACGGTAGAACGGGGCCGTAGGCCCACGGAAAGTGTAAAATTACGAAAAATCCCTCGGTTTATCCCGATAAAATCCTTAATTTTGTGTCAAATACTCAAACATCATGGACTTTCTGTCTACCATCAAGCAACCCATCACGGCCGAGTTGGCCGACTTCAATACGCTCTTCACCCGATCGCTCACCCATGAGGACGGTATGCTGGGCAGTGCCTTGGCTCATATCCGGCAGCGTGCCGGCAAGCGCATGCGCCCAATGCTCATCTTGCTGACGGCTAAGAACTTCGGTTCGGTCAACGAGGTGACTCAACATGCTGCCGTGGGCCTCGAACTGCTGCACACGGCCTCGCTCGTGCACGACGATGTGGTAGACGAGAGCAGTGAGCGGCGCGGACAGGCATCGGTCAACGCTACCTACGACAACAAGGTGGCCGTGCTTGTGGGCGACTATATCCTCTCGACGGCCTTGCTCAGCGTGTCGTACACCCACTCGGAGCGCATCGTGCGCTATCTGGCCGAACTGGGTCGCACGCTCTCCGACGGCGAGATACTGCAACTCTCCAACATCCGCCGCAACGACATCTCCGAGGAGGTGTACTACGAGGTCATCAAACAAAAGACGGCCGCCCTCTTTGAGGCCTGTGCCGGCATCGGTGCCCTCTCGACGGGTGCGACAGAAGAGGAGGTGGAGGCCGCCAAGAAGTTTGGTCAGGACCTCGGCATCGTCTTCCAGATACGCGACGACATCTTCGACTACTACGATTCTGCGGAGATAGGCAAGCCCACCGGCAACGACATGGCCGAGGGCAAACTCACGTTGCCCGTCATCCATGCTGTCAATACCTGTGGCGACGAGCACATGCGTGCCTTGGCCTTCAAGGTGAAGGAACACACCGTCACCCCCGATGAGATCGCCGCTCTCGTGGCCTATACCAAGGAGAAGGGCGGCATAGACTACGCCGAACGCCGTATGTGGGAGTTTCACGACAGTGCCCGCGCCTTCATCGACAAGTATGTCAAGAGCGACGACGTACGCCAGGCACTCGGTGCGTATCTCGACTATGTGATCAAGAGAAATATGTAGTTTCGGCCCCGAGAAGGGGTGCAATGATTATAGCAGGGTGAAGATGATAGTGATATCTTCACCCTGTTTTTTTATTGGTGTGCGGTAAAATATCGCGATTGGCGAGTCCCGTAGGGACGACATATTATAGCGTAGGGGCGTGCCCCTACGTTTTTTTTTAGTTATTACAACATTGCCCCTGTAGGTGGCGCATAATTCATAGTGAATGGTTGAACTATGCGCCCTCTACAGGGGCAACGTTTGAGGCAACTTCCTTAGAAGAACTTCACTTCCTCACCTTCTATCTCGCTGAGCAAGAGGTTGGCCAGACGGCTGGTGCCGATGCGGAACCAGCGGTTGGTGAGCCACTTTTCGCCCAACACTTCCTTGACGATGGTGTAGTAGATGATGGCATCCATGACGGTGTTGATGCCGCCGGCGGGCTTGAAACCGATCTGTATGCCGGTCTCTTCGTAGTACTCCTTGATGGCCTGACACATGACGTAGGCTGCCTCGGGTGTGGCGGAAATCTTCTCCTTGCCTGTGGAGGTCTTGATATAGTCGGCACCGGCATACATGGCCAGGATGGAGGCGCGCTTGATATTGGAGGCGGTGACGAGGTCGCCAGTCTCAAGGATCACCTTCATGGCGTGGTCGCCGCAGGTAGCCTTGAGTTCGCTGATTTCATCGGCTACACCCTCGTAGTCGCCGCTGAGAAACTTGCCCACGGGCATGACGATATCTATCTCGGTAGCGCCGTCCTTGATGGCCAGGGCGGTCTCGGCTACCTTCACCTCGATGAGGGCTTGAGAAGAGGGGAACGAGCCCGATACACAGGCGATCTCTACGCCGTCGACCTCAAGCGACTGGTTGACTACGCTCGCATAGCACGGATAGACGCAGATGGTGGCCACGTGGGGCAGGTCGGGGTAGGTGGCATCAAACTGGTTGACGCGCTCGGTGAAGGCCAGCACGCTCGTCTCAGAGTCGGTGGTCTTGAGGGTGGTCAGTTCGATGCTGCCCATGAGGAATTTCTTGACCTCAAGCGTATCGTTGGCGTGTACCTTTTCGGCGATGATGGTGTGTACGGCCTCGCGTACCTTGGCGTCGTCTACTTCGAGATTGTACTTGGTGAAGGCTTCTTCATATTTCGAGGGTGCCTGGCCCTGGTTGTTTTCCTGCTCGCGGAGCAGTTCGTCTTTGATGATTCCCATTTGTTTGTATGTTTTGATTTTTGATGATTCTGTCGCCCTTACAAAGGTTTTTCGGGGTCGGTGAGTTTGGGGTTTTCGAGGTGTCGTCGGCTGTCGCGGCGGGTCTTCTTTTCGAAACTCTTTTCGAGGGCTTCGGTGAGGTTGACGCCGGTCTGGTTGGCCAGACAGATGAGCACCCACAGGATGTCGGCCATCTCTTCGGAGGGGTCGTGGCTTTCGCCGGCCTTGAAACTCTGGTCACCGTAGCGGCGGGCCATAATGCGAGCCAGTTCGCCTACCTCCTCGGTGAGGCAGGCCATATTGGTGAGTTCGGAAAAGTAGCGCACACCGTAGGTCTTGATCCATTGGTCGACCCGCTGCTGCGCCTCGTTGAGCGTGATGTCTTGTGGCATGGGTGGAAGAGGTTTTTAGTCGGGCTCTTGGGAGATTTCCCTGTTTTTTAGTCGGGCTCTTGGGAGATTTTTCTCCGCTTTTTAGTCGGGCTCTTGGGGAATTTTCTCCGTTTTTTAGTCGGGCTCTGTGGAGAATTTTCTCCATTTCCTTTACAAAAAAAACGAGGTGTTATTCCTTGTTTTTGGTGTCGATGCAGATGGTGACAGGGCCGTCGTTGAGCAATTCTACCTGCATGTCGGCACCGAACTCACCCGTGCCGACGGGTTTGCCGATGGCGGCCGACAACTTGGCGCAGAACTGTTCGTAGAGGGGTATGGATATCTCGTGACGGGCGGCGCGCAGCCATGACGGGCGGTTGCCCTTCTTGGTGGAGGCGTAGAGTGTAAACTGGCTCACGACGAGTATCTCTCCTGAGATGTCGGTCACGGAGCGGTTCATCACGCCGTTCTCATCGTCGAATATGCGGAGGGCGGCCACCTTGCGTACCAGCCAGTCGATGTCGGCTTCGGTGTCGCCCTCCTCTACGCCGAGCAGGAGAAGCAGGCCGGGGCCTATCGATGATTTCAGTGTTCCGCTGATGGTCACGGAGGCATGGGTGACACGTTGTATGACGGTTCTCATAGTATCTTTGCTTTATGTATGGCGGCGGGATTGTTCAGCATCGGCCCCCAATTGTTATTGCACTACAAATATACGGTTTTTTCGCGAAGAATGTGCCGTGTACTGCCCTTTTACTCGTTATTTTTTACGACAATAGAGACAATAGAGACAACGTGCCTCTTTCGTGTAACTTAAAAATTTGTCTCTATTGTCTCTATTGT
>CAVCSC010000027.1:0-9051 GCA_963604975.1 Lachnospiraceae bacterium | reverse complement strand
GAGTTGGTGATGAAGGAAGGTCTGATGGATGTAATTAACGACAATAGAGACAATAGAGGCAGCGTTTTTTGTTTTTGAAACCAATTTTGAGGTTGTCTCTATTGTTTCTGTTGTCGTTTTTTAGAACCTCCCGGTGTTGCCCGTTGCAAGCGACCCGTTCGTATGGAAAACCCGGGATGGAGTCTGCATCCGTGTCACTCGATGCTGTTTTTGCCCGTTTCTGTGCCCGCTGACGCGCTGAAATGGGCAACGACGGCCTTTGCCTTGGCCGGGCCGATAACGGCGGCGATTTGGGCTTCTGTGGCCTCACGCAAGCGTCCTACGGTGTGAAAGGCGGCGATGAGGGCGTCGCGCGTCTTTGGGCCGATGCCCGGTATATCGTCGAGGGTGCTGTGGAGGGCGTGTTTGGAACGCTTGTCGCGGTGGAAGGAGATGGCGTAGCGGTGTACCTCGTCTTGCAGACGGGTGAGAGCGTGGAAGAGTTCGCTGTTGGTCGGCAGGCCGATGGTCTGCGGCGGATTGCCGTAGAGTAGTTCGTTGGTGCGGTGACGGTCGTTCTTGGCAAGTCCGGCGATGGGGATGTCGAGGCCCAGTTCGTCTTCGACAACACTGCGCACGACGCTCATCTGGCCCAGTCCACCGTCGGTGACGATGAGGTCGGGCAGGGGTGTGCCTTCCTCTATCATGCGTGAGTAGCGGCGGCGCACCACCTCCTGCATCGAGGCGTAGTCGTCGGGTCCGGTGACGGTGCGGATATTGTACTTGCGGTAGTCCTTTTTGGAGGGTTTCATCGCACGGAACACGACGCAGCCCGCCACGGCATCGGTACCCGAGATGTTGGAGTTGTCGAAACACTCGATGGTGTAGGGCAGTTTGGGTAGGTGGAGTTTCTCCTGCAACTCGCGCATGAGACGGGTCTGCTTCTGCTCGGGATTGAGTTTCTCGGCCTGTTTGAGACGGTCGAAACGGTACTGTCGGCAGTTCATCAGCGAGAGGTCGAGCAGATGGCGCTTGTCGCCGCGCTGCGGTATGGTGAAGAAAGCGTCTTTGAGATGCCACTCCATCTCGAAGGGTACGATGATTTCGCGTGCCGTGCTGTGGTAGCGTTCGCGTATCTCGGGTATGGCGGTGATGAGCACGTCCTCGTCAGACTCGTCGAGGCGTCGCTTGTATTCGAACGTGAAACTCTGGTTGACCGTGCCGTTGCGCACATGAATATAATTGACGAAAGCATCGCGGCGGTCGTCGGAGTCGTCGATGGAAAACACGTCGACATCGGTGATGGTGTGGCTCACCACCTCGCTCTTGGCGCAGTACCCGTCGATGAGCATATACTTGCGCTTGAGTTCTTCGGCTTCCTCAAACTTGAGTTCCTCGGCCTTCTTGAGCATTTCATCGTAGATATGGCGGCATACCTCGCGCGTGTTGCCCTTGAGGATCTCACGGGCGGCGGCGATATTGGTGGCGTAGTCCTCGTATGACTGCTGCCCGATGCAGGGCGCACCGCAGTTGTGGATGTGGTATTCCAGACAGGGCTTGTACTTGCCCTGGGCGATGGTTTCGGCCGAAAGCGGAAAGCGGCACGTGCGTGGGTGGTACAGGCTCTTGATGAGGTCGAGCATGGCATACATGCTGCCCAGGTGGGGGTAGGGACCGAAGAAAGTGCCGTACTTGCGGTTGATGGTGCGCGTCTTGAAGATACGCGGATACCGCTCGTTGGTGACGCAGATGCTCGGGTAGGTCTTGCCGTCCTTGAGCAGGATGTTGTAGCGGGGGTTGTACTTCTTGATAAGACTGTTTTCGAGCAGGAGCGCGTCTTCCTCCGAATTGACCACCGTGTAGGAGATGTCGCAGATCTTGGAGACGAGCACCTTGGTCTTGTAGCGGTCGACCTCCTTGTGAAAATACGACGATACGCGCTTCTTCAGACTCTTGGCCTTGCCTACATAGATGATGGTGTGGTTGCAGTCGTAGAACTGGTAACTGCCCGGGCGATCGGGCATGTTGAGGACAATGTTCTTCAGACGCTCCAGTCGGGCGGTGTTTTCTTCTTTGGTCATGTGCGTAAGTGTCTATAAAACAAATGTTTTAGCGGTTAAAGTTTCACGTGAAACTAAAACCGTGTTCCACGTTTTCCGTTTCTCGGTTTCCGTCGGTGTCATCGCATGGGGTGGAGGGCGGCGGACGGTGTTTCCGTGCAGTTTTCAGGTGCTGCGCTAAGGCATCGCAAGAGACCCAAAACAAAAAAGCCCATAGGCGGCAGATGCGGCTTACAGGGCTTTCTTTGTTGTCACTTGAGATGTGAGGTTGCGGTGAATACGCTGTCGGTGTAGGGTGGGGTGTGTGAAGGTCTACACTTGCAGCAGGGAGGTCACCTCGATGTCGTCGTCGAAATGCGAGCGGCCGTTGAGTTCCTCGTGGATGAGTTCGATGATGAAGTTGCAGTACACCTTCTTCGGCTTGAACTTCTTGACGAGGTCGCAGGCTGCTTTCATCGTGCCGCCGGTGGCGAGCAGGTCGTCGTGGAGGAGCACCACATCGCCCTCTTGGATGGCGTCCTTGTGTATCTCGATGGTGTCGACACCATACTCCTTGGCGTAACTCTGCTGAACAGTCTCGCAGGGCAGTTTGCCCGGTTTGCGGCAGAGTACTACACCGGCACCCAACTCGATGGCGAGGGCCGAAGACATGACGAATCCGCGTGACTCGATACCTACGATTTTGGTGATGCCCTTGTCGCGGTAGAGTTCTACCATCTCACGGTTGATCTCTTTGATGCACTCGGGATTTTTGAAGAGGGTGGTCACGTCGCGGAAGTTGACTCCCTTGATAGGCCAATCTGGTATGCAACGCAGATTGTCCATCAGCAATTTGTTGTTCATTGTCAGTATATTAATGTTGTTTGTTTATTCTTTTTGTTTCACGTGGAACACCGCTGCGTTTCCTTCTCGCCGTGGTGCTCCTTTCTCTTCGCCGAGACTCCTCGGCTCGCTTAGCGGTGCATGAGCACGAGGAGCACGTTGATGTCAGACGGAGAGACACCGGGTATGCGGCTGGCCTGTGCGAGCGTCTCGGGATCGATGCGCTGCAACTTTTGCCGTCCCTCGGTAGAGATCTCGTGGATGGAGGCGTAGTCGAAGTGTCCCCGTATACGGATGTCTTCGAGTCGCCGCATCTTGTCGGCCACGATACGCTCGCGCTCGATGTAGCCCTTGTACTTGATGGCGATCTCGGCAGCCTCGGCGATCTCGTCGCGGCGGTCGGTCGGATTGTCGAGCACGGCACGCAGACCGGGGATGATGTCGGCGAGAGCGGTGAGCGAGAGTTGTGGGCGGGCCACAAGGTCGGCCACGGTGCAGCCGGAGTGGAGTGGGGTGGTGCCGAGCCGTTCAAGGGCGTCGTTGACCTCGCGCGGCTTGACCTGTGTGCTGGCGCAAAAACCGGTGATGCGCGCGATGGCCTCCTTCTTGGTCATCCAGTGGTCGTAGCGGTCGCGCTGTACGATACCGAGGCGGTAGCCCTGCTCGGTGAGACGGGCGTCGGCATTGTCCTGGCGGAGCAGTATGCGGTATTCGGCACGCGAGGTGAACATACGGTAGGGTTCGTCGACTCCCTTGGTGGTAAGGTCGTCGATGAGTACGCCGATATATCCCTCATCGCGCTTCATGATGTACGGGTCGCTGCCGGCAGAGCGCAGGGCGGCGTTGATGCCCGCCATGGTACCCTGTCCGCCGGCTTCCTCGTAGCCGGTTGTGCCGTTGACCTGTCCGGCGAAGTAGAGTCCGGCCACCATCTTCGATTCGAGTGAGGGGTAGAGTTGTGTCGGGTCGAAGTAGTCGTACTCTATGGCGTAGCCCGGACGGTAGACGCGCAGGTCGCGGAAGGCAGGGATATGGCGCAAGGCTTCGAGTTGGGTCTCCATCGGCATGGAGGAAGAAAAACCGTTGAGGTACATCTCGTTGGTGTCCTCGCCTTCGGGTTCGAGAAAGAGCGGGTGCTGGTCTTTGTCGGGGAAGGTGACGAGTTTGGTCTCGATGGACGGGCAATAGCGCGGTCCGGTAGACTGTATCTGTCCGTTGAAGAGGGGCGAGTCTTCCATGCGTGAGCGCAGGGTGTCGTGTACGGCACGGTTGGTGTAGCACGTCCAGCAGGGCAGTTGGCGCAGGGGGCGGGCACTGCTCATGTAACTGAACCGGTGGAAGTCGTTCTCGCCGGGCTGCTCCTCCATGTCCTCGAAGTGTACACTGCGGCGGTCGATGCGCACGGGGGTACCCGTCTTCATGCGGTACTTCTGTATGCCGTGTGCAGCGATGCTTTCGCTGAACTCCGGCACGGCCGGTTCGGCGCAGCGTCCTCCGGGCACCATGCGGCGCCCGATGTGCATGAGGCCATTGAGAAACGTGCCGGCGGTGACGATCACTGCTCCGGCACGCAGTTCGGCACCCCACACGGTGCGCACGCCGGCGGCGCGTCCGTCTTCGACGATGAGCGTGCGGGCCTCGTCTTGCCAGATGTCGAGTCGGTCGGTGCGGTCGAGCGTCTTGCGCCACTGTTCGATGAAGCGTGCACGGTCGCACTGGGCGCGGGGGCTCCATACGGCGGGACCCTTGCCGCGGTTGAGCATACGAAACTGTATGGCGGTGGCGTCGGTGACGAGTCCCATCTGTCCGCCGAGGGCATCGATTTCGCGGACAATCTGTCCTTTGGCGATGCCGCCCACAGCCGGGTTGCAACTCATCTGCCCTATCTTGTTCATGTCCATCGTGACGAGGCAAGTACGCGCGCCCATATTGGCGGCGGCGGCCGCCGCTTCGCATCCGGCGTGCCCTCCTCCGATGACAAGTACATCGTAAAATAATTGCATAAAGAAGCGTGAAATATTTCTTCTACAAAATTAGGAAATAAAATTGATTTTATCTTGGCTTTCGCTTGTTTTATCATTAAAATATAGTATTTTTGCAGTCACTTAGACATGGAAAATACCTATTATAAAGTATTGTTTCCATGACAGGCACCGTGTCATTTGCCGTGAAGGAAAAAGACAAATCAATAAATCTAACAGTTAAATAATTAAATTACAATCATTTATGTGGTTAATCAATTCTTCCATCGGTAAGAAGGTGGTGATGTCTGTCACGGGCATTGCGCTTATCTTATTCCTGACATTCCACATGTCAATGAACGTTGCAGCCCTCATCTCTGGTGAAGCCTACAACATGATTTGCGAGTTTCTCGGCGCCAACTGGTATGCCGTAGTGGCTACGATGGGCCTGGCCTTCCTGGCTGTGGTGCACATCTTCTACGCTTTCTGGCTGACCCGCCAGAACCGTGCTGCCCGCGGTAGCGAGCGCTACGACGTGGTAGACCGTCCCGCCAAGGTAGAGTGGGCTTCGCAGAACATGCTCGTGCTCGGTATCATCGTGTTGCTCGGCCTGTTGCTGCACTTCTGGAATTTCTGGTACAACATGATGTTCGCTGAACTGGTGGGCATGCACACTGCCATCGACCCCGCCAACGGTTTCGAGTACATCAAGCAGACATTCGCCAACCCCATCTACGTTGTGCTCTACATCGTATGGCTCGTAGCCCTGTGGTTCCACCTGAGCCACGGTTTCTGGAGCGCTATGCAGACCTTCGGATGGAACGGTAAGGTATGGTTCCAGCGCTGGAAGGTCATCGGTCTGGTATACTCCACACTGCTGATGCTCGGCTTCCTCGTTGTAGTGCTTGCCTTCGCATTCCACTGCGCACCCAGCCTCGGTTGCTGCTAACAAAACGTACAACATCAACGTACAACATCCATCACATACATAATTGCACATTATGGCTAAGACAATAAATTCAAGAATCCCCGAAGGCCCCGTGGCCGAGAAGTGGACCAACTATAAAGCTCACCAGCGTCTGGTGAACCCGAAGAACAAACTCAAACTCGACGTTATCGTCGTGGGTACCGGTCTTGCCGGCGCCAGTGCTGCCGCCTCTCTTGGAGAGATGGGTTTCCACGTGCTCAACTTCTGCATACAGGACTCTCCGCGTCGCGCACACTCCATCGCTGCCCAGGGTGGTATCAACGCCGCCAAGAACTATCAGAACGACGGCGACTCTGTATACCGTCTGTTCTACGACACCGTCAAGGGTGGTGACTACCGTGCCCGTGAGTCAAACGTATACCGTCTGGCTGAGGTCAGCAACGACATCATCGACCAGTGCGTAGCCCAGGGCGTACCTTTCGCCCGTGAGTACGGCGGTATGCTGGCCAACCGCTCCTTCGGTGGTGCCCAGGTATCACGTACCTTCTACGCCAAGGGACAGACCGGTCAGCAGTTGCTGCTCGGTGCCTACTCTTCGCTGAGCAAGGAAGTACACGAGGGACGCGTAGAACTCTACACCCGCTACGAGATGGAAGACCTCGTCATCGTTGACGGCCGCGCCCGCGGTATCATCGCCAAGAACCTCATCACCGGCAAACTGGAGCGCTTCTCTGCCAACGCAGTGGTCATCGCTACCGGTGGATACGGCAACACCTACTTCCTCTCTACCAACGCTATGGGTTGCAACTGCACCGCTGCCCTGCAGTGCTACCGCAAGGGTGCCTACATGGCCAACCCCTGCTACGTGCAGATCCACCCCACCTGTATCCCCGTACACGGCGACAACCAGTCGAAGTTGACCCTGATGTCAGAGTCTCTCCGCAACGACGGCCGTATCTGGGTACCCAAGAACCTCGAAGACGCCAAGGCTCTGCAGGCCGGCACCAAGAAGGGTTCCGACATTCCCGAAGCCGACCGCGACTACTATCTGGAGCGTCGCTATCCCGCCTTCGGTAACCTCGTGCCCCGCGACGTGGCCAGCCGTGCCGCCAAGGAGCGCTGCGACAAGGGCTACGGCGTGAACAACACCGGTCTGGCCGTGTTCCTCGACTTCTCAGAGTCTATCAACCGCCTCGGCATCGACGTGATCCGCCAGCGCTATGGCAACCTCTTCGATATGTACGAGGAGATCACCGACGTCAACCCCGGTGAACTGGCCAACGAGATCAACGGCGAGAAGTACTACAACCCGATGATGATCTACCCCGCCATCCACTACACCATGGGCGGTATCTGGGTAGACTACGAACTGATGACCTCTATCACCGGTCTGTTCGCCATCGGCGAGTGCAACTTCTCCGACCACGGTGCCAACCGTCTTGGTGCTTCTGCCCTCATGCAGGGTTTGGCCGACGGATACTTCGTATTGCCCTACACCATCCAGAACTACCTGGCAGACCAGGCTATCTGGCCCCACCTCTCTACCGACCTGCCCGAGTTTGAGGCAGCAGAGAAGGCCGTCCAGGGCGAGATCGACCGTCTCATGGGCATCCAGGGCAAGCGCTCTGTAGACTCCATCCACAAGGAACTGGGCCACATCATGTGGGAGCACGTCGGTATGGGCCGTACAGCAGAAGGCCTGAAGGAAGGTCTCGAACTCATCAAGAAGATCCGCAAGGAGTTTGACACCAACCTCTTCATCCCCGGCAAGAAGGAAGGTCTCAACGTCGAGCTCGACAAGGCCATCCACCTGCGCGACTTCATCACCATGGGCGAACTCATCGCCTACGACGCACTTTCCCGCAACGAGTCTTGCGGCGGACACTTCCGCGAAGAGCACCAGACTCCCGAGGGCGAGGCACAGCGCGACGACGAGAATTACTTCTACGTAGGCTGCTGGGAGTATCAGGGCAGCGACGAAAAGGCTCCCGAACTCATCAAAGAGCCCCTGGAGTATGAGGCAATCAAAGTACAAACCAGAAATTATAAGAACTAAATCGATATGGCAAACATTTCATTCACACTGAGATATTGGCGTCAGAACGGTCCCAAGGAAAAGGGACACTTCGACACACGCGAGATGAAGGACATCCCCGACGACACCTCCTTCCTCGAGATGCTCGACATTCTCAACGAGCAGCTCATCGGAGAAGGCCAGGAGCCGTTCGTCTTCGACCATGACTGCCGCGAGGGTATCTGCGGTATGTGCTCGCTCTACGTCAACGGACATCCCCACGGTCCCAACACCGGTGCCACCACCTGCCAGTTGTATATGCGTAAGTTCAACGACGGCGACACCATCACCGTAGAGCCTTGGCGCTCTGCCGGCTTCCCCGTCATCAAGGACTGTATGGTAGACCGCTCCGCCTTCGACAAGATCATGCAGGCCGGTGGCTACACCAGCGTACGTACCGGACAGGCACAGGACGCCAACGCCATCCTGATCCCCAAGGCCAACGCTGACGAGGCTATGGATGCCGCCACATGTATCGGTTGCGGTTGCTGCGTAGCAGCCTGCAAGAACGGTTCGGCCATGCTGTTTGTCAGCTCCAAGGTCAGCCAGTTCGCCCTCCTTCCCCAGGGCCGTCCCGAGGCCGCCAAGCGCGCCAAGGCAATGGTTGCCAAGATGGAGGAACTCGGTTTCGGAAACTGCACCAACACCCGCGCCTGCGAAGCTGAGTGCCCCAAGAACGAGTCTATCGCCAACATCGCCCGCCTGAACCGCGAGTTCATCAAGGCCAAACTGGCAGACTAATTCCGAGACAGAAAAAAATCGAGTACATAAATCCTCAAAAGAGGAACAACAAGTACATAAGCAAAGCGTGCGGTCCCACAGGGTCGCACGCTTTTTTGATGAAAGGGGGCGGTGATAAGTAGGTATTCAAAATTATTCGTATATATGGGTCAGCAGATGCCTATTATACTTTGACATGTCTCTGCACCTTCTTTTCGCCTGTATGCCCGGCTTTCATCGGTCGTGTAGCCCGCTACACTCCCTCTTCTACCCGAACATACAAACGAAAATAAGGCACATATCCATATCAAATAATTTTGAACACCTACTTAGAAACATGAGTTGACGTTGGATGAGGCATGAAGAAGGGAAGCCTTCTTGGAAGTTATTAACGACAATAGAGACAATAGAAACAACAGAGATAGCAGGTTTTGTACTTGAACTAATTTTAAATATTGGTGTCCGGTAAAAACATCGCAATCGGCGAGTCCCGTAGGGACGACAGAT
>CAVCSC010000026.1:0-36710 GCA_963604975.1 Lachnospiraceae bacterium | reverse complement strand
GGAATCATGGCCGGCTGGAAGACAAACACCTGGGCCTCCTTGATCTTGCTGAAGGCGGCGTTGCAACGGGCCATCACACTGTCTACCGAGTGTGCCTTGCCCTTGCGCTCGTCCCAACTCTTGAGTTTGGCGATGACCGTTCCGTAGGACGTACCCTGTCCGGAGAGCATACCGTAACCGGCTACCGTACTGAAGTGCATCACCTCGGGCTGGGCCTGAAGGATGTCGCCTACCTGCTTCATCACCTTGTTGGTCTCCTCCAGTGTATTTCCAGGAGAGGTGCTCACGTTGAGCATCATCACACCTTGGTCTTCCTGGGGTACGAAACCGGTCTTGGTGGTACGCAGCAGGAACACAAGTAGTACGACAGAAGCGGCGAGTCCTACCCAAGCCATCCAGCGATGGTGGAAGAAGAACATCACGCCACGCTTGTACTTGCTCATCACTGCATTGAAGGAGGCGTTGTAGGCAGCACGGATACGGGCATTGAACCCCTTCTTCACCTCACCGCCTTCTCCGGTGGGCTTCATCATCATGGCACAGAGCGCCGGACAGAGCGTCAGGGCCGAAATCATGGAGAGACCTACTGACGTGGCCATGGTGATACCAAACTGGGTATAGAAGATACCCGACGTACCGCCCATGAACGACACGGGAATAAACACGGCCATGAAGACCAGCGTACACGATACCACCGCCATACTCACGTCGTGCATGGCATCGCGGGTGGCGAGATAGGGCGACTGATAGCCCGAGTCAAACTTCGCCTGCACTGCTTCGACCACCACGATGGCGTCGTCGACCACCGTACCGATGGCCAGCACAAGGGCGAAAAGGGTCAAGATGTTGATACTGAATCCGGCCACCATCAAGCAGGCGAACGTACCGACAAGCGAAACGATGATGGAAATCGACGGAATGAGCGTACTCTTGAAGTCCTGCAAGAAGAAGTACACCACAAGCACCACAAGCAGGATGGCGATGAGCAACGTCTCTACTACCTCGTGGATGGAGGCGAAGAGGAAGTTGTTGGAACTGTGCATCTCGATAAACTCACAGCCCTTGGGCAAAGCCTTCGACATCTCGTCGAGTTTGGCCGTGATATTCTTGTTCACCTCGGTAGCGTTGGCACCGGCCACCTGGAAGGTCATGAAGGTCACACCGGGCTTCTTGTCTACCTCACCATGGTAACTGTAGGAGAGACGGCCCAGTTCTACCTCGGCCACATCCTTCAGTCGGAGCACCGTACCGTCGTCGTTGCTGCGGATGACCATATTCTTGAATTCATCTACACTCTTCAGACGACCGTGATACTTCAAGGTATACTGGAAGGTGTTCTTCGAATTCTCGCCAAGCGCACCGGTAGGTGCTTCAATGTTCTGTTCGCCGAGTACCTGGGTCACGTCTGAAGGCTGGAGGCGGTACTGCGCCATGAGGTCTGGCTTGAGCCAGATACGCATACTGTAGGTATCGCCCAACTCCAACACTTCACCGACACCGTTGATACGCTTGATTTCGGGGACAACGTTGATGTCGAGGTAGTTGGCCAGGAAGGTCTCGTCATACTTGCCGTCGTTGCTCACGAGGGCACCAATCTGAAGGAAACTGTTCTGCTGCTTCTGCGTGGTGACACCAATCTTGGTCACCTCCGACGGCAGAAGACCTTGCGCCTTCGATACACGGTTTTGTACATTGACGGTGGCCATATCGGGGTCGGTACCTTGCTTGAAATAGACATTGATCTGTGCCGAACCCGAGTTGGTGGCGGTAGAGGTGATGTAGAGCATGTTCTCCACACCGTTGATACTTTCCTCCAACGGCATGATGACTGACTTCATCACAGCGTCGGCGTCAGCACCAGTATAGGTGGCCTCCACTCGCACGGTAGGCGGGGCGATATCGGGGTACTGTTCTACGGAGAGGCTGAACAACGAGATCAGACCCACCATTACAATCAGCACGGCGACGCATATCGCCATCACCGGGCGTTTGATAAAGATATTGCCTTTCATTTCACAGTTTCTCCTTCTTTCACCATACCTGCACCTTCACTCACGATGACATCGCCCGGTTTCAGGCCGTCGCGGACGATGAAACTCGTACCGTCATCGATACTCTCTACCTGGATGAGTTGGGCGACAGCCTTGCCGCCGACTACCTTGTAGACGATACGTTTGTCTTGCTGCTGCACGGTAGACGACTGCGGAATGACGATACATCCCTTCACCGTAGTGGGGATGATGACATTGCCCGAACCGCCACTGTTGAGCAGTCGCTCAGGATTGGGGAACTCGGCCCGAAGGGTCACGGCACCCGTCTCGGTATCTATGACACCGCTGATACTCTCTACCTTGCCTTTGTGGGCGTACATGCTCTGGTCACCCAACTGTAGGCTCACCTCGGGCATGTTGCGAATGGCGGCATCCTTTGATCCGTATTGGCGAACAAAGGCGAGAAGTTGTTTCTCGGTCATGGAGAAGTAGACGTACATCTGCGAATTGTCGCTCACCGTGGTCAGCGGCTTGGGCATCGAGGCGCTCACCAACGTTCCCACACGGTAGGGCAAAACGCCTACCACACCATCGGCCGGACTGCGTACCTCGGTATAGGAAAGGTTGTTGCGCGCATCGGTCACCTGGGCCTTGGCTTGTGCCAACTGGGCCTTGGCCGAGCGATAGGCATTCTCTGAGGTCTGTAGCGTGAAGGACGAAATGACCTTCTGCGCATAGAGTTCCTTGTTGCTCTCATAGGTCAGCGTAGCCGAAGAGAGCGACGCATCGGCCGCCTTCTCTGCAGCAAGTGCCGTGGCGAGGGCTGCACGGTAGGGCACCTGGTCAATGACGAAAAGCAACTGACCCTTGGTCACCTTGTCGCCTTCCTTCACACAGAGACGCTGTATCTTTCCCGACACCTGGGGATAGATATCGATGTCCTGCCGGCCCTTGATCGATGCCGAATAACTGGTAGACAGACTCTTGTCCATGCGCTGCACAGACATGGTCTTGTAACTTGCATTACTTACTGATACTTGCTTCTTTTGTTGGCAAGAAGTTGCGAGGGTCAAACCCAATGTCATCCCTACACAATAAATCAATCTTCTTCTAATTGTCATCATGTTCTTGTCTTTGTCAAAACTCCTCTTAGGTAGTTTCAGAAATTATGTGCAAAAGTAGTCTGATTGCTCCGGCAAAGCCGCAAACGTATCGGTACGGAATTTTTCAAAATCGGAACTCGGCCACAAACTGAACAAAAGTGTTCCTAAAATGAAAAATGTCAAGCAACAATCGGAGAATGCACGACGAAATGCGTAACTTTGCACGACAATACTATATAGGGTGGGTTCTAAACTTTGCAAAACGACATGAACATTTCAGCATACCATAAGATGATGACCAACGGTGTGGCCGCAGGGAAAGACCTTGCCCTGCAATTCACAACGGGCAAATACTACCAAGCAGAAGACACCCTCATCATATTTGTCGGCAAAGGCAACGCACAGATTGAAATAGACTTCATACCCTACCGTCTGCTGTCGGGCAACGTTGTCACCATCTCTCCCAAGTCGACGATACGCTGCACAGAGGTAAGCGAAGACTTCTTCGGTGCTTTTCTGGCATTCGACCACGCATTTGCCGTGGAAGCCATGCCGCGTCCCGAACCGGCATTCCTCGATTTCATCAGGGAATATCCGCTGGGGGTGATCCCCGCCGACCGTTTGGAACCGCTCAATGCGGGCATCGGCAACGTGGCATACTTTCTGTACGAGAACGACGGCGTACACCGCATGCAGATTGTAAAAAACATCGTACAGGGCATACTCCTCGAACTCTACGACACCATCAAGGCAAAATTTCTGGAGAGCAGACCATCGGAGGTCAACCGGCTGAGCGAGCACTTCATGCAGTTCATCCACCTCGTATACGAATACGGTGACAAGGAGCGCGAAGTCGCGTTCTATGCCGACCGCCTGTGCATCACGCCACGCTACCTGTCAAAAATCGTCCGTACCACAACCGGAGAGACCGCCAAAGACATCATCAACCGCCACTGCGTACAGGAGATCAAGGCTCTTCTGCGCACCACCAACGACAGTCTGCAGGCCATAGCCCTGCAACTGCATTTCCCCGACCAATCGTTCTTCACCAGATATTTCAAGAAGATGACCGGCATGACACCGACAGAATTCCGGGCCAACGAGGATACGCTATAGACAGAGACCGATATTTTCCTCCGACAGACAGATATCCGCATCATTTTTTTGACCTGCATCAATAAAACACGGCCCCAAACGCACTTTTTCGTCAAATTGTTTGCGCACACAGCGACAACATCCTACCTTTGCATCGTCGAAAGACAAAAGGATAACTATTAAGAATGAAGGCCCGAAGAAGGGTCAAACTAAAAAGAAAGGTAAAAAGATTATGGTAGCATTATTTGTATTGGCCGTAGTCGCAATCATGATTGCACAGGCCGTGAACGTAGGACACAAGATCGATTTGCGCTAAGCAGTCGTTCGGGTGGTCCACCCGAAAGGAAATCAAGTTTTTGAGATCGCACATAGAAAGAATGGCGAGTTGAGCGTTTCGCGCTCGACCCGCCATCTTTCGTATCAGCACACGCACACTTTTTCCACACGCCGAGATACGGTATTGGCGGAAAAACCGTATATTTGCACCATAACATACCACAACGGGCCGTCAGAATCAGAAAGCCTGAAGAATACCTCATAGAATACGGGAACAAAAACAGAGAGAACAAAAAAACAGACGGGCGGAATCTGCTACACTTATAGTAGCAAGTTCCGCCCGACTGTTTTTTTGTTCTTGTATCTGTACAGAAGAGGAGTACTTACTTGTGCTGGATGATCAGATAGCGCGATGCACCCCAGAATGCGCTTGCATTGGTGACATGGAGCGTTGTAGAGCCGCTACCCACTTCCAGCGTATACGACGACTGCGGATGAGCGGTCAACACCTTGACATCCTTGCCGGCAATGGTGAAGTCGGTATGCTGACGCGTGTCCACACTGCGAAACATGCTGTTGTCCACGCTTGAGAGGTCCACCTTCTTCTTGGCCAGGAAGCCGCCTTTGAGCACACCCATGGCAGACAGTTGCTTCTTGGTACCAATGAGCACATAGCCCGTGCTCATCTTGGCAATTTCCTCGTTGGCACTGCGCAGGTCCTCGGTCTTGGCCGTGTTTTCCTCCGTGAGCGTCGCTACATTTGCATTGAGCCGCGACACATGCCCCTTAAGCGTAGTGATGTCGGCATTCTTGCTGTCGAGTTCGCTGCGGAGTTGCGCGATCATGGCTTCCTTCTCCTCGATCTGCTGCTGCAAACCGGCGATGATGGTACGGAACTGGCGGCTGCGGGCATCGTCACGCTGCCCGAGTTTCGCCTCCAGTTCGGCGATGCGGCGACGCTGCTCGTTGAGCGTGTATTCGAACACACGGAGATTGTCGCGTATCTGCCGCTTCCGCGACAAGGGCACGCCCTCTCGTGTGACGAATATCATCTGCTCACGGCCGTTGATACTATCCATACTGGAAGCCACGATGTTGAGAAATTCGTTGAGCCGCTCGTTCTCGGTTATCACCGAGTCGCGCTGTGCATCGGCTGAATGGTCTGTTTCGGTCTTTTCCTTGCCGCCGCAAGCGACCAGTGCCGTGATGGCGAGAAACAGACATACTGACTGTAATATCGTTCTCATTGTTGTTACTTTGCTGCTTAATTTTAAGTAGGTAAGTAGGCATTCAAAATTATTCGCATATAAATATCAAACAATTTTGAACACCCCTTTATTGGAATTTGTATTATTCTACATTTCCATTGACAATACGCGACTGCACCGACTCGTCACTGTTGTACCACACACCATTGTAGGGCTGGTCGTTCTTGAACGTGCCGCGGAAGAACATACCGTTCTCCTTGATAAAGTAGGTACCGGTCGCAAACTTGTTGGCGATAAACGAACCGCGATAGATGTCTCCATTCTTGTAATAGAGTACTGCGGCACTGTCTTCACGCATACCGTTGAGATAAGCCCCCTCGTAGCGCATACGGCCATCTACGTCGTCAATGTAAGTGACCACGCCACGGCCTTGCGGCATACCGTTGACCACCTCGCCCTTGAATTTCATGATGATGCGTCCGTCGCTGGCGTAGATGGGCTTCTCGGTGACGGTATCTGTGTTGACGACCACTTCCGGTTTATCAAATTTTCCGCTCTTCATGTAGAAAAAGGCGACACCGAAGGTCACCACCAGCGTAACCACAGCTGTGAGGATGGTCACCAAAACCTTATTGGGCTTCGGCGGGGGCAAGGGAACTGGCGGGGGCGCTGGCATTGGATCAACAGGGAATTCCACATCTGAATCTGGCTGCTTTTGTTGTTGGCGCAACAGTTCCTCATAAGTCAGCGTCTTCTCCTTTTTGTCCAGATCATCCTGAACGGGCGTACCATCATCATAAATCGTATTCTCGTTTTTGTCAACATAGTCGATAGCAATACTGCCGTCTATCATGCCGATAAATTGTGCCATAGTCGGGCGACTCTGCGAGTTGACC
Source organism: Lachnospiraceae bacterium (assembly GCA_963604975.1). Classification (GTDB taxonomy): domain Bacteria; phylum Bacteroidota; class Bacteroidia; order Bacteroidales; family Bacteroidaceae; genus Prevotella. The sequence goes on along the minus strand of CAVCSC010000026.1, from coordinate 30,141 downwards.
GCCATGGCACGGTGTACAAGTGTCCATGCACGCTCGCTCACATTGGCCGGTTTGGAAGGGAATGGTTGGCCACCACTGATCCATACCATCGGCTCGGGCGGTACCTGTCCGGAAAGCATTGCGTAGAGTGTGGCACCCAGGCTGTACACATCGGCCTTGGGCGAGAACCCGGAGAGAGATGAGTACTGCTCTATCGGGGCGAAGCCCTTGGTCAATCCTGGAGGCGTGGTGCTCGTCTGCTGCCCGTTCTCATCGTAGTTCTTGGCAATACCAAAATCTATCAGCATGGCATCACCACGGCCAGTAAGCATGATATTGGCCGGTTTGATGTCATAGTGGCACATTTGCTTCTGTGTGTGCATATAGTCGACTGCCGATGCGATTTGCTTGGTATATTTCAGCGCTTCCTGCTCCGGCATGGGGCCGCAACGGTCGATGTAGTCCTTCACCGATCCGCCGCCGATAAACTGCATCACATAGTATACGGTATTGTTCTCTTCAAACACGCTGAGCACATGCACGATATGCTCGTGGTTCAATCCCGATATTTTTTGGGCTTCCTTGATGAAACTGTTCTTGTACTGTTCCACCTGCAGGGTGTTCTTCATATTGGGTACAAACACTCCTATGGTCTGTTGCTCACGCTGGCATTCTTTCTTCATAAAGAACTCCTTGATGGCCACGTCAACATTTTGTTCGAAACCGGCAAGGTTGCCTTCCAACCTCTGACTCATCGAAGCCACATAGGTGATACCCGTCGCGCCCTGACCGAGCACTTGTCTGATGGTATATTTTCCGCCCTGCAATTGTGTTCCGGGTGATAGGGCTTCTGAGATATTGTTGTTCATCTTGAAAATTCGATTTTAGAGTTACATATTATGAAGAGAGATTATTTATGAGTGTTTCCATCTTTTCCTTTCGTGTTGTTTTTGGAATTACTCGGCGGTTGATTATTTTTATCATCAGAACCGGACGCAACGACTTCGCGTTTTGTTGTTTCCTCCATTATTTCTCCGTCGCCACTTTGTGGATTGGTGCGACCGCCAGTTCCTGTTGTATTACCGCCAGCAGTTCTTGTTGTCACAGCCTTCAATTTTGCCATATCGATAGTGCGACTCACGGAGGTGTCGGTTACTACAGGAGCAGTACTACTTGTACTGCCTTTCGAAGGATTAATTACCGGACTCGACACCGAATGGCCATCATCTCCACTTCCCCGGTCATCATCATCACTACTGGGATAAGTGATGGTCGACCGGATGGGCAACGGCTCAGGCTTGTCCTTCTTATCGCTCTTGTTGTTGAACACAAACAGGCAGACCACGAGCAGAACAATGAGGGCTGCGAGGATACCGATGATGATGTACAGTTTATTGTTCTTGGGTTCAGGAGGAGGCATTACCGGGGCGGAGGTGTGATCAGACGGCACTTCTTCCGTTGCGGAAGTGGCTACGGCTTCTACGACCACCCCCTCGGTCGACGGTTCCACGCCAGCGGCAGTCTGCACGTCGTCGACGACAACCTGTGCAGTCGTGGCACTGGCTGCGGCAAACGGGCCGAGACCAAAGGTTTCGAGCAACGCCTTGTTGCGCAGGCGTGCTTCTTGCTCATCGTCGGGTGCTGCGGCATCGATAGCATCGTGCTCTACGGCCTGCACACGGATGAGGTAGGCCGTATGGTTGTCGTGGTTGGCATCAGTGGCGGCCAAGAGGCAGTCGCGCTTTTGCTCCGGAGTGAGCGTCTCATCGGAGAAGATGGCGAGGATCTCCTCGTCAGACATCTGCTCCAGCATACCGTCCGAGCACATATAAAACCAGTCACCGGGCTGCACATCCTTGATATGCACGATGTCGGGCATGGCACGCTCCTCCTTGTTGGGCATGACGGCACGCATGATGACGTTCTTGCCATTGGCCGTAGCCATCTCATTGAGTTTGATCTCGCCCGCCTCATACAGTTCGGTCACGAGCGAGTGGTCTCTCGACCGGTACAGTATTTCGCGGGTCGAGGGACGTATGTGGTAGTAACGGCTGTCGCCCACATGAGCGGCCATCACACCTCCGGGATGGAAGTAGAGAAAGACCATCGTGGTGCCCATCGTCTTGCCGCTGCCGTCGTCATTGGCATCGAGCACATTGTACATGCACTCCATCGCGGCGGTGAGCATGGCATCGGGGAAGGCACGGTTGGGACTGGCCATCTGCAGCACAAACTTGCTGACTTCCTGGCAGACGATGCCGCTGGCCACCTCGCCGTGCGAGTGTCCGCCCATGCCGTCGCACAGGATGAAAAGTCGCTGCTCGGCAGTGGCCTGTCCGTACGCAGGATAGATAGAGTCTTCCTGGTTTTGCCGTTGTCCGAGTTGGTGTATGGCCAACGGCGTATTCAACAGATATTTCATGTCTTATTGTAGAATATCGGGAATAAATAGACTGGATTATTGATAGGTGAAGGTCACGGTCGACCGTCCGAGCGTGAGCAGCATGCCGTCGAGCAGCATGATACGGTTGTTGACAGGTACGGAGTGACCGTTGATCTGAACCAAGTTGTGCTCATTGACACTGCTGACAGACACATGATATGACCCGTCAGCCAGTTTCACCACGTCGAAAGTAGCATTGACACGACTCATGCACATGTCGGTGGTCGGCAGTTGGATAGATGCTTGTGAGGTCTGTCCACGTCGGCCGACGGTATTGATGCCTACAGCGAGCGGATAACTGACACCGGCAAATACCAGCACGGGGCGGGTGCCCCTGACAGGACTGCCCGAGTAAGGCACGGTCTCGCCCGGCTGCATGCCGCGCGCTGCTGCCGCGCGCTGCTGCCGCAGATAGTCTTCCGGGAGTATGGTATGGCCACCACCCGGCGCTGCGCCACCACCTCTCATATAGTCCTCGGGGAGTATGGTATGGCCGCCCCCCGGCGCTGCGCCACCACCTCTCATATAGTCCTCAGGGAGTATGGTATGGCCGCCCCCCGGCTGAGGAGAAGCCATCGGCCGAGCAGGTTGTGGAGAGACCGGCTGAGCGGGTTGCAAAGATGCCAACTGACTTTGAGGTTTCAACTGGGATGCCTGGTGCATTTGGCTGATGATGCCCGACGGCGGAGCAGTAATCGGGGTATTCATGTCAAGCCGTATCGGTTTGCGTTCGACGACCACCGTGAGCAGATACTGACAGTAAGGGCAGTTCACCTTCAGTTCGGTTTTGTCGCTATGGTTGTTGATGCCAAACTGCTTTTGGCATTTCGGACACTTTACATTGAGTTTTTGCATGCTTTTCGATTTTTGGGTTTGTTGTTTCGGGAATATTCCCTTACGTCGGTGCTACCACTTCATGATGACCATATCGTCATCAAACTTCCCCCACATCACGGGGTGCTGCTTGTCACCCGTCTTCTCGCGCACCTTTTTGCTGACATACTCAAAGAGTTCGCGGGCCGTGATCTTGCGGTTGCGGTCGGTGTCAGCCGAACCGCGCAGCCCCTGTTGCAGATAAGTGGTGAAGATACCGTTGCGCATGAACGAGTCTTCGAGCGTATACTCGCCCGACCGCGACGACATGAAGAACATCACCCCCTTCTTGTTGAGCGACGTGAGATCGTGGGTGCGGCGTAGCGTGCCCGAGAAGCAGGCGTTGATGAAGGCGAAGCGGCGGCGTGCCTTGCTCTCGTCGAAGATGCGGCACACCTCGTCGTAAGTCAGTTCTCCATCACGGCACTCCAGGCAGCCCGCATTGCCGTGACCGCTGTAGAAGATAGCCACGGCATCGTTCTTTCCCGCCTTGGCATAGAGGCGGCGCATGGCGGCGCAGATATTGCTGACGGTAGCCTCACGGTCGGTGAGCACTGTCGTCTCGGCATCGCCGTTCTTGTCGAAGAGCCACTGTATCGTACGGGCGTCCTTGGCACAGAGAAAGAGGTCGTTGCGCTCGCCGGGATAGTCGGATATGCCCACACAGACAATATAGGTCTTGGCCGCAGCCTGACCGGTGCAGAGCACGGCCAATACTGCGAGCCAGAATACGTGGAGATATCGGAGGGAGATACTCTTCATGACTTATGCTAAAGCAGGATCCACATCCGGAGTACTGTCCATCGAAGAATCGTAGGCATATTCGCCGCCATCGGGACTGAATACCGAGTCGTCGGGGGCGCCAGGATCGGCGGTCTCCGAGTCATAGCCGTCACCAGCAGACATCGTATTTTCTGCCATATAGGTGTCATCGACAGCGCTGCCATCACCCGTTTCAGCCGAACCGTCACCGTTCACATAGTCGGGCATACCGTCCTCCTGGGGATCGGTGTTCGATGGTTCGTTATAGGCCGTATTGCTGCTGGGGTCTACCAGCGAGCGGTCTTGCACAGCGACACCCTCACCGCGCAGGTCGACACTCTCATCATCGGAGAACTGGCCGTCGTCGTTGACATCGATAATTGCGCGATCGTACGTACCGTCGGCATCGACATCGACAAATGCCGCCTGATGTCCGTTGACCGTACCTGCTCCTACAATGACCGTACGGCCCTCTATCTCAGCATGACCTTCTTCAGTGATGGTCACGGTCACACCATCGTCTACCGTCTGATCATAAACGGCGGGTGTGACATGCGCACCTGCGCCCGATACAGTGACATGCATACTGGAGATGTCAAACATCTCGTTTTCCTGCAGTTGGCCGTCATCGTTGGTGTCTACCATAGCCACATCGAACACGCCGTCGTGATCTTTGTCCATGAGCACAGCGTCGTGGCCGCCGTAGGTACCCTTGGCTACATATACCATATCGCCGTCTACCTCTATTTCCTGTACCTCCTGTATCACAAAGGAGGTATCATCGGTGGCGGGTATAAGGTTGCTGTTGTGTACAGACAGTCTTGACTCTCTGATATCGAACACCTCGTCGGCCTCATCGTCAAATTGGCCGTTGCCGTTGGTATCGACGATTACCGCATCGTATTTTCCGTCGCAGTCGAGATCGACAAACACAGCCGCCTTGCCCTCGTATGTACCCGTGCCACGGATGACGGTCGAACCGTCAGACAACGTGTACGTCTCTTCCTCATTGACGACCGTTTCGCCCTCGCCGCCGGCAGGATGAACGGTGGCGCGGCCCGGTCCGTCATTGACGGCGCGGTGTACGTTGCTGTCTGTCTCGTGATGTTCGTGCGTGGCGTTATGGGCATAGGTCTCGGCGTGGGTCTCGTCGCCGGAAGCGATGCCGTTCGCCTGATGGGCATAGGCACTGCGCTCCTCGTCAGACATGGAGTTCCACTCCTCTTCGGTATAGGTGCTGTACAGTCCGCCGTGCCAACGGAAGGCGCAGCCAGGACCGAGATGGGCGCGGGCATCGTTGAAGGCCTCGTCGAAGGACATCTTGTCGTCTTCGGTGACCACCTTCATTCCGGCATCTGCTGTCGGCTCCTCATCGTCGTGCGATAGGATCTGGTTGGCGGCGAAAGCCGTTCCCACTCCGAGCACGGCTGCACCGGCTACGGCAGCGGTACGACGTGCCGCATTGCCATTCTTGAAGGCATTCTTCACTCGCTCTATCATACTGACGTTGGCTGCTGCCTGCTGCCCTACGCCTGCGTATTGGGTATTCTCGTTCATAGTCATATGGATTTTTTAGGTGATGAAAAAAGGTGATATTATTATTGGAATGTGATACTGGAGTTTACATATAGAATGCATTGCCGCCTTCTCCATCAAAAGCGATAAAGGTGCCACTGTCGGTATAGCGGATGACGGTCGGCGTGAAGTTCTGCTTCTTGAGACGGTCGATGACGTTGCTCGGCACATTGACATAGAAGATGCCCTTGCTACACGTCACGAGCGTACCACGGTTGGAGATGCAGACGGAGTGTACACGGCCGTAGAGTTCGATGGCGTTTTTGATAACCTTGGAATCGATGTCGTTGGAGGCAGTATAACTCTTGTCGCCGATGATGGCATAGTCACCACTCTCGGAGATTGACACCGAGAGGATTTCTTCCTGTCGGCTGGCATATTTCTCAAGTTCCTCACGCAGTCCGCTCGGCACATTGCCTTTGTAGTGGTACTTGTCGTAGATGACACACCACCAGCCCACTACGGTGACGGCCACGTCGTTGATGGTCTGCTTGGCTTTGTTGCAGGCAGAGAGGGCATTGCGCATATCTACGGGCAACTCGTTGGAGTTGTAGCCGTTGCCGCCAAAGATGACCACAGCACTGTTGTCGGTCAGACATCCAGTCTTGGCATTTTGACTCTCGTTGATAGCCTTGCGCACCTTCTCCTGCGAAGCGGCATTGTCGGTATAGTCTTCATAGGGCTTGCCGAATATCTCAAAGCCGTTTTGCAAGGTAGCGTCATCCCATCCGTCATCGACATCGGCAACAGAGTCGGCATCCACCACCGTGGGGGTAGTACGGCGGGTGACGGTACGGCGAGTGGTGGTGCCGGTGCTACGGCTGGTGCGCGACTTACTGGTCGTCGTTCCTGTACTTCCACTGGTCACGGGCTTTGTCACCGTTTTTTTCGTCGGAGCAGAAATTGTCTTCTGGGCATTGGCCGGCAATGCCATTGCGAACATCGCCATGAGGGCGATAAGCCAACCCGTCAACGCAAGACACGGACGGCTGTAGATACGATAGTTCGTCATATAGTCAGATATTATAGGTTTTATATTAATTAATGTGGAATATTGGAGATCGCCTTTTCAGTATTCAGCCTTTTTCTTGAGCCGGGCCTTGCACTTGGGACAGGTGACGACATTGACGTGGATGACATCGTAGGGCTGAAAACCGAAGAAGTAGTGACAACCCTCACCGGGGCAGGTATACTCGTGGAGAAATTTCTTGTTGAGTTTCTCCCGCTTCTTGGGCATGGCCTTGGTATCACGGAAACATTTCAGCAGGAGCAGGACATTGAGTATCACAGCAATCACATAGACGGGCGGCAACAATTCTTGCACGGCCTCATTATCGCGTCCCATCGTATAACTGATAGCCATCGCACCAAGCGTGAGAATAGGCACACCGCCGCGAAGAAGATTGATGATGGTCTGCTCGCGCTGCAACTTTTCCTTGGCGGCGTGATAGGTCTCCCAGACCTGCTTGAGATGAGAGATGTCATACTCCTTTTGGTCAGGTTTTGGGGTGGGTTTCGGGGTGGGTTTCGGGGTGGGTTTCGGGGTAGGTTTCGGGGTGGGTTTCGGGGTAGGTTTCGGAACGCGGCTCTGCACAGTCTGCACCAGTCTCCAGTCAAACGGCACACGCTCGTACCCGAGTTCTATGCGCTGTCCCCAAGCGATTACCGTTTCCTCTATCGGCAATCCATCGACCCAGGTGACATTGTGACCCGAGAGGTTGCGGATACTCATGCCGCCATACGGGTCTATGGTCAGTTCACAATGGCTGCGGCTCACGCTCATCGCCACCAGTCCACCTTTGACGGTGACCACAGGTTTGGTATCAGTCACAAGCGTCAGATAGTTGGTTTGGGCATTACGTCCTATGGTAATTTTCATGTATTGTTAATTTGTTTTAATTTTCAGACAAACAACTCTCGTTTTCCGTCCGCCATATTGTAGAGTATTTTACAACAACTACCCAAAATTAAGAGAATAGTGTCTAAGATGCAAACAAAAGACCATATTTTTCGAGAAATACGGTAAATTTATGTACAAATTGTTTATTTTGAAAACTTTATTAAAATTCTGTGAAATTACATTTAATCACAATTTTCACACGTTTATGCCACAAATTTTGCAGTTTATACACGCCTAAATGCAGAATAATCCAAACGACATATTTTTGGCACACTATTTTGCAAGACAAGCACGCTTGTCGAAAGGATATGCACCCACAGCACGGAAAGAGAAGCCGCAAACTGTTAAAAAACACAAAATCGACAATCTTTCCGCCCGCCCACATTTGTACTTCGGTCTTGTACGACCCGTACACGGGCCTTGTACGGTCGGTACAAGGCCTTTGTAGCCTCCGTACAAGGCCCGTGTAGCCTCCATACAAGGCCTCCGTACAAAAACAAAACGGCCCAAAGCGCCCTCCGGAGCGGCCTGTCGAGATTTTATATAAGGCCGAGGCAGTGTCTAAACACCCCAGAAAAACCGTCCGTTTGTCGAAAATAGTGTCTAAAATGGCGGGTATATCAAAATCTATTTGTACTTTTGCCACGCTGACCGCCGATTTCCGCCCCTGTGGAGCGTCTACAAGGGCAATGCTTTTCGGGCCGGCACAATCACAATAACAAGGATACTTCTACAATTTAACATTTTCATGCGGGAGGCCCTACACTGGGAATATCTCCTGCAAATACATTACTATATATATTGCGCAAAGAAAAATCTTTCCGCACACACTTTAAGGTAAAGACAAAATGAGAGAGACACATTCAATGATGATGAGACTGGTTCTCGTCTGCATGGCCTTCTTCTGTCTGACGGCCAGCGCACAGACGATAGTGGTGGATGCCGAGACCGACGAACCGATACTCTATGCGTCGGTGTTCGACAAGACCACCGGCGAATTTATCGGCAAGACCGACGGTGCGGGCATTCTCCCGGCAAAGGCCGCAGAGACAACGGCCATCACCTTGCAGCACCTCAACTACCAGCCGAGCGACATAGAGATGGCCACTGTGACCGACGGCAAGATACGCCTCACCCCCCAGACATACACCGTCAAGGAAGTGGCCGTAGACAAGGGCCAGCACGACTACATACGCCTCAAGGTATATATACGCCAGTTGGCCTGGATGACCGACACGCTCGCCAAGGTATCGCGATCCATCTGCCATCTCTACTTCAAGGCTTCCAAGGGACAGGGCAGCCCCCAAGTCACGGTTCTCTCGCGCGAAGCGCTCTACAACAAAGACGTGCTTTCGGGCAAAAACAGCAAAATGGTCAGAGGCGTGCTCAACTTCAATCCCAGTTTTGCCACCGACGTATCTGGACCGGGACACCTCAAGAAACTACCTGAAGAGAAGGTGAAACGCCTCAACATCTGCAACCTCGGCAAGAACTGGGGCATCACGTACGCCCGCTTCGACTGGAACAAAAACCGGTGTAGCATCGTGATGGACAGCGTACGCTTCCTCAAACCCCTCACCATACCCTTCTTCGGCATTTCGATGGGCAACATATTCAACACCGAGACCTACGACATACACTACGGTGCACCCAAACTGTCCAACCTCGTCAATATGCTGAGCGGCATGCGCATCACCCACAAGAAGTCGAACACCAGCGTCGACCTCTACAACGAGGTTTTCGTGCTCGACGTAGACTATGCTTCGAAAGAAGACCTGGAACTGGAAAAACTGGTCCCCGCAAGCAATGACTTTGAGGAGCCGACCGGCTTCATGCCCCTCAACGAGGGCGTAAGACAGGCCATGCTCAACATGCGTACCATGACCCTTGCGGAAAGAAAAGAACTGCTCGAAGAACAGGAAAAAATGAAGAAGCAGGAAAAAGAAGCAAAGAAAAAGAAAAAAGACAAGAGAGTGACAGAAGAGGCAGAAACGGAAGAAGCAGAAACGGAAGAAAAATAGTTGCTCTGCCCCCACAGAAAAGAAAACCGGGATATGGACTACGACGTCCACATCCCGGTTTTTTCTGTGTGTCTGCGGCTTATTCCTGGTAAAGACGGGAACTGAGATTCCTACCTGAAAAAGGAGAGGACCGCTATCCCATCACTCAGCGCAGGCGGGGTAAATCTTGGCCAGTTCAGCGGCTATCTTCTCCGACATCACCGTACCTACGACCACCTTGCCTTGCGGATCGATGAGATAGACCGACGGTATCCACTTCACGGCATACGCCTTTGACACCTCAGTCGTCTTCCACTTCTTGAGTTCGCTGACCTGCGTGTAGGCGATGCCCAAGGTCTCAAGGGCCGACGTCCAAGCCTGCTTGTCGGTATCAAACGATACGCCGACAAACTGCACGCCACGATCCTTGTATTGCTCATAGAGCCGAACAATCTCCGGCGCATCCTTACGACAATCGGGACACCACGAGGCCCAGAAGTCGAGCACGACATAGTGGCCGCGCAGACTCGACAGGCGCAGGGTATCGCCCGCCGGAGTGGGCAGGGCGAAGTCGGGAGCCGGGGCGCCGGGCTTGAGCAGTTCGGTAGCATACTTGGCATCAAGGTCTTCGGCAGCAGTGGTCTGCGCCGATACGGTCAGGGCCGACATCAGCGCAAAGGCGGCTGCGGCCAACGTTATCATACACTTTCTTTTCATCATGTTGATGGTTTCTTGGTTTTTAATCTTATAGTGTGTTCTAAAATTGCACATATTATTACACTTCTTTTTAGAACCCGCCATAAATGTGCGGTGCAAAGATAGGACTCTTTGCGCTTTCGACAAAATATCGGCCAAGGAAAAGTGAGCAAAATGCACAATAGGGATTTTCCCCCGCAATGTTAGGGAAAAACCTTTTGACAGTCACGTCATCTACCGTAACTTTGCAGCAGAGATAAGAAAAAAGAAATCACAAACCCTATAAAACGCAGAGATTATGAAAAAGATGATGACCGTCCTCATAGCACTGATTGTCATGACAGTCTCGGCTAAAGCCATGAGTTACGAGCAGGCCCGCCAGCAGGCCCTCTTCCTCACCGACAAGATGGCATACGAACTCAATCTGAACGACGCACAATACGAAGCCGCCTACGAGATCAACCTCGACTACCTCATGGGCGTGAACACCTACGACGACCTCTACGGACCGTACTGGACCCAGCGCAACCTCGACCTGAGTTACATCATGCTCGACTGGCAGTACCGCTCATTCTGCGCCGCCTCCTATTTCTACCGTCCGCTCTACTGGGACGCAGGCTACTGGCACTTCGGCATCTACGCCCGCTACCCGCACCGCGACTACTTCTTCTTCGACCGCCCGTCCATCTACATCAGTTACCGCGGAGGACACAGTTGGAGACACAACGGAGGCAACTCCTGGTATCGCGGACGCGACTTCGGTCCTCGCCCCGGACATCACGAGGTAGGTATGCGCGACCGCTTCGACCGCGGTGACTTCGGCCAGGGACGCACCTACGGCAACAGACAGCCCCGACCTGTCGGCGCCGGCACACAAAACCGCCCGGGCAACAACGTCGGCGCACAGCCTGGCGGACAGAACCGTGGCACCGCCACCTTCGGCAACCGTGCTCCCAACCAGAACCAGCCCCGCACGTCGACCACCCTTCCGGGACGCACCACCATACCCAGCCGCAACACGACTACGACACCGGGACGTGCCAACTTCGGCAACCGTGAGAGCAGCACCCGCACTACGGTCACCCAGCCGGGCACAACCAACCGCAGCACCTTCGGTGGCAACCGCAGCGGCTCGACCAACTCCACCCCCAACCGCACATTCACTCCCTCCACATCGAACAGAGGTTCGTTTGGCAACCGCGGCGGATCGTCTGCTCCTCGCAGCGTAGGCACTCCCTCAGACGGCAACCGTGGAGGCGGCGGATCGTTCGGAGGAAGAAGATAAGGATACAACCCAGGTGGAGTCTTTGTGGATAGACAACGACAAAAAATCCCACCGCAGACCAACCACACAGAAAAACCTGTTTGACTCAATACGAGAAAGGGGGAAGATGTATAACCGTTGCATCTTTCCCCCTTTTTTTGTGTTCCGTCGCATTCTATATGATATTATACTATACTATACCATACTATACGATACGATGTCTGCATGAGATATCGGTCAGAGTTCGTAGACTCTCACCTCTGCATTTTTCATCTTCTCGATCTCGTTCATCGGTTTGTTGAAATAGACACTTTGTATGGCCTTGTTGATGATGCCGTGGCCCACAGCCAGCACGCTCTGTCCGGGATATTCGCAGCGCAGGAAGTCAAGAAACTGCCGGGCGCGGGTCTTCATCGCGTCGAGCGACTCTACATCGGCGGGCCATGCCTCGCCCTTGAGGTCGGGTATATAGCGTCCGGTAAAACCGCCCCAGTCGCGCTCACGCAGCAACGGGGTTGTGCGCACGGCCTTGCCGTGGGGCAGGGCAATGATGCGGCAGGTATCGAGCGAGCGTTTCAGATCGCTCGACACAAAAGCGTCGATGGGCGTATCGGCCATACGGTCGCGCACGGCAGCAGCCTGCGCCTCGCCATGCTCATTGAGTTCGCCGGGGCGCTGCCCCTGCAAGATCTGGTTGGCATTGTCCACGGTTTCGCCGTGGCGTACCAAATAGAGTGTTGTCATATCCTTGTGGTGATGATTTCGTCGGGACAAAGGTACGGCAAAAACGGCAATATCGCAAGCCGGAGGTGTGCTTTTGCCGACAGACGCTTGGCCGGCAGACATTTTCGGCGTAATTTTGTAGGAAATATATCCACAGGAAATATCCTCACACACATGACCATCATTGCCACCATCATCATCTACTTCGCCATACTGATGATCTTCAGCCGCCTGACGGCACGCCGGGCAGACAACGACACCTTCTTCCGCGCCAACCGCCGCTCGCCATGGTACATGGTCGCCTTCGGCATGGTGGGGGCCTCCATATCCGGCATCACGTTTGTTTCCGTACCCGGCATGGTACTCAGAAGCGACATGACCTACCTACAGACGTGCTTAGGATTTATCGTCGGCTATTTTGTCATCGCCTTTGTGCTGCTGCCGGTATACTACCGGTACAACTTGACCACCATCTACTCCTTTCTCGACCAGAGACTGGGGCACCGCTCCTACAAGACGGGGGCGGCCTTCTTCCTACTGTCAAAACTGACCGGGGCTGCGGCACGGTTCTACGTCGTGTGCATCATCCTGCAACGGTTTGTGCTCGACGGCACAGGCATACCCTTTCCCGTGACCGTCGCGGGCATGGTCGCCCTGATATGGCTCTACACCCGGCGCGGCGGCATCAAGACACTGGTATGGACAGACTCGCTACAGACGTTCTGCATGTTTGCCGCCCTGCTGCTCATCATCTACCACGTCTGTCAGTCGCTCGGCCTCTCGCCCGCAGAAGCGGTAAAGGCGGTGGCTGCCGACGCACATAGCCGCACATTCGTGTTCGACGACTGGATGTCGACGCAAAACTTCTGGAAACAGTTTCTTAGCGGCATCTTCATCGCCGTGGTCATGACCGGACTCGACCAGGACATGATGCAGAAAAACCTCACCTGCAAGTCGCTCCGCGACGCACAGAAGGACATGTGCACCTATGGGTTTGCCTTTGTACCGGCCAACCTGCTCTTCCTCATGCTCGGCATATTGCTCACCATGCTGGCACAGAAGACGGGCACCCCGCTGCCGCAGACCGGTGACGACCTGCTCCCCATGTTCGCCGCCACTGGCAGTATGGGGCAGACGGTCGTCATACTCTTCACCATCGGCATCGTGGCCGCCTCCTTCTCAAGTGCCGACTCGGCCCTGACGGCCCTGACCACCAGCCTCTGCGTCGATATGTTGGAAAAGCCGAAGGACGAGCGGCAACGCCGAAAGACGCATATAGCCGTAGCCGCCGCCTTTGTACTCTGCATCATGGCCTTCCGCCTGGTCGACAGTTCGAGCATGATCGATGCCATCTACGTGCTCTGCTCCTACACCTACGGCCCGCTACTGGGCATGTTTGCCTTCAGTATCTTCACCCGGCTGAGCGTACGCGACCGGGCCGTACCCTTCATCGCCGTGGTCTCTCCCCTACTCTGCTTCGCGCTCGACAAGACCGTCGCACACTACACGGGCTACCGCTTCGGCTACGAACTGCTCATGCTCAACGGCCTGCTCACCTTCGCCGGACTGTACCTCACTCGCCCAGTGCGGCACTAAAGGGACGGCATGGGCATGACAAGTGGAAATACATACAGATACGCCAATCGGCCCCACCCTCCGTCGGAGGATGGGGCCGATTGGCTGATGGTGGACTCAAAAAAATACCGCCTTGTATATCAGTTATGGAAAAAATCAAAGATTTTCGGCCGTCAGATAGCGTTCGGCTTCAAGGGCGGCTTTGCAACCGGAACCGGCTGCAACGATAGCCTGACGGTAGACGGGATCGGCACAGTCGCCAGCGGCATAGACGCCGGGAACCTTTGTGCAGGGCGTTCCGTCGATGGTTTTGATATAACCTGTCTCGTCGAGGTCGAGCCACTGGGCAAACACCTCGGTGTTGGGACGATGGCCGATGGCGAGGAAGAAACCGTCGATGGGCAAGTCGTAATGGCTCTCGTCGGTCTGTCCGAGACGCTTTACAAGATGAACACCTTCTACGCCGCCTTCGCCATAGAGTCCTTCGGCATTGTGCTCATAGAGTATTTCGATCTTCTCGTTGTCTTCCACACGACGCTTCATCACGTCGGAAGCGCGGAGATAGGGTTTGCGTACAATCATATAGACCTTGCTGCACAAGCCGGCCAGATAGACAGCCTCCTCACAGGCTGTGTCACCGCCACCCACAACGGCTACCACCTTCTTGCGGTAGAAGAACCCGTCGCACGTGGCACAGGCGCTGACGCCCTGACCGTTGTACTTCTTCTCGTCGGACAAACCGAGGTACTTGGCACTGGCTCCGGTGGCAATGATGACCGTATCGGCCTCTATCTCTACTCCCTCGTCAGTGGTGAGGACGTAGGGACGGGCCGAGAAGTCGGCCTTGGCGATAGATCCGTCGCGTATGTCGGCACCGAAACGCTCGGCCTGACTGCGGAGGTCCATCATCATCTGGTTGCCGTCGACACCTTCGGGGTAACCGGGGAAATTCTCGACCATGGTGGTCTGGGTCAACTGGCCACCCATCTGCAGTCCGCAATATTCCACAGGACTGAGGTTGGCACGTCCGGCATAGATGGCTGCCGTATATCCGGCGGGACCGCTGCCGACAATCAGGCAACGGGTATGTTCTCTTTTCTCCATTGTAAAAACGGTGGTAGGTAGACTTGATTATTTCTGCAGGAGACGCTCGATCTCCTCGGCTACATGCTCCAGACTCTCTGTAGGCTCGAAACGGGCTACGACGATACCGAGTTTGTCGACAAGAAACTTGGTAAAGTTCCACTTGATGTCGGCCGTCTCCTTGTAGTCGGGCGCATCCTTTGAGAGCATCTCCTCAAGTACGGGAGTGAGCGGGTGGTTGGCATCAAATCCGGCAAAGCCCTTCTGCGACTTCAAGAACTTGAAGAGCGGGTCGGCATCGTCGCCGTTGACCTTGACCTTCTTGAAGCGGGGGAACTCTGTGTTGTAGGTCAACTTACAGAACTGATGGATAGACTCGTCGGTACCCGGTGCCTGCTGACCAAACTGGTTGCAGGGGAAGTCGAGCACTTCGAAACCCTGTGCGTGGTATTTCTCGTAGAGTTTTTCAAGTTCTTCATACTGTGGAGTAAATCCGCATTTTGTTGCCGTGTTCACAATCAACAACACCTCGTTGGCATATTCACGCAGAGATACGTCCTTGCCCTTTCTGTCCTTGACGGAAAGATCATAAACAGTTGCCATTTCCTTATCCTTTGTATTTTTATTAATGATGGGCCGTGTCCTAAAAACCGTATATGGCCGGCGTTTAGGCGATTCCTGACCAAAACAATCGTTTTTGAGTTGCAAAGGTAAAAAATTATCGGGATATGGATAGCACGACAAATAATATTTTTAACTATTGTAAAGAAAAAGTGACCTTTCCTCCTTCGACTCCTTTCACCACGCCATAGGGGTTTCCCTACATTGAAATATGAATTTCCACTTGCACGACTAAACAAAACGCTATAATTTTGCCCACAGAAAACAATCACCGGACACGCCACCGTCAGACGGGCAACACGTCAGGCCGCGTGTCCACAAAAAAGAATACGACTATGAAACGGATGAAAACCTACCTTGCCATGCTGATGATGGCTGCACTTACATTCACCTTTACGAGTTGCGACGAGGACTGGCCGGGCTACCACGACCCCGACAGTTGGAACTACTACAACTACTCCCAAGGCTGGTACGACAGTTGGGACTGGTACGGCACTCCCTTCGACCGCACCACAGACGACCTGCGCAACATGGCACAAACCCTGCGCGGATATTGGGAAGGGCAGTTGCGCTACTACTATATCGACGACTACGGACAGTACGCACAGGCCGACATGGACGTACAGTTCCAGTTCGACCAATACAACGCCTCATCGCTCAACGGACGCGGAAGCGAGATAGACTGGGTGGGCGAAGAAAGTCAGGAACTGCGTTTCTTGTGGTACATCGATCCCCGCACGTTCGACATCTATATCAAGTACGACGGCTCGGGCAAAACCTACCGGCTCGACGCTGACGGCAACAGCGACCTTTCGGGCTTCAGCCTCGACCAAAACGCTTTCTCAGGCGTAATGGAGGGCTACAACAACAAGGAGTACCTCGTGTTCGACTGCACCCGCACAACCCTCGCTAAGGACAATGCCACTTGGGAAACCGATAGTCTGACGACACGCTCGGTAAAGAACTCACGCATCAAGGGCGAGCGCCACATGAAGTTCGTCAAGAGATAACAGACTGGGAAGGGGGACACCCTCCTAACCGACATACACACAGAAAAACCGCCCGCTGCTCATGGGGAGCACGGGCGGTTTTTCTGTGTTATTTCTTTTGTGGCGGTCAACGACCTTGCGACGGGGAACATACATTCTCGTTTTTCGCCGTCACTTAGACATTATCCATCCAGGCGGTGAATACTGCGCAACTTTGTACGGCGGCCATAAATGGCGATAACGATAAAGCAGACAAACGGGAGTACGAACGATACATTGACGGCCGGCATGCCGAAGAGTGTGCCCATATCAATGATGCTGGCCTGCAGCGGCGGAAGCACGCTACCACCAAGTATGGCCATGATCAGTCCGGCTGCACCAAACTTGGCGTCGTCGCCCAGTCCGGTCAAGGCGATGCCGTAGATAGTGGGGAACATGAGCGACATACAGGCACTGACAGCCACAAGACAGTACAGACCGTAAATATTCTGCAACACAATGACTCCCACAGTAAAACATCCGCCGAGTATGGCGAGCACCATCAGCAGTTGACCGGCATTGAGATACCGCAACATGAAGGTACAGATAAAGCGAGAGCAGCAGAAGATAATCATCGCCAGAATATTGTATTTCTGCGACAACACCTCGGCCGCCTGCTCAGTCATACCCTCTGCCATAAGCACGCGCGTACCGTACTGTATGATGAAGGTCCAGCACATGATCTGCACGCCGACATAGAAGAACTGCGCAATGACACCCTCACGATAGTGCGGCATGTGGAAGATGCGACGAATCGTGGGAATGAAGTTGATGTCGTGGTTGGCATCGCCATTCTTCGGCATCCGCCAGAAGAGGATGACGAGGAACATGGCCAGAATGACCAGGCCGATAGCCAGATACGGACCGATAAGTACACTAAGGTCAGACTCTTTGATTGCCTCAAACTCGGCATCGTTCAGCGTGGCACGTCCGGCGGTATCGAGCGGATTGAGCCGGGCCTGGATGAAGTTCATGGCTACATACATACCGAGCAGCGAGCCCATCGGATTGAACGACTGGGCAAGATTCAGACGGCGTGTGGCCGTCGCCTCGGTACCCATGGAGAGGATGTAGGGATTGCTTGAAGTCTCAAGAAACGAGAGTCCGCAGGTCAGGATGAAGTAGGCGATGAGAAACGGATAGTAGTCGCCGATCATCTTGGCGGGATAGAACATGCACGCACCGACGGCATACAGGCCAAGGCCGAGCAGCACACCGGCCTTGTAACTGAATCGGCGAATAAACATGGCAGCGGGAAAAGCCATGGCAAAATATCCTCCATAGAAGGCCACCTGCACCAAGGCTCCATCGGTGGCCGACATCCGGAATATCTTGGAGAAGGCCTTCACCATAGGGTTGGTGATGTCGTTGGCAAAGCCCCAGAGGGCGAAACAGGAGGTGATGAGGATGAACGGAACGATATAGTTGACGCCGTCCTTCCAGAAGAGTGATTCTTTCTTTTCGGTTGATTGTTGCATAAGGTCAGTTTGGGAGTAATAGAAATGTAATAGGATTGTGTTTCCTACATTGTCTGTCATAGACTACGGCGGACAACGGCCCGCAGGTCGGACAGACCGTGGAGTTCGCCTTTTCCCATAGCCTGGGTGAGAATATTGCCCATGGCCGTAGCCTCAACGGGTCCGGCCATAACGGGTATGCCGAGTGCCTCGGAGGTCAGACGATTGAGAAGGGCGTTCTGCGACCCGCCACCGATGATGTGCAGCCGCTGTATCGGACGAGGCAACATCGCGTTGAGCCGTTCGGCAGCCTCGGCATACCGGTGGGCCAGCGACTGCAGAACCACCCGTATGGTCTCTGCCTTGTCACGGGGAACGGGTAGGGCGTGTGCCGCACAATAGTCGCAGATGGCCTGTTCCATCGACTTGGGATTGAGGAAGGCTGCATCGTCGACGGGAATAATACTGTCGATGACGGCCTGCTCAGCCTGCGGAAGGATGACATCGTACTGTTGGGGCTGGCCCTGCTCGGCCCACTCTGCCATCAGCCGCTGCACAAACCACAGACCGGTGATATTTTGCAGGAAGGTGATACGGCCACCCACGCCGCCCTCATTGGTAAATCCGGCGAGGCGCGCCTCTTCGGTCAGAATGGGCGCATCGACCTCTACGCCGAACAGCGACCAAGTGCCGGAACTGATAAAGGCGACCGGCGACTCATCATCGTCGGCAGGTACGGCTGCCACAGCGCTGGCCGTGTCGTGCGATCCGACGGCAAAGACATCGACCTCGCCCAGTCCGGTATACTCGGCTATCTCGGGACGCAGCCTACCGCGCACCGTTCCAGGCATGACAATAGGAGCGAATAGACGGCGGGGAATGTCCAATGCGTCGATGGTCGCCCAATCCCAATCACGGCTCCGAGCATCAAGCAGTTCGGAAGAAGAAGCGATGGTGTACTCGGTGTTGGCCTCTCCGGTGAGGAAATAACTGAACAGGTCGGGCATGAAGAGCAGGCGGTCGGCCACGTCGAGGCCCGCATCACCGGTCAGCCGCATACTGTAGAGTTGAAAGAGAGTGTTGATCTCCATCACCTGTGTACCGTTGACGGCGTAGTGGGCCGTAGGGTCGGTCTGCCTGAAGAAGCGGTCGACCAGTCCCTTGGTACGCCCATCGCGGTAGCAGACAGGATTGCCCACAAGATGGCCTTGCGCATCGACCAGACCGAAATCCACGCCCCAGGTATCGATACCGATACCGTCGACGTGCAGTCCGAGTGCGGCGGCCTTGCGCAGTCCCTCCAGCATATCACCGAAGAGGGCAAGAAAGTCCCAGTACAACCGGCCGCCGAGCGGTATCTGGCGGTTGGGGAAGCGGTGCACGACCTGCATGTCGAGCCGGCCGTCGCACAGTGTTCCTGCCACGACGCGGCCGCTACCTCCCCCGAAGTCTATTGCGAGGTATGTCATCTGATTGTTCTTGTTGGTGACGTAGGGATACCTCCTACTTGGTCTTCTTGCCGAGAACGTAGGTCTCAAGGTCGTCGATCTCCTCCGGAGTCAGCGTATTGTAGTTGCCGCCGCTGAGCACGATGATACGGCAAGCCATCTCAAAGAACATGGCACGTTCAAACACCTCGTCGAACGTCTTGCCGCAGACTACCTGACCATGCTTGAGCATCAGGGCGGAGTTGTGGTCCTTGAGTGCAGCCTTGACCGCCTCGGCCAGTTCGGGTGAACCGGGACGATAGTAGGGAATAATGGGAATTTCCTTGCCGACATGACAGGGCACCTCGGCCGTGACATTGAAGTCGGTGGGGATATTCTTGGAGCAAGCCACAGCGGTGGCGTACTTGGACTGGAAATGGAGTACCACATCGCAGTCGGGACGCTCGCGCAGCACGCCGAGGTGGAAGCCACTCTCCATAGACGGTTTCACGCCGTTGAGTACGGCACCGTCAGCCACGCGGCAGACGGATATTTTCTTTTCGGGCAGCGTCGGTACCCAAGATCCTGTACCAGAGACGAGGGCCTCGTCGCCGATACGCCATGAGATATTGCCACTGGAGCAAAGGGTGAGTCCGGCATCGCCCACACGATGGGCCTGACGGAGAAATTCCTGTATGTGAAGGTCTGTTATCATTGTCGTTAACGGGTTTTATGCCACTGCCCCACCGTCCTTTGTACGAGCGGTACGGCAGTGGCGTTTTTGGAGATTATTGATTACGTTTTTTTATTCCGCCTAAAAGGCCTTGCGGTAGAGTTCGAGCAAGTCGGCCTCGGTCACGTCGCGCGGATTGCCGGGCGTGCAGACATCGGCTGCAGCGGCCTTGGCCAGACGCGGAAGGTCTGTCTCCTTGATACCGAGTTCGGCCAGATGTTGCGGTATGCCAACCTTGATGCTGAGCGAGCGCACGGCACCAACGGCAGCCTGGGCAGCCTGTTCCGGGGTAAGTCCGTCGGTAGACACGCCCATAGCACGGGCGATGACGGCAAACTTCGGCAAGGCGGCAGGAGCGTTGTACTCCATCACGGTAGGCAGCAACAGGGCATTGGCCACACCATGAGGAATATCGAAGATGGCACCCAGCGGATGGGCCATGCCGTGTACGGCACCAAGACCGACATTGGAGAAGGCCATACCAGCGATATACTGGGCTACGGCCATGCCGTCGCGTGCCTCAGCGTTGGTAGGTTCGTTGACAGCGGTCTCCAGATGGCGGGCTATCATTTCGATGGCCTTGATTTCGAACATGTCGCTCATCTCCCACGCACCCTTGGTGATCAAGCCTTCAATGGCATGGGTGAGCGCATCGAGTCCGGTGGCAGCGGTGAGACTGCGGGGAAGGGTATACATGAGTTCGGCATCGATGATGGCGATAGCGGGTATGTCGTTGGGATCGACGCATACCATCTTCTTCTCGTTCTCCTCGTCGGTGATGACATAATTGATGGTCACCTCGGCGGCCGTTCCTGCTGTTGTGGGCAGGGCGATGATGGGCACGGCCTTGTGTTTGGTATTGGCCACACCTTCAAGCGAGACCACATCGGAAAACTCGGGATTGCGCGTGATGATACCCACGGCCTTGGCGGTGTCGATGGACGATCCGCCGCCGATGGCCAAGATGAAGTCGGCACCAGATTGGGCAAAGGCTTCAAGACCCGCCTTGACATTGCGTACAGTAGGATTCTGCTTGATTTCGCTGAACACCTCATAGGGAATGGAGGCTTCTTCGAGTACGTCGAGCACTTTCTGGGCGACACCAAACTTGATGAGATCCTTGTCGGTGCAGACAAATGCCTTGTGGAGTCCGAGACGCTTGACCTCTCCGGGCAGTTCGCGACGCGCACCAGGGCCGAAATAGGACACCTCGTTGAGAATAAATCTTCTGGTCATGGTAATAGGGTTATGGTAGTGTAGGTGTTTCCCGGAAACGGACAGGTTTCCGGGAAACACTTGTCGAGTGAGTTCTAAAAAACTTATTTTAAGTAGATGTTCAAAATTACTTGTAGATAGGACCATAGTTCTGGCAAGCACGGTAGTCGGCACCTTCCTTATCCATACCAAAGGCATTCCATGCGGCAGGACGGAATATCTTGTCTTCATCCACATTGTGCATGCTCACGGGGATACGCAGGATGGAGCAAAGCGTGATGAGGTCGGCACCGATATGTCCGTAACTGATGGCTCCGTGGTTGGCACCCCAGTTGTTCATCACCGAATATACGTCCTTGAAGGGTGCCTTGTCGCAAGTGCGGGGCACGAACCATGTGGTAGGCCATGTGGGGTCGGTACGCTTGTTGAGTACCTCGTGGATTTCGGGATCGATGTCTACCGTCCATCCTTCAGCGAGTTGGAGCACCGGACCGAGGCCCTTGACCAGATTGAGACGCACCATGGTGACGGGCATACCGCCCTTGGTGAGGAAGTTGGAGGAGAAACCGCCGCCGCGGAAGTAGTCGCGGTTGGCGGGATACCATGTCGTAGCCTTGAGACACTTGTCGGCATCCTCTTCGGTCATCTCCCAGAAGTGCTTCATCTCGGGTTCACCGGCAGCGTTGGTGGCGGCACCCGTACCGTCGAGCGTAGTGGCTCCGGAATTGATGAGGTGGATGATACCTCCTGAGGCACGTCCCGTGAGTTCCTTGCCGGTAACACGTTTCACGGCCTCGGGGCTCCAGTAGGTGCGCACGTCGGAGAAGATCTGTGCGCGGCCGGTGAGCAGGTGGTTGAAGAGCATGGCCACACCGTTGCCGGCATCGTTCTCGGTGGCGAGAATGATAGCCTCACGCAGGCCGTTCCAGTCAAACGATGTATTGAGCAATGCTTCGGGATAGTCGCCATTGGGATAGAAATCGGTCCACTGACGCTGGCCTTGGAAACCTCCGGCGATAGCGTTGTGCCCGAGTGCTTCCTCCTTGAATCCCATCTCGCGCAGTTTGGGATTGCCGTGCATGAGGTCGCGCATGATGATGGTCATCTTGACGATGAACTCCCAATCCTGATCCTTCTCTTCGCGGGTCTTCTTCTTCTCTTCACGGTTGCCGATATCCTCACCCTCGTTGCACATACAGTGCTCGCGGGTCCAGGCCATGGCCTTTTCATATTCCTCGTGATCGTATATGCCTTCTGTCATACGGCGAATGATCTCGGTGAGGTCGACACTCTCGTTGCGCATACCGAGGTACTCCTGAAAGAAGTCGGGATTGACAATCGAACCGGCAATACCCATACAGGCACTACCCATAGAAAGATAGGACTTGCCGCGCATCGTAGCCACAGCCTGGGCAGCACGGGCAAAGCGGAGTATCTTCTCGGCCACATCAGCAGGGATGGTATCGTCGGAGAGGTCTTGCACATCGTGTCCATAGATACCGAAGGCGGGCAGGCCTTTTTGGGCGTGGGCGGCGAGAACGGCGGCAAGATAGACTGCGCCCGGACGCTCTGTGCCATTGAAGCCCCATACGGCCTTGGGCCAATGCGGATTCATATCCATCGTCTCTGCACCATAGCACCAGCAAGAGGTGACGGTGATGGTGGAACCTACGCCCTCACGCTCAAACTTCTCGGCACAGGCCGCACTCTCGGCCACACGACCGATGGTACCGTCTGCGATGACACACTCCACGGGGGAGCCGTCGCCGTTGCGAAGATTTTCGGAGATGAGTTTGGCCACGGAGTGGGCCAGGTTCATGGTCTTTTCCTCGAGGCTTTCACGTACGCCTCCCTGACGTCCGTCGATAGTAGGACGGATACCGATTTTGGGATATTTGTTCATCTGATACTAAATTTAGGCAGGTTCTGCTGCGAACCCGTTTTCACGTTAATAATTTGTAGACGGTCCTTAGGTTTGGAATCCGTTCTAAGATTTCAGTAGTTGTATAGATTGGTTGCCGCAAGTACGGCGCATGGTCCAGACGGCGCGGTCATATTTTCAATGTTTGGCCTACCCTTCCGCATGCCTAACAAAGGTAAGGATTATCCCGACAAGCCACGGGGAAACGAGCGTTTTTTTATATTTTTTTATACACTTTCATCCACGGCGCAACGGTTCGGTTCACTACGACATCCGGCAATGCCTCCATAGCCCTCACATATCGCCTCCGAAACAAAAAACACACACCGCCGGAACGGTTTTCCGCAACAACACACAATGGTTAGAAAATATATTCATACCTTTGCAAAAAGATAACAGAATACAGAAATAGAATATAAAAACACACAAAAGACAACATGCGTATGAAACACTTTACTCTTCTTCTTGCAGCCGCCACGCTCGCCGTCACACCGGCGTTGGCACAGACCGAAACGATGACACAAGACGGAAAGTTTGCTCCCCTCCGCTCTTTCAAGAAGGCCACGGCTCTCTTTTCGGCCAAGACGACCGGATTTCGTGCCCCTCTGCTCCGCTCCGCCAAGCAGTCGGTCACACCGGTATGGAAGGTCAGCCACGACAAGCAGTACACCTACGACGACACCGAAGGCACATGGGAGTTTGCCGCCGACGACTACTACACCTACGACGCCAACGGCAATGTCACCGTGCAGATACAAGATGACGGCAGCGAGAAAGTGAAGGCCGAAACCGTATACGATGCCGCCGGCAACGCCATCGGACAAGTGACCTCCATCTCTGAAGACGGTGACAACTATACTCCGTACAACAAAAAGACAAGTACCTACGATGGAAACACGGGCACCGTCACCGGATACGAGTCGTGGACCCTCGACGGCGACACATGGACAATGGGCTACGGATGCTACAAGATCGCCATCACCCGCAATGCCGACGGCAATGTGACCAAGGTGACCAAGACCGAGTATGACAACGATAGCCAGGAATGGACCAAGACCGACGAGGTGACGTACACCTATACGGCCGGGTCGACCGGACCTACCGGTTGCACCTATTCGGGCATTGACGAGGACACCAACGAGTACGGAGTCATCGACGTGTTCACCAACATGGTATGGGAGAAATGCGATGGACAGCTCGTCGACGAACAGTCGTTGCCTGCCACCTGGTTCTGGGGCAGCAACCTGCTCAAGTCGGCCACACTTGTCGAGAGCGGCGTAACACTCAACGTCGAAGGCAAAAATGACGAGAACGGATTTGTCATGAGCATGACCTCACCCAGCAACACGCTCTACCTGCAGACCATGGAGATGAAGGTCAACGACGAGAACGGCAGTTACACCTTCGGCAACTACCTCTACGCCAGCCACTCCGGCGACGTATCCAAGGGCGACACCGACCTCATAGGCTGTGCCTACGAGACCATCACCTACGACGAAAAGGGCAACATCACGCTCGACGAGGCCTATACCTCCGACCTCGACTATATGCAATGGAACCCGGCCGTGGAACTCGTCCAGGGCATGAAAAACGAATATACCTACAGCGACAATTACGGCGGAGAAATCTCCGAGACAACCACCTCCTACTACGACACCGACACCGAAGCCTATATCCCCACAGTGAAGGTATCGGCCATAGAGTACATCGACCTCGCTACCGCCATCATCGACATCAAGACTGACACCGATACATCCGTCAAGGTATACAACGCCCAAGGCGTCGCCGTCGGCACATCTACTGACGATCTGCCCCGCGGACTCTACATCGTAAAGCAAGGCGAAAAGACCTTCAAGACCATCCGCAAGTAAGCGACGGGGAAAAACATTCCTTACCCCAAAACGACGGAAAGCCATGTCACGCCACCTGGGTGGACATGGCTTTCCGTTTTTTCTGTGCCACCAGTTAGCCGGCAAACGAAATTTCCATACACTTTTTGCTTTTTTTACGACTTCCCGAACAACATTCACAACAGAATTGTATACCTTTGGTGACAAAAGCATTCTTATTATCCACCAAAGGTAGGGTTTGAAAATCCTACCGTAAACAAACAACAATTATTTATTATTATGGAAAGAGTAAAAGCCAAAGTACTACGTATTGACAAAGACAGTCACAAATTTGTCGTGGAATATCAAGACCACCAATACAAAATCAGTCAATTGAAGTTTCAGCAACAACGGGAAACGCCCGTATATATAGACTGTTTGTATGAACGCCGCCCTGATGACAGCGCCTACCTGCGACAAGATATAGAAAAACTTGTCAGAGAGAAATACAAGGAAAATGACATTATCGAACTGAAAGTAAAGAACATATTCGACAACTATATCAGCCTTGAAGATGAAAACGGGTTTGCCGCCACGATGTCGCGCAACAGCGAAGTCAAGGAACTGCTCACGCCACGCATACTCGGACGCATCACAAAGATAGGCAGCCTCTATATGCAGGTGAGTTTTGCCAAGGCCATCCATACCAACAGGGTCAACCTGCCCGAACTGGAAGAAAGCCTACGCGACGACCCGAACGGAACGGCCATCATCGACCAAGTGGCAGCCATTGTCAACGGCGACATCGAGCCCTATCAGGAACACCTACGTTGCCATTGGCTCGTAAACGACGTGCGGAACTCCCCCACCGTTCTCAGTCACCTGATAGACGGTATCTACGACACATTCGGCAAGAGCGACCTGTTGACCCGCTGTTCCTTCCCCGAAAGGGAAAAACTCGAGCACCGTCTCTCTGCCATCATCGACCAGACGCACTGGTGTACGAATGCGGCAAAGGCCATCGCCGGCAATGAAGCGGAAGACACCGTCACACGCATGGCCGAACGTATCTCCCGCTCGGGATACTGCTACAGACTGGAAGAGAAACTCTACACCACCCTCTTCATCTGCCACCTCGAACCGGCACTGACCGCCAAGATCACCACTACCCTGCTCGCCGCCCTGCGCAAACAGGACATCAAGGTGTGGCAACGCGACCCCTACGCCGGTGTCTGGGTGACCCTCCTGCAACAATACATCGACTACATCCGCACGGCACAAGAGCAATATACCATCGGCGACGAGGACAAACGGCTACTCATACAGGTCATCGCCATGCAGTCGGCCATCGACCCCACCGGACGGCTGGGCATCATTGACACCCAACTCAACAAGGCCATCCTCTTCAGACTCTGTTCGGAAATGAAAGTCGAAGACCGGCAGAAAATGCTTGAGCAAGCCCTGTTCTGCCTCATATCCGAAACATCGAGCGCCGCATTCGTATACAATGAGGGTTCGGAGGACGTTGACATCACGGCCAACATCATCTACCACCAGAAAGCCACCGACGAGACCGACGAGACCATACCGGAGGTATACAGCACCGGACGGATAGACGTCAGCGTCACTGCCAACGCCGTCACCATCGCACCGACCGTAGCCG
Source organism: Lachnospiraceae bacterium (assembly GCA_963604975.1). GTDB lineage: Bacteria > Bacteroidota > Bacteroidia > Bacteroidales > Bacteroidaceae > Prevotella. The sequence continues at coordinate 3,374 of CAVCSC010000026.1, read as the reverse complement.
GACGCGACCATGTCTACATGGCCCTGCACAACCTCAACCTCTTCCACCACCTCGGCATCCGCCTCGACGAGAAGCCGAGAACAGCCGCACCCGGCAACGCCGGAAGCAGTATCGACGCAAGCAAGAGCCTGTGGCACGCCATCGACAAGAGTCTGTACTCCAACCATACACCCACAACGGCAAAGACCAAGAAACCTGTCATAGGAGATACCTACGACATCATCATCACCACAAAGACGTCCAATGTCGAGCAGGAATACGAGTGCCGTATCGTCGAGGATGGATTTGAGGGCGAAGGTACGCTGTTGCTGAGCGAAATCGTGGGCTACTACCCCGGCGACATCGGTATCGCCGCCTTCCGCCACAACGGTCTCCCGCTGAAACTCTACGCTACAGTGACCGACATACGCGAGAACGGAAGATGCACGTTCAGCATGGCCGACAACCTTGTCGAGTTCATCAAAGACTACCATGAGGACAATATCCAGTACAACACAGAAATGGTATGCTCACTCAACAACCGCAGAGGCAACCTGACGCGCACACCGGGCATCAGCACAGACGGTTTCTCTATGTCGATAGAGGCAGGCAACGGTGCATCGCTCGCCGACCTCACCAAGGGCAAACTCGTCGTCGTGGGTGACATCAAACTCGGTCCCGACGGATACCTCAACGCCACCTATCTGCGCGATGCCGATCCTACGGAGTTCACGATACAAAGGGCATTCCACAACCTGATGGTACTCTACGCCTTCGGAGAAGTATATACCGAGGAGGGACAAAACGAGGAAGAAAGCCAGAAAGCCTTCATGCAAGAGTCACACGTAGCCGAACTTGTCAACATCATCGACGTGGTGGCCTCTACCGAGAACGACCACATCAGACGCTACAACTACCTCGCCTACTGCCGTCTGCTGGCAAAAATCCTGCAGAAGGACGACCTTGAGAAATACTACGAACTGCGCATGATCCAGACCGAAGCACTAAAGTACTTTGAGAAGAACCGCAAGGTTGACCCTGAGCACATTGCAGAACTCAACAAATGGGGAGACATCATCACCCACCGCAACCTCACCACCGCATACGACAAACTGACCATTCTCCAAATGCTCAACACTGACAACGCAGACCGTCTGTTCGACTATGTGAGAGACAGCAAAGACGAGGGAGTGAGAGGACTGGCTTCGCTCGTCGCCTCACACAACCTCATCAAGAAGATGGGACTCCAGGAGCAGGCGGGAGACATTATGGAGAAGATATTCGAAACGCTCGGTCTGAGATGGACGGAAAGCAACAAGAAATACTACGGCCGCGAGGACTTCCATACCGAATTCAAGCAAAGTATCGTCTACCCTGCCGGAGCCATGCGCGAAGACATCAACACGCAGACCGGCGTCATACTCAAGGTGATCTGCTCCTTCCTCAATTCCGACGGAGGAAAACTCTATATCGGCGTCAACGACACCGGCTACGAGATGGGTATCGAAAACGACCTGAAATACAGACTCTTTGAAGGCAACCTCGACAAATACGAGCGCCACATCGTCGACGCCGTCACCACACGTCTCGGACAGGAAGCCAGCCACCACGTACACTACGAACTCGACAAGAACACCAAGACAAAAGTGCTTGTCATCAGCGTAGAGCGCTGCCGCTCTGCCGTCAGCCTCGACGGTATATACTACGAGCGTTTTGCCGAAACGTCGCGCGCACTCCACGAGCCTTACCTCAGCAAATTTCTTGCTGCCCGCAACGAAATAGCCGCTACTACCGCTGCTCCAGTCGTCACCACCAAAGAGATGACCACCAGTCACCCGCAAAAGCAGGAGGAACACACCACACAGTCTGTCACTATACCCGAACAAGACTACGCCATCGCCACGTCGACCTACCGCAACAATGCGATACACGATTACGACGAGGGTTACATCCCCACCATCGGCTACATCTGCCTGGGCAACAACGCTACCTACAGCATACACCACGACGAGGACTGGAACACGTACGACCTGCAGTTGGCCGTACACGAAAGCGAAGAAAACGGATGGCTCGTCATGGTCTACCGCGACGGAAACATCTCCAAAGTGCCGGTCAAGGAACTGCTCGACAAAGACGACAATGCCACCTACAAGCGCTACGCCGATGCAGAAATCTTCTTCGCCTCCATCGTGACCGACGCAGACACCATCGCCATCGGGGTCAGCGACAGCAAAGGCAACCACTATATGCGATTCGACGACGTGAAGAATATCATTGAAGACAAGATGCAAGGACACGGTACCTCCACCATCGCGACACCACACAACGGCGTGTACTACTGCGACACACTCCCCATCGCGACCGTCGAGGAGACCAGTCTGAAACGGAATGTCAACGACAAACAACTCGGCGTATCCATGAAGACTAACTACGGACAAGCCGTCAGAAAGTTGTTTCCACGAATCGGATACTAAAAATAGATTCTAAAGAGGTAGGTTCTAAAAAATGTCACCGCATGTTTTTAGAACCTACCTATAACGAAATATAACCGGCGGTATTGTACAACACGGAATATTTGCCTACATTTGCAAGTACAGACACACGGAAAGACAAACCACACGACTATGGCAAGATTCATCAACCCCTTCACCGACATCGGATTCAAGCGCATCTTTGGACAAGAAGTGTCAAAACCACTGATTCTCGACTTTCTCAACAATCTGCTCGAAGGCGAAGAACATATCCTCAACATCACGTTCCTCGACAAGGAACAGCCGGCCCTCTATGAAGATGACCGCTCACTCGTATACGACATCTACTGCGAGACTGACCAGGGAAAGAAAATCATCGTCGAAATGCAGAACAAGTCGCAGCCTTACTTCAAGGACCGCAGCATCTACTACGTGTCTGAGGCTATAGCCCGGCAAGGCGAAAGAGGATCGTCATGGAGATACAACATCGACGCCGTATACCTCGTGGCCTTTCTCAACTTCTGCCCGATGGACTTCGAAAAGAAATTCCGCACAGACGTTGCATTGGCCGACAAAGAAGACAAAAAGATCTTCTCTGACAAGATCAGAATGACATTTTTGCAATTGCCGCTCTTCGAGAAAGAAATCGACTCTTGCGAAAACCAATTTGAAAAATGGATATTTTTATTGAAGAATATGGAAACCTTGACAAGATTGCCCTGGGCCGCAAAAAGTGCCGTGTTCAAGAAATTGGAACAAATCGCTGATGTGGCCTCGCTCTCCAAAAAGGAGCGCATGAAGTATGATGAGGGATTGAGAAAATACCGCGACACCCTATCGGTGCTTGAAGGCGCCAAACAAGACGGACTGGCCGAAGGAAGAGCCGAAGGAAGAGCCGAAGGAAGAGCCGAAGGAAGAGCCGAA
>CAVCSC010000025.1:0-36796 GCA_963604975.1 Lachnospiraceae bacterium | reverse complement strand
ACCCTATAATATGTGCCCCCTACAGGGGCTATGGATAGAGAAACTGCGCAATGAACAAGGGTAAGCCCCTAATACAAAAAACCTTGTAAGGATTAAGATATTCAACGACTTACAATGTTATAAGAAAATTTTACCGGACACCAATATTATAAAATGCTAAATCCAAAACATAGAAGTTATTAACGACAATAGAGACAATAGAGACAACAGTGTTCTTGGAACTAAATTTAAAGTTGTCTCTATTGTCTATATTGTCGTTTTTAAGACTCTCACAAATATTTGCGGTGTCCACCGTAAGCAATTGCGTTGGGATTTACTTTTCAGATTCGCTCCGGTGACTATTGGTTCAGACCGTTCGATTCTAAATCCGAAACTTCAGTCACCTTGCCCTTCGAAACTGATGAAGATTTCTTGTTTATGCCTGTTTTGAACACCCTGTGCACCACCCCTCCACACATTTTTTTGAAAAAACTTTGATTTTCCACTATACCAAACCCCACCTTTTTCCGTCACGCTTATGAAAACCGACAATACCGACCGACAATCCATGCAAAACGACGAAATATATCTCCTTATTGCCACCGAACAGAGCGACACGCTCACGGCCGACGAACGTCAGCGGCTGGAAGAGTGGAAGGCGGCCGATGTACGCAATGCCGAGACCTACGACCGCTTAGTACGCATATGGCATGCCACACCCGACGCTGCATCGCTCGCCGTCTACGACAAACAAAAAGCCTACCGACTGTTCACCGAGCGCATCGCCCAACAAGGCATGGCACTGACCGACGGGACTGACACCGACGCCCTGCAGCCGACCGCTGCCGAAACGGGAAACGCGCAGACACCGACAACAGAAAGTCCACGTCTGACCGTACGCCGCCGCATGCCACGCCTCCTGCGCTATGCCGCCGCCATCGCCATCATGGTGTGTGCCTGTTCCTACCTGTCCTACCAATTGGGACAACACAAGATCGCCGACACCTTCGCACAGATTGTGACAGAAGCCCCCGAGGGGTCTACCTCCAAGGTCATCTTGCCCGACGGTACGGCCGTATGGCTCAACGCCGGAAGCCGCATCGCCTACTCACAGGGATTCGGTGTGAAAGACCGTCTGCTCTCGCTCACGGGCGAAGGCTACTTCGAAGTATACAAGAACCGCGAGATGCCGTTCATCGTACAGTCGGGAAACCTCATGGTGAGGGTGACCGGTACCAAGTTTGACTTCCGCGACTACCCCAGCGACCCTACCGCCACGGTGAGCCTCGACGAGGGTAGCGTGACGCTGGCCCCCACCGGCAAAGAGCAGGAAGGCGTATACCGGCTGAAACCCAACCAGCGCGTCGTGCTCGACAAGCGCAGCGGCAACCTGTCTCTTGAAGACTACACGGCCACCTCCGCACGCCTGTGGACCGACGGCACCATCATGCTCAACGGCCGCCGACTGGCCGATATCGCTGCCGACCTGGAGCGCACCTATGCCGCCCACATCAGCATCTCCAGCACTGCACTGGCCAACACACGTTTCTACGGCGTGTTCCACCGCAAAGACCAAAGCCTACAGCAGATACTCAACGTGCTCGCCGGCACCGGACGGATACGCTACAACATCCAGGGCAACAGGGTCACCATATACTGACCGTCCGCCCATACCGCCACCAAGTGACGGCAAGAGAAACACAGAACACCACCTGCAACCTAATAATATTAATCAACCATAACACTACAATGAACATCCAAAGAAAGAGCCTTACAGTGGCTGCATTTCTATTGTGCATGAGCATCGGGGCAGTTGCCCAAAGCGTCAGCCTGCACCTCAACGGTGTAAGCGTGAAGACGGCCATGACACAACTGAGAAAGGAAAGCGGATATTCGTTTGTGTTCGCCACCTCCGACATCGACATGAAGCGGAAGGTGAGCGTCAACGCAACCGAACTGAAGCAGGCAGTAAACCAGATTCTTGACGGACAGGACGTGTCCTACAAGATCGACGGCAAAAACATTGTCGTATCCAGGAAAAACACCAAGAACACTACGCAACAATCCGGGAAACCCGCCAAGAAGGTGACGGGCAACGTTGTCGACGAGACCGGACAGCCCATCATCGGAGCCACCGTGCGACAGAAAGGCACACAGAACACCGTCGTGACCGATATCGACGGCAACTTCGCCCTCAACGTGCCCGAAGGAGCCGAACTCGAAATCAGCTACATCGGTTACGAACCGAAGGCACTGCGCGTGGCCGACAAGAACAAGTACTCGCTGGCCATGCAGCCCGAGTCGAAGGAACTCAACGAGGTCGTCGTGACCGCCCTCGGTATCAAGCGTGCCGAGAAAGCCTTGAGTTACAACGTGCAGCAGGTAGACGGCGACCAGCTCACCGCCAACAAGGATGCCAACTTCATCAACTCGCTCAACGGCAAGGTAGCCGGCGTCAACATCAATGCCTCCTCATCAGGTGCCGGTGGTGCCTCCAAGGTAGTGATGCGTGGTGCAAGAAGCATCGAGCAGTCGAGCAACGTACTCTACGTGGTCGACGGCGTGCCGATGTTCAACCTCGGCGGTGGCGGCGACACCGAGTTCGGATCGTCGGGCACCACTGAAGAGATTGCCGATCTCAACCCCGAAGACATCGAGTCGATGTCTGTCCTCACGGGTGCTGCCGCAGCCGCCCTCTACGGCAACCGTGCCAGCAACGGTGCCATCGTGATCACCACCAAGAAGGGACAGGCCGGCAAGACCGTCTTCACCGTGAGCCAGTCTACCGAGTTCTCCACCGCCCTCCGCACACCGGAGTTCCAGAATCGCTACGGCACAGGCTCGTCACTGCGCGATGCCGGAGCCGACTCCTACTCATGGGGCAAACTGCTCAATGAGGCCAACTACGTGGGCTACGACCCCACCTCAGACTATCTCAAGACCGGCGTGATGACCACCGAGGCCATGACGCTCTCTACCGGTACGGAGAAAAACCAGACCTTCCTCTCGGCCTCGGCCGTCAACTCCGGCGGTATCGTACCCAACAACAAGTACAACCGCTACAACTTCACCTTCCGCAACACCTCCAAGATGCTGGGCGACAGACTCACCCTCGATGTGGGTGCCAGCTACGTCTACCAGAACGACATCAACATGGTCAACCAGGGTGTGTACGCCAATCCGCTCGTCACGGCCTACCTCTATCCGCGCGGCAACGACTACCACGACATGCAGATGTACGAGCGTTGGGACACACAGCGCAATATCTATGTACAAAATTGGGACGGACTGATCAACGAGTTTGTAGGACAGAACCCCTACTGGATCAACTACCGCAACCTGCGTGAGAACAGCAAGCACCGCTACATGCTCAATGCCGGCGCAACCTATAAGTTCACCGACTACCTCAGCCTCGCAGCCCGCATCCGCGTCGACAACTCGGCCAACAAGTACGAGAAGAAGTACTACGCCTCTACCAATACCACCCTGGCAGGCACCAACGGCCAGTACGCCCTCACCAATACCGACAACAAGCAACTTTACGGCGACGTGATGCTCACCTTCGACAAGCGTTTCCTCAACGACCGCCTCTCGGTCAACGCCAACGTGGGTGCCATCCTCTCCGACATCCGGCAGAACGTGTCGGGCATAGAAGGTCCGATCAGCGACTCGCTCATCCCCAATGTGTTCAACGAGTACCAGGTAGACCCGCAGCGTGAGACCCGTCTGCCCAGCGGCTACCACGACCAGACCAAGTCGCTCTTTGCCAGTGCCGAAATCGGATGGGACAGCCAGGTATACCTCTCGCTCACCGGGCGCAACGACTGGCCCTCGATGTTGGCCGGTCCCCACTCCAACAAGTCATCGTTCTTCTACCCCTCAGTCGGTCTGTCATGGGTAGCCTCCGAGACCTTCCGTCTGCCCAAGCAGATAGACTACCTCAAGGTGCGCGGATCGTTTGCCTCGGTAGGTATCCCCTTCCCCCGCTGGTACTCCAACCCCGTATACGAGTGGGACAACAACTCCAAGCAGTGGAAGACCCAGACCATCTACCCCATGTACGACCTCAAGCCCGAGACCACCGACTCGTGGGAGTTTGGTCTGCAGACCCGCCTGTTCAAGCACTTCCACTTCGACCTGACCCTCTACTGGACGAAGACCTACAACCAGACGTTCAACCCCGACATCTCCGTATCGTCAGGCTACAGCGCCATGTATATCCAGACCGGTAACGTATCGAACAACGGTATCGAGCTGGCCCTCGGCTACGACAACAAGTGGGGCAACTTCGGATGGTCGACCAACTTCACCCTCTCGCACAACAAGAACAAGATCAACGAACTGGTGAAGAACTACATCCACCCCGAGACCGGCGCCGTCATCAACAAAGACCGCCTCGACGTGGGCGGACTGGGTACCACACACTTCATCCTCAAGGAAGGCGGATCGCTGGGCGACCTCTACTCTATGGCCGACCTCGTGCGTACCGACGATGGCAAGATCTACGTCGACCAGGACGGCAAGGTATACAAGGACAACAACGTGGGCGACATCAAGCTCGGTTCGGTATTCCCCAAGTGCAACATGTCTTGGCGCAACGATTTTTCTTGGAAGGGACTGAGCCTCGGTTTCCAGGTATCGGCACGCTTCGGCGGCATCGTATACTCGGCTACACAGGCCGCCCTCGATTCCTACGGTGTGTCTGAAGCCTCAGCCAAGGCCCGCGATCTGGGCTACGTACTGGTCAACGGCAACGACATGGTCAACCCCGAAGTGTGGTACTCCACCATCGGCGGAAGCGACGGTATCGGCCAGTACTATACCTACAGCGCCACCAACATACGTCTGCAGGAAGCCAGCATCAGTTACACCTTCAAGAAAAACCAACTGTTCGGCATCGGCGACCTCACCCTGTCGCTCATCGGCCGCAACCTGTTCTTCTTCTACTGCAAGGCTCCGTTCGATCCCGAGAGCACCGCTTCTACCAGCAACTACTACCAGGGCATCGACAAGTTCATGACACCGAGCACACGCACGCTCGGCTTCAACATCAAACTCAAATTCTAATACATGAGGAGAGCAACCATTATGAAACTCAACAGCAATATCATCATATCCGCCCTGGCCGCCGGCCTGTGCCTGGCCACTGCCAGTTGTACTGACGGCTACGAGGACTTCAACCGCAACCCCTACGGTGTAGACAAGGACGAGATGCAGCGCGATGCCTATGCCATGCGCTCGGCCATGCTCAACCTTGAGAGTTGGGTCATACCGACCGACGTCAACACCAACCAGTTCACCGAGTGTCTGCTCGGCGGATCGTGGGGCGGCTACATCGTAGACTCCAACTCGGGATTCAACAACAAGAACTTCGGACAGTACTGTCCCGAGGACAACTGGAGCCGCGTGCTCTACAAGGACATCATCCCCAAGGTGTTCATCTACGCCAACGAGGTGGCTAACGCCACCGACGACCCTGTGCCCAACGCCGTGGCCGCCATCCTGAAGGTGGCCTCCATACAGCGCGTGACCGATGCCTACGGCCCTATACCCTACTCCAAGGTAGGAGCCAACGGCGAGATCACGGCCGACTTTGACTCACAGGAGGAGGTATACAACCTGATGTTCAGCCAGCTCGACGCTTCCATCGCTACCCTCACGGCCAACCGCACGGCCGACTTCTCGTCGCTGGCCGACCGTATCTACAGCGGCAAGGTGGAGAAGTGGATCAAGTTTGCCAACTCGCTCAAACTCCGCATGGCCCTGCGCATATCCAAGGTCAACCCCACTCTGGCCAAGCAGAAAGCCGAGGAAGCCGTAAACCATGAGATAGGCCCGATGAGCAGCAACGACGACAACGCCCTGCTCACCCTCGTCTCTACCAATCCCTTCGAGGTGATCATGTATGAGTACAACGGCGGCGACTCGCGCATCAGCGCCGACATCACCAGTTATATGAACGGCTACAACGACCCGCGCCGCGCCGCCATGTTCACCGAGTGTACGTTCGACGGCAAAGGCTACTACGGCATGCGCACGGGCATCTACATCCCCGACGGAACGACAGCCCACGCCTACTCCAACTACAACGTGGCCACCGACTCCAAGATTATCATCATGAATGCCGCCGAGACCGCCTTCCTGCGGGCCGAGGGTGCGCTGAAGGGATGGAACATGGGCGGCACGGCCAAGAACCTCTATGAGGAGGGCATACGTCTGTCGTTCGGACAGTGGGGCGTGAGCGGTGCCGATGCCTATATCGCCGACAACACCAGCACGCCGCAAGGCTACAAAGACCCTGCCGGACTCAACTCCTACAGCGGTGCCACCTCCAAAGTGACCATCGCATGGGACAACACCGACGCTACCGGCAACCTGGAGCGCATCATCACCCAGAAGTGGATCGCCAACTTCCCGCTCGGACTGGAAGCATGGAGCGAATACCGTCGTACGGGCTATCCCAAACTCATGCCCGTAGCGGTCAACAACTCCGGCGGCACCGTAAGCAGTGAGCGCGGAGCACGCCGTCTGGCCTACCCGCAAGACGAGCGCACCAACAACGCCGAATACTACCAGCACGCCCTGCAGTTGCTCGGAGGTGCCGACAACATGGGTACCGACGTATGGTGGGCCAAATAAAGGTGGGGACTGAAAGATTCCACCGTAAACAAACAACAAAACAATAATGACAATTATGAACAACATCATAAAGCACGGACTGCTCTCCGCCACCTGCGCCCTTGCCGTCCTGTCGATGGCAAGTTGCGACACCGACGTGGAGACCGTGGACATCAACCAGCCGGGTATCGAGCAGCAGAACCCGGAACTCTACAAGACCTATCTGGCCAATCTCAAAGCCTACAAGCAGGGACACCACAAGGTGCTGATCGCCGGATTTGACAACAGCAACAAACTGCCCTTCACACAGGCCCAACACATCAACGCCGTACCCGACTCGGTAGACTACGTCATCCTGACCAACGCCGATGCCGTCAACGAGCGCGAGATGAAGGAGATCAGCGAAATCCGCGAGAAGAAAGGCACCCGGACGGTATACAACATCAGTTTCGACGAGATCAAACTGCAGTACGACAATGCGGTGGCCAATCTTGAGGATGCCAGCACCTTCCCCGACTTCAAGACCTATCTGCTCGACACCGTATCCGTACGCCTGTCCTACTGCGAGCGTTTCGGTCTCGACGGCGTGATCATGACCTTCCGCGGCAAGGAGAAGATCACCATGACCGATACCGAGAAGGACGAATACACGGCTTGGGAAAACATGTTCCTCGGCATGGCCAAGGACTGGGCCGAGCGCCACACCGACAAGGTGCTCATGCTGCAAGGCAAACCGCAGTTCTACACTGACCAGACGCTCTTCAGCCTGACCAAGTATCTGCTCGTGCCCTGTCAGGACGCCAGTTCGTCAAACGCTGTCGACTACACCGTACTAAAGGCGCTCGGCGACGGCGTGCCCACCGACAAGGTGGTGCCCGTCGTAGAGACCACATCGACCGACAGCAGCGACAAGGCTACCGGCTGGTGGAGCGGCAATGTATACGCCACCATCGGCGGCGCCCGCTTCGTAGCCACCGAGCACAGCGGCTACACCCCCGCCGGACTGACCATCATGAACATACAGAACGACTACTACAATCCCTCGTTTGTGTACCCCCACATCCGCGAGGCCATCTCCATCATGAACCCTAACGTCAAAAAATAAAAAGCGATGAACAAGTTTTTCAGATATATACCCGCTTTGGCCGTAGCCATGACCATGGTCGCCTGTCAAAGCAACGAAGAGGAGAACTTCGAGAACAAGGCTTACATCGATGCCTCGTCGATGGTGGGCGAAACCATCGTCAAGGGCAACACCGATACACAGGAGAAGACCCTATGCGTGACGCTTGCACGCCCTGCCTCGACCGATATCAGCGCCACCATAGACGTGAACACGTCTCTCCTCGACACCTACGTCAAAGCCTACTATGCCGACGCTGCCGCCACACGGCTGCTGCCCGCCACCTGCTACGAGACACCGAATAGCAAGGTGACCATACAAAAGGGATCGGTGAAGAGCGACGACGCCAAGTTTGTCTTCAAGAACCTCAGTACACTCAACCGTGACTCCGTGTACGTACTGCCCGTATCGGTACACACCTCCGACATCGCCATGCTCGCATCGGCCAGCAACTACTACTTCATATTCCGCGCAGGCGCACTCATCAACGTGGTGACCGACCTGTCGAAGAACTACCTCACCGTGAAGTGGGCCTCCGACTGGACCTCGGTAGTGAGCAGCATGGACAAGATCACCCTCGAAGCACTGATCTATCCGCGCGAGTTCGGCAAACTCATCTCCACTGTGATGGGCATCGAAGGCAAGTTCCTCATGCGTATCGGTGATGCCGGCTACCCCGACAACCAGATACAGATCGCCACATCATCCGGCAACTTCCCCGACGCCAGTTCAGACAAGGGTCTCGCCACCATGACCTGGCAGCACGTGGCCCTGACCTACGACGCTGCCACCACCGAGTGGGTCATCTACGTCAACGGCAAGATACAGAGTTCGGGCAAGAAGAACCTCGGCAAGATCAACATCCTGGGCAACGGTTCCGACCGCGACTTCCTCATCGGAAAGTCTTACGACGACAACCGCTGGTTTGAGGGCAACATGTCGGAAGTGCGCGTATGGAACGTCGTGCGCACACAGCAGGAGATACAAGACCACTTCTACACCGTAGACCCACAGACCGAGGGCTTGGTAGGCTACTGGAAGATGGACGACAATACCACGACAGGCAAAGTGGTAGATGCCACCGGACACGGCAACGACGCCATCGCCAACAGTACGCTCTCCTTCCACGATGTATCACTGCCCGAGAGCAAATAACCCATGCCTTATTCAACAACAAAAATGAGATTCACCATGAATATCCATTCCATCAAATCACTCGCCCTGACTGCGATGGCCGCATCGGCCCTGGCCGCATGCTCGGACAACGTCAACGTGGGCAGTGTAGACGAAACACCATATACGCCCGCCGGGAAGCAACTCGTCTTCCTCACCGACAAGTACGGACTGAGCAATGTCGACTCCATCGTGTTCAACAACAGCGGGTCTACCGACTTCTTTGTCAACGTATCGTCGGCACAGGCATCGGCACAGACCTACACCGTAAGTTATGACGCCACCGCCCTCGAACGCTACAACACCGCCAACGGCACCTCCTACAAGGCCCTGCCCGAAAGTCTGGTGACCATCGGCGGCACGGCCACTGTCGCTGCCGGCGAACAGAAGTCAGCAGCAGTAAGCATCGGCTACAAGACGGCCGACGAACTGGAAAAGAACGGCACCTACGCCATCCCCCTCACCGTGAAGGGCACAGGCGCAGAGACATCGGCCGACAAGGGCGACTTCATCTACGTAGTGCGCGACATCTCCAAGATGCCCGACTGTCACAAGGGTACGGGCCAGATCGTCATCAGTTGTCAGGAGGTCAACGATGCCAACCCTCTGCACAACCTCTGCTACACGCTGAAGGAGTCGGGCAAGTACGTCATCGACCAGGTCATCCTGTTCTCGGGCAACATCAACTACAATGCCGAGACAGGTGAGGTATACAACTACAACAATGAGAACGTCACCCACATACTCGAAAACCGCGACAAGTACATCAAGCCCCTCCAGGAAAAGGGCATGAAGGTGATACTCGGCATACTCTGCAACCACGACCGTGCCTGCTGCGCCTATCTGAGTGACGAGAACTGCCGCAAGTTTGCCCTCGAACTGAAGGCCAAACTCGATGCCTACGGCCTCGATGGTGTATTCTTCGACGACGAGTACTGCTCACGTGGCAACTATCCCGGCTTCACCTCCTACAACAACTTCTCGCGCCTAGCCTACGAGTGCAAGCAGGTCATGCCCGACAAACTGGTAGAAGCCTACGCCTATAGCGGCACACGTTCAGCCTCAGCAGTAGAAGACAAGCAGCCCGGCGAGTTCATCGACTTCGCCATACAGGACTACGGACGCTACTACGACATGAGCAGTTATTATCCCGGCCTCGGCAAAAGCGGTATGATACAGGCCTCGTCAGAGTTTGCCCGCGGCAACATCATCTCCGCAAGCAATGCCCAAAAAATCGTCACCGACGGCTACGGCGGCACGATGATCTTCTCGCTCAATCCGAGCAATGGTACCACGAGTCGCTTCAACGTGTTCACCGAAGCCTTCTACGGGGAGAAAACCGTAAAGACCGGTTCCTACGCCAAAGACTGGTAATGAAGTAGCAAGTAGTAAGTAGGTGTTCAAAATTATTTGATATGGATATGTGCCTTATTTTCGTTTGTATGTTCGGGTAGAAGAGGGAGTGTAGCGGGCTACACGACCGATGAAAGCCGGGCATACAGGCGAAAAGAAGGTGCAGAGACATGTCAAAGTATAATAGGCATCTGCTGACCCATATATACGAATAATTTTGAATACCTACTTAAATAAGTTAGTATAAGTAGTAAAGTAAGTGACGGTGAGAGACAAGGCCAACGCCTGTCTTTTTCACCGTCACCTGAAACAGAACTCAAAAAAACGCTATACAACGATGAAAACAAGATATATCTATACGGCCCTGCTGACCGCCGCCCTCACCTTTGGTTTGACGGCCTGCAGCGACGACGACGAGACATACGACCCGGGACTCAACGTACCGGCTGCACAGGAAAAGACGGCCATCACCACCGATGCCACCGGCGACCTGCAGGTGGGCGTAGGAGAGACCGTCACCTTCAATATCACAGACGGCAGCGGCGACTACAAGGTCGTGGCAGAAAATCCCGAATATGTGACGGCACAAGTCAACGGCAATACCGTGACGCTGACCGGCGTAGAAAAGGGTATCGGCGGCGTGATGATATCCGACAGCCAAGGCAGTTACAAGCATGTCACGGTGAAGTGCATGTACTTCACGATGACCCTCGACAAGAACGATGTGGCCGTGGCCATGAAACTCGGCCATACCGACGGTACAGCCCAGGTGACAGTGACCGGTGGCAACGGCAACTATACCGCCGTATCGGCCGACGAGACCATAGCCAAGGCCACTGTCAGCGGTGACGTCATCACCATACAGGGCGTGACGGAAGGACAGACCACCATCACCGTCACCGACATGATGGGACTGACACAGACCGTCAACGTGAAGGTAGAGGTATCCACCATACCCTTCACCGACGACGAGAAGGCCGAGATACTGGCACTCACCGAAAACAAGATGGTGTTCGACGGTGAAGAGGCCATGTACGTAAGTTACAGCGGTGTGTACACCATCAGCCAGGCCGACGGCTACACTACGATGGAGTCTTACTATAAATGGGCTCAGTTGTACGGCATGACCATGAAGTTCAAGGGCGACCTCTCCGTAGGCAAGAAAACCGACGGTACCTACGAAAACAAAACCTACACCAGCAGCACAAGCGTTGACGGTGTAGAGTACGAGATACTCAAGAACGACGGTACACGCGTATGGGGCATCGCGTCCTGCGTCAAGGACAACTACCTCCACACCGGATACTTCTGCATGCCCATAGAATAAATGTATACATAGAGTGAAAAGGCCAAGTAAATAATGGCATAAAGAAAGATTCAGGCTAACAAGGCGGGACGGCAACATTGCCGCCCCGCTATTTTTTTGTCCGCCCAACGGCCGAAAAGAATGTTCAGGTGGACGATGAAAAAACGTCACGCTTTTGTAAAAAAGGCTTAATTTCTTTGTGACATGACCTGCCTACCTTTGCGGCGTGAAAAGTAAAAGGACGGTTATGAAACAAAATCGTGTGACAGTAGCGGCACTGATGATACTTGCCTTGCCGGCAGCCGTAGCCGCACAAACGAAAGAAGACACCACAAAAACTACACAACCCTTTGCCGAACAGAAACTGGGCGTTGTCACCGTTACCGCCGTGAGACGTTCCGACACCGAGGCTGCTACCTTGCAGGAAGCCAAGCGCAGTGCCAACGTGGTAAACAATGTTTCGGCGCAGGAAATCAAGCGCACACAAGACACCAATGCAGGCGAAGTGATACGTCGAATACCAGGCGTGAGCCTCATCGATGACAAGTTTGTCATGGTGCGCGGTTTGCAGCAGCGATACAACAATGTATGGATCAACGGCGGAGCGGTGCCCAGTTCGGAGGCCGACAGCCGCGCTTTCTCGTTTGACATGATTCCCAGCGGCCAGATCGACAACCTCACCATCGTCAAGACCCCTACGGCGGAGTATCCGGCCGACTATACCGGCGGGTTCATCCATATCAACACCAAGGAGATACCCATCTCCAATTCTTTTCATGTCTCCGTCGGCGCAGGATGGAACAGTCAGTCGGCTTTCCAGACCTTCTATAGCCAAAAATCATCGGCCACCGATTTTCTCGGTTTCGACACGCATCTACGCTCGCTTCAGGGCGGTATAGACAAAGTATTTTCTACACTTGGACAGAACAGTGGCGGCAACTCCATGATCGACCTCTTGGGCAACGGACTGAACAACGACTGGCGTGTGCGCAGCAGCAAACCGCTCGGCGACTTGAAACTCAATGCCGACTATGCCCACCGCTGGATACTGAACGGCAGCAAACTCGGACTGCTCGCTGCCGTCAACTATACCAACGAGTACCGCACTTATCGCGGCATGGTCAACAATTTCTACGGTGCCTACGATACCGACAACAACCGCGTAAACCCTCTGCGTCTCTCTACCGACAATCAGTACAACCGGAACAATCGCTTGGGTGCCATGCTCAACATGACATGGCTCAGTGCGAGCGGCAATACCAAGTTTCAGTGGAAAAACATCTTCAACCAGTTGGGCAACAGCCGCTACACCACGCGTGAGGGCATCAGTGCACAGTCGGAACAGGAACGCTCGGCCGAGTACTACTACCGCAGCCGCACCACCTACACCACCCAACTTGCCGGAAAACACACCTTCAGTGCTGACGTCTTCGACTGGAGTGTCGGCTACGCTTATGCCAACCGCCGGTTGCCCGACCGCCGCCGATACATCCTCTACAACGAAGACCCGCAGCAGAGCGACCAGTATGTATGGCTCTACCAGAACGACATATCGCGCGAATGGACCTCGCTCGACGAGCATATCCTCTCTCTCCAGGCCAATGACAGCCATCGGTTCCAACTGGGCCAATGGAGCCCCTCGGTAAAGGCCGGCGTATATGGCGAATACCGCACCCGCAGTTACACCACCCGCAACCTCTTCTATTGGTACAATACGGACGACAATCAGTTGCCGCAAGGATTCCGCAACATGGACATGACTACGCTACTCAGCGATGCGGGTAATTTCGGTGCCAACAAACTTTACCTGCTGGAGGATGTGAACAAGATCAACGACTATAGCGGCAACAATCTCCTTGGCGCTGCATACGCCTTGTTCACCCTACCGCTGGGCAAGGTAGACGTGCATGCCGGCGTGCGCTATGAGTACAACCAAATGGAACTTATCTCCAATACCAAAGCCTCGGTAGTAAGCCATGAGAGTCATTTCTATCGCCAAGGCGACCTCTTCCCCTCGGCCAACCTTACATGGCATCTCAACGACCTCCACCAGATACGCCTCTGCTACGGACGAAGTGTCAACCGGCCCGAGTTCCGCGAACTCTCGCCATCGGTCTACTACGACTTCGATCTGGCATCCGACGTGCAGGGCAACTACAATCTGAAAAACTGCTACGTAGACAACCTCGACCTGCGCTACGAGTGGTACCCCAGCCGCGGAGAGGTCATCTCGCTGGCGGTGTTCTACAAGCATTTCGACTCGCCCATCGAGTGGGTCTACACCATGTCGGGCGGAACGGATGTGGTCTATTCCTACAAGAACGCACGATCGGCCGACAACTACGGTGTGGAACTTGACATACGCAAAAGCCTCGACTTTATCGGTCTGAAAAACTTCTCATGGAGTTTCAACGGGTCGCTGATCCACAGCCGAGTACACTTTGAACCCGGCAGCAACGAGTACGACCGCGCCATGCAGGGCCAGTCGCCCTACCTGGTCAACACCGGCCTGTTCTACAACAACCCGCGCCATCACCTGTCCGTCAACCTGCTCTACAACCGTATCGGCAAACGTATCGTCGGTGTGGGCCGTACTGAGGGAGGCGGCGACGCTTCGCACACCATCCGCGTGCCCGACAGTTACGAGATGCCGCGCGATGCCTTCGACCTGACGGCAGCCAAGCGTTGGGGACGGTGGGAGGTCAAGTTGGCCATCCGCGACCTGCTCAACCAGAACATCCTCTTCAAGCAGTTCCAGACCGTCGACGGAAACGAGATACAACAAGTGACACGTAAATATAAACCGGGACGCAACATCAATCTCTCGGTAACAGTAACATTATAACTTCATAAACGATGAAAACAAACAAGATGTTTGCAGGATGCCTGGGCATCCTCGCCCTGACAATGACATTCGTGTCATGCAGTGACGACAACGGCAATGACAACGAGCAGCCTACGGCTTACAAATGGTCT
The DNA here is from genome assembly GCA_963604975.1 of Lachnospiraceae bacterium. GTDB lineage: Bacteria > Bacteroidota > Bacteroidia > Bacteroidales > Bacteroidaceae > Prevotella. Next base: position 22,268 of record CAVCSC010000025.1, on the reverse strand, counting down.
ACCGATGGAGGCGTGAATGCGTGCGACCACCTGCTTTTTACCGATGACGGCAAAGAGGCACCTCAAGGCACAGTGATCGGCAACGGCGAGCAACACTTCGTGTTCAAAGGTACACAGACGTTGGAGCGCGGCACCTATACGCTGAAGGGATGGGTATATGTGGCCGACGGTGCTACGCTGACCATTCCTGCGGGCACTATCATCAAGGGTGACAAAGCCTCCAAGGCTGCTCTCATCGTGGAGCCCGGCGGCAAACTCATTGCCAGCGGAACGGCTACACAGCCGATTGTCTTCACCTCTGCCCAGCCTGCAGGCAGCCGTCGCCCCGGCGACTGGGGCGGACTGATCATCTGTGGAAAGGCACCCAACAACAATGGTGTGCTGGCCCAGCAGATAGAGGGTGGCCCCCGCACCAAGCACGGTGGTACCGACGCCAAGGACAACAGCGGTACACTGCAGTATGTGCGTGTGGAGTTCGCCGGCTATCCGTTCAAGAAAGACCAGGAAATCAACGGCATCACCTTGGGTTCGGTAGGTTCGGGTACGACCATCGACCACGTACAGGTGTCTTACTCCAATGACGACAGTTTCGAGTGGTTCGGCGGAACGGTGAACTGCAAGTACCTCATCGCTTACCGTGGATGGGACGACGACTTCGATACCGACAATGGTTTCTCAGGCCAGGTGCAGTATGCACTCTCTGTACGCGATTCGAAGATCGCAGATGCCTCTCAGAGCAACGGTTTCGAGAGCGACAACAACGCCAGCGGTTCCACAGCCGAGCCTTATACCTCGGCTACCTTCTCGAATGTGACCTTCCTGGGCCCCAAGACCTTTGACTCCTCGTTTGCCAACACCTCTGACTATATCAAGGGCAACGGCGTCAACCCCAACAACGGTTCCTCTATGGGTCTCTTCCAGGCTGCCATGCACATCCGCCGCAACTCCCGTCTCAACGTGAAGAACACCCTCGCCATAGGATGGCCCATCGGTATCATCCTCGACAACGAGAAGGGTGACACACAGGGAGCAGCCACCAAGGGACTGATGAGTCTCAACGGCATCACCTTCGTGGGAATGGATATCGTGGGATCTGACTTCAACAAGGTCTACAAGGACGAACTCTACGACTACGTATCAAAAACCACTGATTCGACCAAACCGTCGTACTCAAGTTCCTTCTTCCAGTTGGCCGTCAACCAGAACAAGGTCATCGGCACCTGGACGGCACGCACATGGAACGGTATCGCATCGGTACTGTCCATCAGCAATGAGTATCCCGGCATCGGTGCCTTCCCCGACGGACAGGACTGGACATCAGGATGGGCCAACTTCGACCCGCAAAATACAAAATATTGATCAACTGACTGATTCTACTCATCCGTCCGCACAATCATCGCGACAAATGCCTGTCCATCGGGTGCTGACGATTGTACAGACGGATGAATTTATCACCAAGGCTGGCCTGTGCGGTCAGCCTTTCGTTTTTTCTCTACCCGTATTGGGTGACCATATGGCCTATGAACAACATTCCGAACAATATCATCGCCATACCCATGGTAATCACGACGATGAGTATCACCCCTAAAGTGTAGACCACAGACTTCCACCACGACAGACGGTAGACACCGCGATACGCCCACACCACATAGAATATGGAGAGGAGACCGCTTGAATCGAACAAGTCGAAGAAATTGGAGATGGAAAAGACGTACACATAGATGATGTAGTGCTCCATGACGGTAAGCCGCCGCCCGTCGAACTTCCGTCGGCGGAAGATGCTGTACGATGTCACACCCAACAGAGGGAAGAGGGCGAAAAGGGTGAGGGTGACATCGCTCGTGAGTTTCTCCTTGACCACATCCCACACGGCTGCCATACGACTGGAAGGGGTCTTGTCATGGTGTACACGCCAACGTTCGTAGGCCTTCTTGAACTGGGGATCCTTTTGGGCGGTCTCCTGACCCATTTTCACCGATACACCGTCCTTGAACTGATCGAAGCCTGACTCCTGCTGCACCTTAAACTGCGTCGGCGCTATGCGGTGGCCGATATTCGTACACAGGGCCACAATGGAAATGGAAATCAGAAAGGTGCTCACCGGACTTTGGTAGATCACACGATGGCCACGGAAATAGTCGCGTATCATATAACCCGGACGACACAGCAAGTGGAAGAGGGTACGGAGAAAATTGTTTGACAACTGCGGATAGGCCTCGCGAAATGTCTTCAGAAAGCGGGGCTTGCCCTTGCCCGCAGCCCGGTTTTGCCCGCAGCGCGGACAGAAATTGCCACTAAACACCAGTCCGCAATGACAACACTCTGTCTCCTCCGTCAATACGGGCGACGTAGGCGTTCCCCGCTCGACAAATACCTGTAGACGACGCCAGCGACGGCGTATCGCAGTGGCTGCCGCCTTTATTTTTTCTACTATTTTCATTTATTCAACCATTTTCATGAGTAGGTGTTCAAAATTATTTGATATGGATTTTTGAATACCTACTTTCGACTAATTCATACACCCTCTATCTGAAAAGAAGCGTCACAAGCGGTATGGTGGCAATGGAAGCGACGGTCGTGACAAACGTGACCTCGGTCATCAGTGCCACGTCGCGGTCATAGCGCAGGCAGAACATCGTGCCAAACGAGGCCACGGGCATGGCCAGCACCACGGTATTGATATTGTTGACCACATCGCTCACGCCTATCACACGCATCAAAAAATAGAACGCCACGGGCACCACCGCCAGTCGCAGAAAGGAAGTGGCGTACACCTTGCCGTTGCCAACAATCTGCCGCAAGGGCAGGTTGGCCATCGACGACCCGATGATCATGAGCGACGCCGGCACCGTGATATTGCCCACCAGCCGCACCGGTTCGGCAATGATGTGCGGCGTGCGTACGCCAAGCGCCACCAGCACGGCCGCCAACAGAGCCGCCAACAGAGCCGGAGATGCCAGCACCCGCGGACTGAACTGCCGCAGACCGTACTCGCCCTTGACGAGCATCACGCCCACGGTGAAGATAAAGAAGGTGTTGGGCATATTGAGCAACGCCGCATAGAACACGGCCTCATGACCGAAAATGGAGGCCACAATGGGGTAGCCGATAAACCCTACATTGGCAAACATGACGGCAAATCCGATGATGCCCCGCTCGTCGCGGTCGTGCGTGACCATCCGCGGTAGCACCAGCGCCACAGCCGTCAGTATGATGTACGTGAGAAACCCTACACCAAGCAGGGGAAGGATGAGCGAACGGTCGGGCAGTTCGTCGCCCATCACCGACGACAACACAAGGGCTGGACAGGCAAACGTGATGACAATCGACGACAGACGGCGGTCGAAATCACCACCCATATACCCCAGTTTGTTGGCCACATAGCCTACAACGACGATGATGAAGAGTATCACCATCACTTGTATATTTTCCATCAAGATACAGTTTTATATGCAAAATTACTGCTTTTCCGTGAGACAAGCACTGACAACAGGACTTTTCACCCCTACTCTTCAACAGACAGCCACAAAACACGGCCCAATCTCCAACATACTGCAAATATATACCTCCATTATACGAAAATATACACAAAGCGTGGCTACTTTGAAAGTAAATTTGTAAATTTGCAGGCAAATAGACAAACTTTCCAAGTTTTTACTTATTAAATGCTATACGAAATGGGAATTGAACACAACCTCACCGCACCCCTCGGGAACAGCGGCGGGGCAAAAGGATTGTATGACGGAAACTACGAACACGACGCGTGCGGCGTCGGTATGGTGGTAAACATACACGGTAACAAAAGTCACGACCTCGTCGACAATGCCCTCCGCGTACTTGAGAACATGAGGCACAGAGGTGCCGAAGGCGCGGACAACAAGACCGGCGACGGCGCAGGCATCATGTTGCAGATACCGCACGAGTTCATACTGCTGCAAGGCATACCCGTACCCGAGAAGGGCAAGTACGGTACCGGACTCGTCTTTCTGCCCAAAGACCCCGTACGCCAGCAGGCCATCCTCTCCGTCATGATAGAGGAGATAGAGCGCGAGGGTCTCTCGCTCATGCATCTGCGCAACGTGCCCACCAACCCCGACTGCCTCGGCGAGGCCGCCCTCTCCACCGAACCGGACATCCGGCAGTTGTTTGTCACAGGCGTCACCGACGACAAGTTGTCGACCTTCGAGCGAACGCTCTACCTCATCCGCAAGCGCATCGAGCGGCACGTCAGCGACAAGGACTTCTACATCTGCTCGCTCTCCAGCCGCAACATCGTATACAAGGGCATGCTCTCCTCCATGCAGGTGCGCCAGTACTTCCCCGACCTGACCAACAACTACTTCACCTCGGGACTCGCCCTGGTACACTCCCGTTTCTCTACCAACACCTTCCCCACCTGGAGCCTCGCACAGCCATTCCGCCTGCTGGCCCACAACGGCGAAATCAACACCATACGCGGCAACCGCCTGTGGTTCAGCGCCCGCGAGTCGGTGCTCTCAAGCGAAGCCCTCGGCGACATACGCGACATCTCGCCCATCATACAGCCCGACATGTCCGACTCGGCATCGCTCGACAACGTGTTTGAATTCTTTGTCATGAGCGGCCTCTCCCTGCCCCACGCCATGGCGCTGATGGTGCCCGAAAGTTTCAACGACAAAAATCCTATACCCGAAGATCTCAAGGCCTTCTACGAATACCATTCCATACTCAACGAACCGTGGGACGGCCCCGCCGCCCTCCTCTTCAGCGACGGACGCTACGCCGGCGGTATGCTTGACCGCAACGGACTGCGCCCCGCACGCTACACCATCACCAAGAACGACATGATGGTCGTAGCCTCCGAGGTTGGTGTCATGGACTTCGACCCTACCGAGATCGCCGAGAAGGGACGTCTCCAGCCCGGAAAGATACTCCTCATCGACACCCAGAAAGGCCGCATCTACTACGACGGCGAAATCAAGGAGCGTCTCGCCAAGGCCCATCCCTACCGTCAGTGGCTCTCCACCAACCGCATACAACTTGAGAAACTGCGCTCCGGACGCAAGGTAGACAACGCCGTGCCCGACCTGCTGCGCTACGAGACCATGTTCGGTTTCGGCAACGAGGATGTCGACGGCACCATCGTACCCATGTCGGTCAACGGACAGGAACCCACCGCCTCGATGGGCAACGACACGCCGCTGGCCGTCATCAGCGAGCGTCCGCAGATCTTCTTCAACTACTTCCGCCAGCAGTTTGCCCAGGTCACCAACCCCGCCATCGACTCCATACGCGAGTCGCTCGTCATGTCGCTCACCGAATATATCGGTCGCGTAGGGTCGGGCATTCTCAATCCCGACGAGTCCAACTGCAAGATGGTGCGCCTGCCCCACCCCATCCTCACCAATACCCAACTTGACATTCTCTGCAACATACGCTACAAGGGATTCAACACCGTCAAGTTGCAGACCATCTTCCCCTGCGACCGCGGCGAGGACGGACTGCGTGAGGCCATCGACCGCCTCTGCAAGGACGCCGAGCGTAGCGTCGACGACGGCTACAACTATATCATCCTCTCCGACCGCGCCGTCGACAAAGAGCATGCCGCCATCCCTTCGCTGCTCGCCGTCAGCGCCGTACACCACTACCTCATCTCCGTGGGCAAGCGCGTACAGACCGCACTCATCGTCGAGAGCGGTGAGATACGCGAGGTGATGCACGCCGCCCTCCTGCTCGGCTACGGTGCATCGGCCCTCTGCCCCTACCTCACCTACGCCATCCTCGACGACCTCGTCAAGCGCGGCAAGATACAGGAAAACTACGCCACGGCCGAGGCCAACTACATCAAGGCCGTCAAGAAAGGTTTGCTCAAGATCATGGCCAAGATGGGTATCTCCACCATACGGTCCTACCGCGGTGCCAAGATATTCGAGAGTATCGGTCTGTCGGAGTCGCTGCTCAACACCTACTTCGGCACCTCCACCAGCACCGTCGGCGGCATCGGACTTGAGACCATCGCCCGCGACGCCATCAAACTACACGACAAGGCCTTCGCTCCCGACCTCAAGGCCGACTTCCTGCCCAACCTCGGACAGTTCCACTACCGCATCGACGGCATACGCCACGCCTGGAACCCCGAAACGATCGCTACCCTGCAACTCGCTACCCGTACCGGCAACTACGATACCTACAAACGCTTCGCACAGGCCGTCGACGAGAAGGCCGACCCCATCTTCCTGCGCGACTTCCTCGACTTCCGCCGCAATCCCATCGACATCGCCGAGGTGGAACCCGTCGAAGACATCGTACGCCACTTTGTGACAGGTGCCATGTCGTTTGGCGCACTCTCCAAGGAAGCCCATGAAGCCATGGCCTTGGCCATGAACAAGCTCGGTGCCCGATCGAATACCGGTGAAGGCGGCGAACTCAGCGAGCGCTTCCACGCCACCGTCGACGGCATCTCACTCTCCAGCAAGACCAAGCAGGTGGCCTCCGGACGCTTCGGTGTCACCACCGAATACCTGGTCAACGCCGAAGAGATACAGATCAAGGTCGCACAAGGCGCCAAGCCCGGAGAGGGCGGACAACTGCCGGGATTCAAGGTCAATGAGGTCATCGCCAAGACCCGCCACTCCATACCCGGCATCTCGCTCATCTCGCCCCCGCCCCACCACGATATCTACTCTATCGAAGACCTCGCGCAACTCATCTTCGACCTGAAGAACGTCAATCCCAAGGCCGCCATCAGTGTCAAACTCGTCGCAGAAAGCGGCGTGGGTACCATCGCTGCCGGTGTAGCCAAGGCCAAGGCCGACCTCATCGTCATCTCCGGCGCTGAAGGCGGAACGGGTGCCAGCCCTGCATCAAGTATGCGCTTCGCCGGCATCTCGCCCGAAATCGGACTCAGCGAGACCCAGCAGACGCTCGTCAAGAACGGTCTGCGCCCGCAGGTACGCCTGCAGGTCGATGGACAGATGAAGACCGGACGCGACGTCGTGCTCATGGCCCTGCTCGGTGCCGAGGAGTATGCTTTCGGTACCGCTCCGCTCATCGTATTGGGCTGTGTCATGATGCGCAAGTGCAACCTCAACACCTGCCCCATGGGTGTGGCCACACAAGACGAGACCCTGCGCCGCCACTTCCGCGGACGCTACGAGTATCTCGTCAACTACTTCACCTTTGTGGCACAGGAGGTACGCGAGTACCTGGCACAGATGGGCTACCGTAGCCTCAACGACATCGTAGGCCATACCGAACTCATCGTGCGCAAGCCCGCCACGCCGGGCACCAAGTCATCCATGCTCGACTTCTCCCGCCTGCTCCACCGCGAGGAGGGCAACTGCCCGCTCCACCATACCACCGCACAGAAGCACGAACTCGGCGACGTGCTCGACCAGCAACTCGTACGCGGAGCCAGCCGTGCCATAGAATATCAGGACGAGGTCAACCTCGACTTCGCCATCAAGAATACCGACCGCGCCACGGGAGCCATGCTCAGCGGACTCGTCGCCCAGCGCTACGGCGAAGAAGGATTGCCCGACAAGACGGTCAACGTCAAGTTCAAAGGCTCTGCCGGACAGAGTTTCGGTGCCTTCCTCGTCAGCGGCATCGACTTCAAACTCGAAGGCGAAGCCAACGACTACTTCGGCAAGGGACTCTCCGGAGGACGCATCTCCATCCTGCCACCCATACGCAGCAACTTCGCCGCCGAGGACAACATCATCGCCGGCAATACCGGACTCTACGGTGCCACCAGCGGCGAACTCTACATCAACGGCAAGGTGGGCGAACGCTTCGGTGTGCGCAACTCTGGTGCCACGGCCGTCATCGAGGGTGCCGGCGACCACTGCTGCGAGTACATGACCGGCGGACGTGTGGTCGTGCTCGGCGAGACCGGACGCAACTTCGCTGCCGGTATGTCGGGAGGTGTGGCCTATGTATGGGACAAGAATCACAACTTCGACTACTTCTGCAACATGGACATGGTCGAGATCAATCTTGTCGACGACTCCAACTACCGCAAGGAACTCCACGAGCTCATCCGCCAGCACTATCTCTACACCGGATCGAAACTGGCCCGTACCATGCTCGACGACTGGAACCACTACGTGGAGGACTTCGTGCAGATTGTCCCCATCGAGTACAAACGCGTACTCCAGGAGGAGCAGGTCAAGAAACTGCAACAGAAGATCGCCGACATGCAGCGCGACTACTGATCACCACGACGGCTCCGACATATTCAGGCGGGCCCCGAAAAAAAAGCCCGCCGCAAACAAAACCATAGATTTTACGGGTCGTCTACGACCCACCTTCAAACTGACAAAAAATGGGAAACCCTAAGGCTTTTCTTACCATACACCGCAAAGAGGCGGGCTACCGCCCCATACACGACCGCATCCACGACTTCGGCGAAGTGGAGCAGACGCTCAACAGCAATGACCGCCGACAACAGGCATCCCGCTGCATGGACTGCGGCGTGCCCTTCTGCCATTGGGCCTGTCCGCTGGGCAACAAACCGCCAGAGTGGAACGACGCGCTCTACAAGGGCGACTGGGAACTGGCCTACCGCCTGCTCAATGCCACCAACGACTTCCCCGAATTCACCGGACGCATCTGCCCCGCACTCTGCGAGAAGGCCTGCGTGCTCAATCTCATGGACCATGAGCCTACCACCAACCGTGAAGACGAGTGCGCCATCACCGAGCATGCCTTCCAGGAAAACTACGTCCGCGTAGAGATACCCCAACGCAACGGCCACAAGGTAGCCGTCATCGGATCGGGTCCTGCCGGACTCGCCGCCGCCAACCGCCTCAACCACAAGGGCTACCTCGTCACCGTGTACGAGAAAAACGAGAACGCTGGCGGACTGCTCCGCTACGGCATACCCAACTTCAAGCTCAACAAGGCCATCATCGACCGCCGCATCGCCTTGCTCGAACAGGAGGGCATCGTCTTCCAGTACAACACACCGGTAGACCCCAACCATCTGCCCGAAGGCTACGACGCCTACGTCATTGCCACCGGCACACCCACCGCCCGCGACCTCAACATCCCCGGACGCGACCTGCGCGGCGTACACTTCGCCCTTGAGATGCTCTCGCAACAAAACCGCATCCTCGACGGCATGGAGTTCACCAAAGACCAACTGGTCAGCGCCAAAGGCAAAGACGTGCTCGTCATCGGTGGCGGCGATACGGGTAGCGACTGCATCGGTACCGCTCACCGCCAGGGATGCAAGTCGGTCACACAGATAGAAATCATGCCACGTCCCGTCGACGGACCTGAAGATCCGAAAAACCCGTGGCCCAACTGGCCCCGCACACTCAAGACCACCTCGTCGCACGAGGAGGGTTGCACCCGCCGCTGGAACATCAACTCGCTGGAGTTTATCGGCGACAAGAACGGACGTCTCACCGGTGTCCGCGTGCAGGAGATCACCTGGAAACCCAATCCCGAAGGCGGACGCCCGCTGATGGAGCCGGTCGGCAAACCCGAGGTCATCAAGTGCGAACTGGTACTTCTGGCCATGGGCTTCCTCCGCCCCGAGCAACCGCAGTTCGCCGACAACGTATTCCTCGCCGGCGACGCCGCCAGCGGTGCCTCGCTCGTGGTACGCGCTATGGCCAGCGGACACAAGGCCGCCCAAGCCGTAGACCGCTACCTTGGCGGTGAAGAGAAGGAATAAAGGTAGATTCTCTGAAAAAACATTGGCATTTCATGCCATCGGAGACGTGAGTCCCTGATGCCTTTTCGTATATGTATTTAGAAAGAGGGGTTGTATCCGCACAGGCGGATGCAACCCCTTGTTTTTTCTCGGTCTGTCATATCACCGTACACAGCCGCGCCACGTTGTCCTCGAAGGCATCGCGGTCGATGGCCCTGTTCTTGAAGGCCGAACGGTAGTTGTATATCGTGCGGGGCGTATAGAAGAGCAGGGCGGCAATCTCAGCACTGTCTTTCACCCCCAGACGTATCAGGGCGAAGATACGCTGCTCGGTGGTGAGCCGTGCTTCGCTCTGCGCCTCCACGCGACATTCGGGCCGCAGCAGGGCGTTGAGTTCTTCGGCGAAGGTAGGATAGAGGTCGAGGAAGGCACGGTCGAACTGCACGAGAAAGGTGGCCGCATCCTGTTCGGAGAGCCGCGACGAGGAGGCCATTGAGAGCAGGTCTTGTATCTGTCCGGCCTTGATCTTGCGCCGCACGAGCAGTTCGAAGCGGCTCAGCCGGTCGATGTAGTCGGCACAGAGGTCGATATAGAGTTTGGCCAGCCGTTCGCGCCGCACGTTGGTCGACAGCAACCGGTCGTTGAGCGTGTGCAGGCGGTCGTTGAGCGTGTGCAGTTGGGCATTGGAGTCAGACAGTTCGAGACGCTTGGAGGAGAGTTGCCTGTTCTGCCGCACATAGAAGTAGAGCAGCATCAGAGCCACGAGCATCAGCACCACGGCCACGGTCGAGGCCACACGCAGCACCATATTCTGCCGGGTGACGGTCTGCTTGTAGGCATCGACGATGAGAGGCAGTTTCTGCGATATCTCAAGTATGCGCAGACGGTTGTTGTAGCGTTTGGCCGCATTCATGGCCGCAGCGATATAGAGTTCGGCCCGTTGTACGTCGGCCTGTTCCCCATTGTTGTAGAGATACATGGCCAGGTCGGGCAACGCCATATTGTCGCGCGTGCAGCACACGATGTCGCTGATACACGAGAGCAGCAGATAGTGTATGTATTTGTCCATGTCGCCGGCGGCACTGTAGTTGTTGGCCACGGCAAAGGTAGCCATGGCATAGACCCGACTGTCTTTGGGCAGACGGCTCACGGCCTGCAGGTAGCAGGCCCGGGCCTTGCGGTTGTCGGGCTTGACGTACACATAATATTCTCCGAGGAAGTACGCCCCTTCCGGCCGGTTGCGGTCGATGAGTGGATAGGCCCGCCGCATCCATGCGATGGCCTGTTCGCGGTAGCGGGGCGCATACACCGGATCGCCACAGTAGTCGCTCCAGTAGAGATAGGTGTAGAAGTGGGCCATGACATAGTCGAAGCGCAACACCGGATTCAGCGTAGCATAGTCGATACTGTCGAGTTCGCTTACCGCCTCATGGTAGAGTCCGCCTATCGAGAGCAGGCGCGCCTTTCCGATACGACTCTCGTCGATACGGTCGTGCAGCCCGGCCGACAACGAGAGGGTCACGGCCCGCTGCACATAGGCAAAGGCAGAATCAAACTGGTAGACCTCATATTCGCGGTAGAGGTCGAGACAGGCCGCGATGCGGTCTTCCACACTACGCGATGCGGCCAGCGACTCGCGCAAGGCCCGGATGCGGGTTTCCTTATGGGCATGCAGTTGGTCGACACTGGCGATGACACTGTCGAGGCGCGCGATGAGCGTAGCCGAAGTGTCCGCGGCCGGAGTACATACCGAGACTGCAAATACGGCAAGGAGCAGAACAAGACGGAGAGTAGGTTTCATGCGTATTCAGGTTTTCGGATATGTTGCAAATATACTAAGTTTCTACCGTTTCGACACACTCTTTTGTCAGTTTTTCTGCCTTTTCGCCATCAATTCTTCTTTTTGCCGATGTACATCGGCATTTTTTCTTGTTTTTGTACAATGCTGTATTTCAGCGATTTACGAAATAAACAAGATTTTACGATGTACTTGCATCGTACTTTGCCGCATTTATCCTGTCCGAAACACCTATCTTTGCACTATCACAATGCGACGGCCGCACGCCGTCGTGTTTTCCGCCTAATGACAATGACAAAGAATCAAGGTGGGTACTGAGAAGACCCACCACAACTAAAAACCACATCTATGAACAACGGCCATCCCCTATTACCGACCACCCTACGCTTCGGTCTGCTTGCCCTTCTGGCAGGCACACTCATGTCCGGCCATGCCGCCACCGACTCTTCCCAATCCAAGGCCGACCCCAAGGCCGTAGTAGTATGCGGCGGAGCACGCTTCACCGTCCTCACGCCACAGATGATACGCATGGAGTACAGTGCCACCTCGCACTTCGAAGACCGCCCCACCTTCACCGTGACCAATCGTCTCCTGCCCGTACCCAAGTACACCTGCACCCAAGACGACTCCTGTCTCTATATCACCACCAGCCATCTGCGCCTACGCTACCGCAAGGGTACCGATCCTCGCACCACACCGGCCTCGCCCGCCCATCTCTCTGTCACCGTCGCCACCCGCGGCACCACGACGGAGTGGTATCCCGGCAAGTCCGACCCGCTCAATCTCAAGGGCACCTGCCGCACGCTCGACGGCTGTCCCGGACAGTCGTGGCGCTCCAATATGGAGGATGGTGTCGTGTCGCGGTCAGGCTGGGCCGCCATCGACGACTCCTGGAGCCATCTCCGTGCCGACGGGTCGCGCTCGCTGGCCCTCGTCCACAATGAGGCTACCGGCTACGACTGGTGGGCCGAGCGTGCCGACACCACTGCCATGGATACCTACCTGCTGGGCTACGGCGACGACTACCGCCAGGCCGTGACCGACTATACGCGCATTGCCGGACGCATACCCCTTCCGCCCGACTACGTGTTCGGCTACTGGTACAGCAAGTACTCCTCCTACTCTGCCGACGACTACCGCGCCATCATGTCCGACCTGGAGGCCAATCGCATACCGACCGACGTGATGATACTCGACATGGACTGGCACTGGAACGGTCAGGCCACCAGCCAGTCTGAGGGACGCGGCGGATGGACAGGCTGGTCATGGAACTACAACCTCCTCCCCGACCCCACCGGACTGCTCTCCGAGATACACGACCGCGGACTACACACGGCGCTCAACCTCCATCCCGCCGATGGTGTCGACAGTATCGAGTCGCCCCAGTACTTCTCCGCTATGAAGGCCGACCTCAACGGCCGCTACCTCACCGACGGCGGACGGCGCATCGCCTGGGCCATGGACTATCCCGACTTCACCACCTCCCTCTTCACCCGCATCCTGCGCGAGCACGAGGCCGAAGGAGTAGACTTCTGGTGGATGGACTGGCAGCAGCACCTCACCAGCCACTTCACCCCCGCACTGGGCGAGACCTTCTGGTGCAACCACGTCTTCTACAATGAGGCCGCCAAGCGACCCGGCCGCCGTCCGCTCATCTTCCACCGTTGGGGCGGCATGGGCAGCCACCGCTATCAGATAGGTTTCTCGGGCGATGCCCTCATCAGTTACGATGCCCTCGGCTTCGAACCTTATTTCACCGCCACCGCCTCCAACGTAGGCTACGGCTACTGGGGACACGACCTCGGCGGCCACGCCTTCACCACCGAGGAGATGGTCAACGACCCCGACCTTGTGCTGCGCTGGATACAGTTCGGCGTGTTCACCCCCATCTTCCGCACCCACGCCACCAACGACCCGCGCATAGAGCGCCGTATGTGGCACTTCCCCAACTTCCCCAAGATGCGTGAGGCCGTACGCCTGCGCTACTCGCTCTTCCCCTACATCTACACCATGGCCCGCAAGACCTACGACACGGGCATCTCTATCTGCCGTCCGCTCTACTACGACTATCCCGAGGCTGAAGAGACCTACACCTACGACAGCGAGTACTTCTTCGGCGACGACATCCTCGTAGCGCCCATCACGACAAAGCCCGATGCCGACCGTCTGACCCGCAAGACCGTATGGCTGCCCGAAGGCCAGTGGTGGAGCGTGGCCACAGGCGAGACGATAGTAGGGCCGTGCGAGCGCACGATGGCCTTCACCGACAGTCAGATACCCTACTTCATCCGTCAGGGAGCCGTCATCCCCTGTCTGCCCGACACGGTGATGCACGTCACCTCACGTCCCTCTCACCTGATACTGCAGGCCGTGGCCGGTGCCGACGGCAGTGCATCGCTCTATGAGGACGACGGCGACAACGTAGACTACGCCACCCACTACGCCACCACCGCCCTGACCCAGAAGCAGGGCCGCGGCCGCACCGTCTACACCATCGCCGCCCGCCAGGGCGTATCGTCCAAGGCTCCCGCCCGCCGTTCCTACACCCTCCAGGTGCTGGGCAGCGCCCGTCCGCTCTCGGCCACCGTCGACGGCAAGACCGTCAGCGTAGCCTACGATGCCGACAAACACTGCGCCACCGTCGAGATACCCGAGGCCGACTGCGCTACGGCCCGCCGCATCGTGGTGCGCTACGCCAAATAAATCAGGCGAATCCTAAAATAATATAGAGCCTTTATCAAAAAAAATAACTAAAAACCATATCTATGACACATTACAACCATCGCCGCCCTGCCGCAGTGCTGGCCACCTGTCTCATGCTCGCCATGACGCCACTTGGGGCACTCGCACAAAGCCGTACCGTACAGGGCACCGTGCGTGACGCATCGGGCGAAACCGTCATCGGTGCTTCTATCAAACAAAAGGGCACCTCCAATGCCACCGTATCTGACATCGACGGCCACTTCCGGCTGTCCGTACCCGACAACGCCACCCTCGTCATCTCCTATGTGGGCTACAGCGACAAGACCGTAGCCGTCGGGAGCAAGCAGACCCTCGACATCGTGCTGAGCGAAGATGTACACACGCTCAGCGAACTGGTCGTCGTGGGCTACGGCGTGATGAAGAAGAAAGACCTCACCGGCGCCGTCGGCTCGCTCTCGGGCAAGGATATCGCCGATGCGCCCGTGGCCAACATCGGACAGGCCATACAGGGCAAGATTGCCGGTCTGCAGGTGGTCGACGCCGGCAAGCCGGGCGACAACGTCTCCATCAAGGTGCGCGGACTCGGTTCGATCAACAACTGCGACCCGCTCGTCGTCATCGACGGCATCCCCACCGACCTGGGCATCAACGCCATCAACATGGCCGACGTAGAGCGTCTCGACGTGCTCAAGGATGCCTCAGCCACCGCCATCTACGGTTCGCGCGGTGCCAACGGCGTCATCATGATCACCACCCGCAAGGGACGTGAGGGCAAGGGCCAACTCTCCTTCTCGGCCAACCTCGCCGTGCAGAACGCCACCCGTCTGCCCAAGATGCTCAACGCCTCGCAGTATGCCGCCCTCAACAACGAGATGATGTCGGCCTCGGGCAATGCCACCAACCCCGAGTGGACCGACCCCTCCTCGCTCGGCACCGGCACTGACTGGATCGACGAACTGTTTCGCACGGGATACATGCAGAACTACACCGTCAGTTACTCCGGCGGAAGCGACAAGGCCCACTACTACGTCTCTGGCGGTCTGCTCGACCAGACGGGTATCGTGAGCAGCGTCAAGTATCGCCGCTTCACCTTCCAGCAGAACTCCGACGCACAGGTGCTGCGCTGGCTCAAGATGTCGACCAACGTCACCGTCTCGGCCGACCGCAAGCAGCAGGGCAGTTACGACCTGGGCAACACCTACCGCTCTCTGCCCGTCGTGGCCGTCAAGGACGAGACAGGCGAATGGTCGGGACCCGAAGGCAACACCCTTTGGTACGGTAGCATACGCAACCCCATCGGACCCACCCAGACCGACAGTCAGAAGACCAGCGGCTACAACTTCCTCGGCAATGTCACCGCCGAGATAGCCTTCACCCGCTGGCTGAAGTTCAAGAGCACCTTCGGCCTCGACGCCAAGTTCTGGTACTACGACAACTACACGCCCAAGTACGCCTGGAAAGCCTCGCCCGTAGAGGAGAGCAGCCGCTACAAGAGCGACAACAAGTCGTTCACCTACCTTTGGGACAACTACTTCCTCTTCGACCACACCTTCGCCGGCAAGCACCATGTAGGCCTCATGGCCGGTACGTCGGCCCAGTGGAACAACTTCGACTATCTCAACGCCCAAAAGAATGTCTTCGCCTATGCCGGTGTACACGAGATGGACAACGGACAGAAGATGTACTCCATCGGTGGCAACGAGACCGAGTGGGCACTGCTCTCCTACATGGCCCGACTCAACTATGAGTATGCCGACCGCTACCTCCTCACGGCCACCCTGCGCCGCGACGGTTCGAGTCGCTTCGGCAGCAACAACCGCTGGGGTACCTTCCCCTCCGTATCATTCGCATGGCGTGCCTCCGAGGAGTCGTGGTTCCCGGAAAACAAGGTAGTCTCCGACGTCAAGTTGCGCGTGGGCTACGGTGTCACCGGTAGCCAGGCCAGCGTAGGCAACTACAGTTACCTTGCCTCCTACGACACCGGCGTCTACCCCTTCGGCAAGACCGACACCGAGCAGTCGGCCCTCGTCTCCACCACCCTGGCCAACCCCAACATACACTGGGAGCAGGTGGCACAGACCAATATCGGTATCGACGCTACCCTCTTCGCCTCACGCGTACACCTGTCGTTCGACTACTATATCAAGAACACCACCGACATGCTCGTCAAGGCTTCCATCCCCATCACCTCGGGATTTGAGGATACCTCCACCACCTACACCAATGCGGGCAAGGTGCGCAACACGGGCTTCGAGGTGACCCTCTCCACGGTCAACATCGACCGCCCCCTGCGCTGGGAGACCAACATCGTCTATACCTACAACCGCAACCGCATACGCAGCCTCAACAGTGACGTGCCCTACTACATCAACATGATCAACAACTCCTACGTCACCATGCTGGCCAACAACTACCCCATCAACGTATTCTACGGTTACGTCACCGACGGTATCTTCCAAAACCAGCAGGAGGTGGAGCAGCACGCCATACAGTCGGGCGCCGAACCGGGCGACATCCGCTTCAAGGACCTCAACAACGACGGTGTCATCAACGACGACGACCGTACCGTGCTGGGCAACCCCAACCCCACCCACATCTTCTCTATGGGCAACACCCTCTCGTGGAAGGGATTCGAACTGGGCATCTACTTCCAGGGCGTAGCCGGCAACAAGATCTTCAATGCCAACAAGATCGACCTCACCGGCATGTCGGCCGCCTACAACCAGATGACCGACGTACTCTCACGCTGGCAGGGCGAAGGCACGAGCAACTCCATGCCGCGCGCCGTCTACGGCGACCCCAACCAGAACAACCGCGTGAGCGACCGCTTCGTCGAGGATGGTTCCTACCTGCGCCTCAAGACCATCTCGCTCTCCTACGACCTGCCCAAGACCTGGCTGCGCCACCTCACCATGACCTCGGCACGCATCACCCTCTCTTGCGAGAATGTCGCCACCATCACCGGCTACTCCGGCTTCGACCCCGAGGTGGGCACCAACGGCATCGACCTCTCCAACTATCCCGTATCGCGCACGTTCAACATCGGGCTCAACGTCAACTTCTAAACCACGCACCATCATGAAAAAAATCATATCGCTGGCGCTCTGCCTCCTCACCGCAGGTGCGCTCTGCTCCTGTTCTGACTTCCTTGAGAAGCACCCCAAGAACACCGTCGACCCCGAGACGGCCATCGACGACGATGTGGCCGTAGCCATGGCCAACGCCTGCTACCGCCCCCTGCAGTCGTCCAACATGTACAACCAGCGCATCTGGTCGCTCGACATCGTGGCCGGCAATAGCGTTGTCGGCGCCGGAGGCGGTACCGACGGTCTCGAAACGGTACAGGCCGCCAACTTCACCACACAGAGCGACAACGGCATGGCGCTCTACATGTGGCGCTCGCCTTGGGTGGGCATCGGACAGTGCAACATCCTCATCAGTGCCCTCGAAGACAAAGACCTCACCAAGGGCAGCCTGCAGGCCCGCTCGCTCGGCGAAGCCTACTTCCTGCGCGCCCACTACTACTATGTGCTCGTCAGACTCTACGGCGGTGTGCCGCTCCGCCTCGTCCCCTTCAAGCCCGGCGACAATACAGCCATCGCCCGCAACTCGGCCGATGAGGTCTACAAGCAGATCATCGCCGACGCGGAGAAGGCCGCCGAACTGCTGCCCACCAAGTCGGAGTACGACGACAACAACCTCGGCCGCGCCACCCGCGACGCTGCCTACACCATGCTCGCCGACATCTACCTCACCCTCGCCCCCGACAACACCGCCTACTATCAGAAGGTAGCCGACCTCTGCGACCAGGTCACCGCCTTGGGCTACGACCTGAACAAGTGTGCCTACATCGACAATTTCGACGCTACCGTCAACAACGGTGCCGAGTCGATCTTCGAGGTGCAGTACTCCGGCAATACCGAGTACAACTTCTGGGGCGACACGCAGTCGAGCTGGCTCTCCACCTTCATGGGCCCGCGCAACTCCGGGTTCGTGGCCGGCGGCTACGGCTGGAACCAGCCCACCGAGGAGTTTATGTCGCAGTATGAGGACGGCGACCTGCGCAAAGACCTCACCGTGCTCTACGAGGGTTGCCCCGACTTCGACGGCATGGCCTACAAGAGCACCTACTCTACCACGGGCTACAACGTGCGCAAGTTTCTCGTGTCAAAGACGATATCGCCCGACTACAACACCTCGGCAGCCAACTTTGTGGTCTACCGCTACGCCGACGTGCTGCTCATGAAGGCCGAAGCCCTCAACGAGATGGGACGCACCGCCGATGCCGCCGCACCGCTCAACACCGTGCGCCGCCGTGCCGGTCTGCCCGACGTTTCCGGACTCTCACAAGACGACATGCGCGAGAAGATCATCCATGAGCGCCGCATAGAACTGGCCTTCGAGGGTCATCGCTGGTTCGACATGATACGTCTCGACCACGGACAGTACGCCCTGAAGTTCCTCCACTCCATCGGCAAGTCGCGCGTCACCAAAGACCGCCTGCTCTTCCCCATACCGCAGACCGAGATCGACGCCAACAGCCTCATGACCCAGAACCCCGGCTATTGATGCCGGACAGGGAACTATCACCAGGCGGGTCCTGAAAAAGTACTCCCGCAACAGACCTTTTTTCAGAACCCGCCGCCCCCAAAAAAATCTTTCATACCAGTACATCATACATATACAAGCCTATTATGAGACATCACCTATATACCCTCCTGGCCCTGCTGCTCGGCACCGTGGCCTTCACGGCCTGCTCCGACCAGGACTACGGCGAGACCGACAAGGGACGCGACCAGCTCACCATCACCGCCGACCAGGCCGTCACCGCTCTCGACGAGACCCTCCACGCCAGCGACGCCGTCACGCTCAACTGGACCACCGGCCACAACTACGGCACGGGCGCACGTATCGCCTACCGCCTCGAACTGGCCAAGGCCGGCACCGCTTTTGCCCAGCCCTACACCGTGGTCGACGAGCAGACCCAGACCTACTCGTGGAGCATCAACGTAGAGAACCTCAACAATATCATCCTCGACAAGATGGGCGGCACCGCCGGACAACCCGCCAATATCGAGGCCCGCGTGACCGCCCTCGTCAGCGGCACCGAGGAGACACAGACGGCTACCGTGGCTTTCTCGGCCACACCCTACACGCCCGTCACCTCCACGCTCTACCTCATCGGCGATGCCACACCCAACGGTTGGAGCGCTGACAACGCCACGGCCATGACCCGCACCACCAACGGTGAGTTCACTTGGGAAGGCGTGCTCACCCCGGGCGAACTCAAGTTTATCACCACCCGCGGACAGTTCCTCCCCTCCTACAACCGCGACGACAACGGCCGCCCCGTGCTCCGCACCTCCGACGACCAGCCCGACGGCAAGTGGACCATCGACGAGTCGCACGACTACAAGGTCACCGTCTCGCTGCTCGACTCTACCGTCACCATCGCCAAGACCGACGGACTCAAGCCTGCCTTCGACCGCCTCTTCTTCGTGGGCAACGCTACCGGATGGGGATTTGTCGAGATGACCCAGGATGCCGTCGACCCCTTCCTCTTCCGTCTCGGATACGCCTTTGAGCAGGGTGTGGGCGGCGAGTTCAAGTTTGGTACCGCCGAAGGTTCATGGGAGAACATGTACAAGGCTACCCAGGCCAATGCGCCCTACACCGACCAAGACATGTCGCTCGTCGCCGGCTACGACCCTGACAACAAGTGGTACCTGCAAGACAGCGAGACCGGATGTGCCTATAAGATATGTGTCGACATACGCACCGGCAAGGAGCGCATGATGATGCGACCCTTCACTCCCTACGCCACCATCTACCTCGTAGGCGACGCCACACCCAACGGTTGGGATCTGGGCAACGCCACACCCATGCAGGCAGGCGACAGTCCCTACATCCTCACCTGGACCGGACCGCTCAGCGCCGGCGAACTCAAGTTCTCCTGCGACCGTCAGAGCGACTGGAACGGTGCCTGGTTTATGGCTGCCACCCCGAGTGCCGAACCCACCGGCGCCGCCGAGCACATGCTCTTTGTCGACAAGAGCGACGATACCTTCAAGTCGCAGTACCTCACCGTCAATGTCGGCGACCTCGACTACAAGTGGAAGATACTCTCCTCGGGCACCTACACCATCACGCTCGACCAACTCCACGAAACCGTCACCATAACGAAAAACTAAAAACCCTTATGAAAATGCAATCCCTTCTTCTGACTATGCCGCTGCTGCTTCTGGCCTGCAGCGACGAGGTCACCTCATACAACGACCCGGCCACCGTGCCCACCGAAATACTGTCCCCCGCCGTGCGCACCACTGCTGCCGCCAACCCACTCTACGCCGCCACCGACAAGGCCGTATACAGTCCCGGACAGACCGTCACCTTCACCCTCTCTGGCACCCTGCCTGCCTCGGCCCGCGTGCGCTACCGCCACGGCAGCGACGTCATTGCCGACGAGACCCTCGCCGCCTCTACCTGGACATGGACCGTACCGCAGACCGACTACACCGGCTACATGGCCGACATCTATACCGCCGATGCCTCCTCTGCCGAGACCGTCTACGCTACCGTGGCCGTCGATGTGTCGAGCGACTGGGCACGCTACCCGCGCTACGGATTTATCTCTACCTACGACGCGAGCAAGACCTCCAGTGTCATCAGTGACGAACTGGATCTGCTCTCCCGCTGCCATATCAACGGACTGCAGTTCTACGACTGGCAGAACAAGCACCACTGGCCCCTCGGCGGCACGCCTGGCCATCTGCTCGACACCTACAAGGACATCGCCAACCGCGACATCTCGACCGCCGTCGTCAAGGACTACATCGCACAGAGCCACGCCCTGGGCATGAAGACCATGTTCTACAACCTCTGCTATGGTGCTCTCGACGACGCTGCCGACGACGGCGTACAGGAACAGTGGTACATCTTCACCGACGCCACACACTCCAACAAAGACCGCCATCAACTCTCCAAGAGTTGGAAGAGCGACATCTACCTTGTCGACCCCGCCGACAAAGACTGGCAGAAATACCTCGGCGACCGCAACGACGAGGTATACACCGCCCTCGACTTCGACGGTTTCCACATCGACCAACTCGGCAACCGCGGCACCGACTACGACTACTACGGCAGTGTGAAAAACTTCCCCAGTGCCTACGCCTCGTTTATCAAGGCCATGAAGGAGCACCACCCAAACAAGCGGCTCGTCATGAACGCCGTCTCCAACTACGGGTCGGAGAAGATCGTGAAGACGGGCGACATCGACTTCATGTATACCGAACTGTGGAGCGGTGAAGACCAGTTTGCCGACCTGCACGACATCCTCCACAACAACCGCACATGGGCCGGCACTCATCTCGGACAGGTCTACGCCGCCTACATGGACTATGGCCACAAGAAGCCCTACTTCAATGCGCCGGGCGTACTGCTCACCGATGCCGTCATGTTTGCCCTCGGTGCCTCCCACCTCGAACTGGGCGACGGCCACATGCTCTCCTCCGAGTATTTCCCCTACGCCGACATCCAGATGAGCGACAGCCTGCAGACGGCCATCATCGCCTACTACGACTTCCTCACGGCCTATCAAAATCTGCTGCGCGACCCTGCCACCGAGACCACGGCCGACATCGCCACCTCCAAGAGCGGTGTCACGCTCAACGCCTGGCCGCCACGACTGAAGACCGTCACCACCCTCGCCCGTCAGACCGACAGCCGCCTCGTGGTACACCTGCTCAACTTCAGTCAGGCCAACAGTCTCAGTTGGCGCGACATGGACGGCACACAGCCCGAGCCCAGCACCGTCAGCGACATGACCCTGCGTCTCCGCGCCAAGGGTGTGAAGAAACTCTGGGCCGCATCGCCCGACCGCATCGGCGGCGCACCCGAGACGCTCACCTTCCGGCAAGAGGGCGACTATGTGGTCTTCACCGTGCCGCAACTCAAGTACTGGACCATGATCGTGGCCGAACAGTAACGCCCGCCCTGCCGCCGGGTATGGAGTGTATAGCGTCCGTCCCAGGTCGCTATACACTCCATTCCGGCGGCAGGCACCACACGACCAACAACCATCACACACTATGAAAAAGATATTGTTTTCAGCCCTCACGCTGCTCG
>CAVCSC010000024.1:0-36891 GCA_963604975.1 Lachnospiraceae bacterium | reverse complement strand
TATGGCTTTTTCGCTCTCACACCAAATGTTTTCGGGAAAAATATGCTGAAAATATCGGATTTTAACACTTGTTTGCAAATAAAACCCCGTTACACATTATAATATATAGGAACACCGACTGCATTTGTGTGCGCGCAAACAACAAACCAGACCGAACCCGAAAGCCGGAAAAACTATCCTGCTCTGTCCGCGAGGCCAAAATACTCGAGTCCTCGGCCTTGCACACCACAGTATTCGGGCCAAACTACTGCGGTATTCGGCCTCTAATACTACGGTATTCGGCCCGAATACTCGAGTATGCAAGGCCGAAGACTAAATGGAAGATGAAAAAATGGGAAATAGAACAAGAAAAACACGGCAAAAAGAATAGACCCGCCAAAAGTATCGGCAGTACACACTTTGCAAAACTGCGGAATACTTTTGACGGGTCTACCCTACTTCAGGTATATGCGGCTATTTCACCGACGGAGTGAAACGCAGGGTGAACGAATGTTGGCCTACCGGACAACGATACTGGTCGAGAACGGCATCTCCGCCACAACTATGATTGCCGATGCCACGCTGCCAATAGTCGAAATGGGCAAACACTTGCGGATGTCTGGTCAGATCGTAAGGATGCTTGCGGCCATAGAACACGTCGTAGTCAAACTGGGCATCGTCGACATGCGAGAGCGAGAAGGCAACAAGCCCCTCGGTCTGCACATGGAGCGACAATTGGTCGGAACTGAGGGTCAGGTCGCGCAAGCCCTGACGGTCGCCCATGGTCTGCGGGGCACTCTGCTCCTCAAACATTCCGTTGACAGTGGTATGATAGCGTCCGAAGAGCGAACCGCGCAGACGGTCGATATAATTGCTTTCGGGACCCTTGGCATAGTACTCCACCTGCTCAAGACCGGGGGCAAACTGCATGGAGAGCCCAATACGGCGGGTATCGGAAGAAGAGTTTTCAAAATCGGCCTTCATATCGACCACACCGTTGGGATAGACGGTATAGGTAAGGATGTGAGTGTCGGTACCATTGGAAACGGAGGTCTGCACGACGACATTCTTGCCTACGCGACGGGGAGCGGAGATCATCATCTTGGTGCCCGTGAGGGCGGCCGTCTCCTTGTTTTCGTTGGATGCGATGCCCGAGGTAGCGCCCAGACTGACATTGTCATTGGCGATGCGGCGGAAGCCATTGAAGTCGGGTCCTTGGTTGGGAACAACGATTTCCTGTCCTTGATATTTCCATGAAGCAAGGGTGCCGTCTTCTGCAAAGGCGAGACTGAAACCGTCGCCGACAATCTCGTTGCCACGCACTTTCAGTTTGCCCCGTTCCTGCAAAAGAGGCAGGCGGCCGTGCGAGCGAGAAACAAAGGTCGGGTCGGCGGCCGAAGCGCAAGCGGAATGACCATCGGTGGCAAGTGCAAACTGCTGCTGCACAAGCGCATAGTCTTTTTGAGCCCACGATGCATCGGCCTTGAGACAGAGTGAGAATGTGATGAAATATTCGTGACCATCTTCTACCTCCGTGGTATAGGGTACATAGACCTTGCCTTCCTTCCCGGGAGTAACAGACGGCAGAGCGGTCTGACCATGCTCTACCTCGACACCGTCGCGAAGCACCGCATACCGCAGCGAGAGCAGATCGGAGATATCGGTGAAGGCATACTTGTTTCTGAGGGTCAACTGCTTATCGGCGAAAGACACGAGGTCGACATGACGGTAGACATACTTCACCTCAGTGAGTTTGGGTGTCCACTCACGTCCTGGGGTGATGATGCCGTTGCTCATGAAGTCGCCCTGAAATCCCTCGACACCGTTGTTGAGTTGGGTATAGTCGTAACCCGAGGTGTAATAGCGCAAACCGGTTGCAGAATCGGTAAGCGGAAGGCCAGCCTTGATGCGGCGCGTATCATAGAGGCCTTGGTCAACCCAGTCCCATATACAACCGCCGACGATACCGCTACTCTGCTCGATAAGATCCCAGTATTCCTGCAGGTTGCCAACGGCCTGACCCATCGCGTGCGCATACTCGCAGATGAAGTAAGGTTTGCCATTCAATCCGTCCATCTGGCTGCGCACCACATCAATGCGCGGATACATATCCGAGCCAAGGTCAGAAGACTTTGCGCCGTGGTTGTCGCCCTCATAGTGTACGATGGCATCGCGTCCGGGACAGAGTTCCTTCACACGGTTGTAGGTCGCCTCAAAGTTGACACCGCCGCCGGCCTCGTTGCCCAGCGACCAGAACACGATGCTCGGATGATTGCGGTCGCGCAGCACCATACGTTCGGTACGGTCAAGATAGGTAGATTGCCACGTTGGATTGTTGGAGAGCGACTGATTGTTGTGGCATTCCACATCGGCCTCATCCATACAATAGAGTCCATAGTAGTCGAACATGGCATACATCTTCGCCTGACGGGGATAGTGGCTGGTACGGACGGTATTGACATTGGCCTGCTTCATCAGTTGCACATCGCGCAACATCGTCGGAACATCGATGGCATGGCCATAGAGTGGATGGATGTCCTGCGTGTTGACACCCTTGAAGAAGACACGCCTGCCGTTGACATAGACCAGACGGCCGACAATGCGCACATCGCGGAAACCGTACTTGGTCGAGAACACCATCTCATCGTTGCCCTTCGCATCACGCTGACGCACGGCCACCGTGTAAAGATACGGATGCTCGGAACTCCACGGAGTGAGGCCTGTGAGTCCGTCGAAAGTCACGTCCACCTGTTTGTCATTTTCGCGTGCAGCCATAGACAGGTTGACCGTCTTTTGGGCAACAGCATGTCCGTCAGCATCGATGAGCGAAACTTCAACACTTTTGGCAGACGACAAGGCCTCGGTCTTGTGGAAGTCGAGCGACACGTTCATCGAGGCCGACGTGTAGTCATCGCTCAACTGGGCTGTAATGTAGTGGTCGCGGACGTAAGTTTTGGGAGTGGCTACGAGATAGACATCGCGGTGGATGCCGCCAAGGTGCCACATATCCTGTCCTTCAAGATAAGAACCATCGCTCCATCGGTAGCAGCGCACAGAGACGTTGTTCTCCCCACTGCGCACACACTGAGTGACGTCAAACTCGGCATCGGTATTGGCTCCTTGCGAATAACCTACATACTGACCATTGACCCAAACAACGATGGCACTGCACGCGCCGTCGAAATGCAAAACGACACGCTTCTTGTCCCATCCGTCGGGAAGGGAGAATGTGCGGCGGTACGAACCGACAGGATTGGCATCGAAGTTGTCTTTGATGGCTTCGATATAGGGAGGGTTGTTCTTGAAAGGATAACCTACATTATTATATACGGGCACATCGTATCCGGCCATTTCCCAGTTGAGCGGCACCGTGATATTGTCCCAACCGCTCACATCGGCCTCATCGCCGTAGAATTCGGATTCGCCGGGAACAGCGGTCGACTTCCAGTCGGCCGTATAATGGAATTTCCACTGACCGTTGAGCGACACATAGTCGGCACGAGAGGGAGTAACCCAAGGTTTGGCATAGTATCCATCGGCGGTCATCGCCTCATAAGAAGAATACGGGATGTAGGTAGCATGGGCCTTTTCCTTGTTGTCCTCATACTTGGTTTGGTCCTCCACCCAAGACGTCGAGAACTCGCTGCGCTGGATGATGGCGGGCGTAGACTTCACGCCCTTGGTTCTTGTCGATTTTACAGGAGGGGTCGCAGAGAGCGACGTACAAAACAGCAGCCCCACAAGTGCCGCCGAACAAAAAACAGGTTTTTGCATCATTATGGTACGATTTCGGTTTTTCAACAGGTTTTCAGACTGCGCAAAGCGATACTTCGCAAAGCACGGTGTAAAGTTAAGGATAATAATTCAAATATAGCCATAAGTAGGTGTTCAAAATTATTTGATATGGATATGCGCTTTATTTTTGGCCGTATGTTCGGGTTGAAGAGGATTGCGTCAGATAACATACATTCACATATAAAGGAAAGGGGCTATGCCTATTTTGGCACAGCCCCTCTCCATTTAGGTTATAATGAAGTCAGATCAGCATCACTTGCGTACGCAGATTTTCATCGTCTCACGTTTTCCGTCTTTCTTGACGCTCACGACGTAAACACCGGATGCAAGCGAAGAGGAAGGTACAGCACCGTTGCTGAGTTGTCCTGCAGCCACCTTATGACCGGAAAGGTCGTAGAGTTCGTAGTCGGCATCACCAAAATTGGTGACAGAGCCGATACCAGTAGGAACGGTCGTGCTCATGTAGAGCATCACGGCCGGCATACGCGTGTACCAGTCCTTGTGTCCGGTCTGGGTGAAGTCAAATCCGGTAGAACTATAGTAGGCACCCCACTCGAAGGCACAGTTGCCGGAAACAGGACTCGTATACTGTGTGAAAGAGATGTAGGGATAGTACTCCGAGCAGTCAACGGTAGTCAGCACGGCCAAATTCTTTCCGCTCTTGTAAGCGAAAGGAGTAGCAAGCGGCAGAGTCAGTTCGCCGGAAGTGGCACGGGTGATATTCACCGTACCGTCATAGACGAGAGTCAGTTCGTCCTCGGGAATCCAGTCGGTAGGTGCGATCTCATCGGTATTGGCCATGTAGACCTTGATGGGAGCGTCTACTACATCCTTATAGGTGAGCGACAGGGCATCGTAGAGCCAAGCAGCCTTGGTAATGTAGGCATCCTCGGTCAAACCGATCTCGTCGGCAGAATAGATGCTGAGCGCAGCAGCGTGCTGGTTGGAGAAGTCAAACGGAGCGTAGGAAGACGACGTGGTCGATGTCGTACCGATAGCCACAACGTCGCCGTCGAAGGCATCGCGGATGCTGAGCACGAGCGAGTCAGTCTGGTTGTCGGCAGCATACTCGTCGGTAGCGCCCATGAGTACCACCTCACCGATGAGTGAGGACACGGTCTTGTCAGCGGGAGTCCAAGCCAGTTCCACGTCTCTTTTTTCACCGGCATTAAGGGTTTTGGCCACATCCTTGTGTACCAGTTCGTTGCCTTCATGATCCTTGAGGATGGCGCGGAAGGCATAGATCTTGTTCACACCCTGATTCTCCACGGTGATGGTATAGGTACTCTCCTTGCCTATCATCGGCTGTGATTCGCCCGAGAGCGAGAGGGCAGCCAGGTTGTAGGTCTCAGCCTTGCGCACGTTGAGATTGTACATCTCCAGCCAGTCGGCACGCATGGGAGATGTGGCATGCAGGGCAAGATTGTACATACCGCTTTGGTTGGCAGTAAAGGAGACGATATGATGCTTGATGTCCTTGTTGCCTTGGAAATCATAAGAGGAGACGGTCTGCAGCGGAGTAGTGTAGTCCATTTTGTCGAGCAGATAGAAGTCTACATGGTCGGCACTGTACGCATGCACATCGAAGTCAAGACGATAGCGCACGCCCTGCTCAAACGGCATGTAGTAAGAGATGAGCCAGTCGTCGGCCACGGCAGTATTGGAAGCCTGGTGGCCCATCACCTTGCCAGAGGAAGTGGTGGTCCACATCCATGCATAGCCGTCACCGTTGCCGTCGACAATCGTCCATGAGTCATCCGTAGCGGAAGAAGTGAAGTCGAAGTCGACAGGCATGCCGTAAGTCGGGCCCATCACCTGCGGAGTAGTCTGCACCGACTCGCTCTCGCCATCGGCGTTGGTAGCCTTGACAATATAGTAGTACTGTTGTGCCGGAGTGATGTTCTTGTCGGCATACTGGGTATCGGTGAGTCCGGAGGCCAACACCTTGTTGCCGGGCATACGTACCACTGAGTATACGAGCGACGCCTTGTCGACATAGCCTCCGTTGACACCTGATGTCACGGCATCCCACGAAAGGTCGGCCTCATCGTAGGCAGGCTGGGTAAGTTGAAGGGCGCCGACAGCGGCGGGAATGTCGTGTCCGACAAATACTCTGCTCTTGGCCTCGGCACCATCGCCTGTAGCGTTTGTGGCAACAAGAGAATAGTTGTAGAACTGTCCCATACCGCTCTCGGTAGCATCGGTATAAGACATAGACGCACCCGGCGTCACGTCGGTGAACTCCTTGACTACTTCCTTATTGCGATAGAGTGTCACCTTGGTCAGATCGGAGAGCGGCTTGCCGTCATAGGTTTTGGAGGGGTTGGTCCATGTGATGACGGCTTGGTTGGCTCCGTTGGCATCAGCCGTGGCCGTGAAGTCATCGGCAGCAGCAGGTGTACCGATAGCAGAAGCGGAGAAGGGGATGTAAAGGCCGGCGATCTCAGGACCGTCGCCCACCTGTCCGATAGGATAGGCCAAGGCTGTGGCCGTATCTACCTCGGCAATAAAGTCAGGGGTGTCATACTCACGAAGGTCGGCCGCCCAGTAGAGCGTCTCGGTATCATGATCGAACTCCATGCTTTGGAAGTATGTGGGATGATAACCCGTATGTCCGATGGTAGTCAGCGCACCCGTCGTCTTGTCGATACTACAGAGATATCCCTGGAAGGTGATACCGTAGAGACGGCCGTCATAAGTACAGGCCAGCGTGAAGAAGGCACTGTCGAGTGCTGCCACCGTGGTACTCTCGGCTGTGTTGAGATCGATGGTGTAGAGTACCGAGTTGCTCTGGTAGGGGCAGTTGATGGCGTACATCTTCTTGGTGGAATAGTCGTACGTCATGTCGTTGATGTGACGTACAAATCCGTTGAGCGCACCTACCGTATCAACCTTGTCGTTGTCGATGTCGTAGCGCAGGAGCGACTCGGGCACCATGGTCTCACCGTCGAGAACGGTACGCTCGATATAGTAGTATCCCTCGGCATAGGCGGCTGCCGTCACATCGTGGGTAGCGTCACCGAAGAGGCGGATATGGGTAAACTGTCCGCCGTCATCCAACGGGAAGGACACCAGGCCGTTGATGTACTTCGAGTCGGTCTCGTCGTAACTGAGGATGCCGTACGCAGTCTTCACTGCGCCGTCGGTCTCCTTGAGTTGCAGTTTCGCCTTCGGCATAGCGCTACGCGAAGCGTCATGCGGACGGCGCACGTTCTGCTGGGCATGAACAGAGAGCGGCAATGCAAGCGCAAGTGCCATGAGCCATCCCGCCACAGATGTGTGCTTGAGATAGAATTTCTTCATAAAAAATGGTTTAATATTAATGATTATGTGAAGTATCGGTTTTTCCATCAAGGAAGAAGGAAGGGGTATTCCGGCTGACAAGATGACGGCACCAGCGTCTCCGTATAGAAGGCACGCACAAATCCATCTTGACAGAAAAGCACGTTGGACTGCGACAAAATTACAAACTTTTTCACAAAAACGGGAAAGAACAGACAAAATTCATTAAAATACCGAATCGAACTGACAAGTCTATACTATTTTTATACAAAAAGCATGCAAATCTCTCCGAACGCACCTATCCACAAGGAAACTGACACAAAAAACGCTAAAAGAATGGCACGGCATTTGCGCATATACAGGTAAATTCATATATTTGCAACTGTGGGATGCCGCAACACCGGCAACCGCAAAGAAAAGAAACAAAAACAATACTTATCATGCAACAAGAAAGAATCTACAACATGCCGAGAGAGCGCGACAAATGGCTCTCCGCGGCTTTCCCCGCACTCATGCGCAAGGTATACGTATGGATGACACTGGCACTCGTCATCACCGCAGTGACCGCCTACGGCGTTGCCAATTCGCCCAACATCGTGATGGCACTTTATAGCAACCGCGCCGTCATGTGGGGACTGATCATCGCCGAATTTGCCATCGTCATCGGCGTGACTGCAGCCATCAACCGCCTGTCGCTCACCACAGCCACTATGCTCTTCATCCTCTACTCGATCATCAACGGAGCCATGTTGTCATCGATATTCCTCGTCTTCTCGGCAACCGTCATCACCAAGACGTTTCTGGTCACCGCCGGCACGTTCGGTGCGATGGCCGTCATCGGATATACGACGAAAACCGATCTCACCTCTATGGGCAAGATTCTCCTCATGGGACTCATCGGACTCATCATTGCCTCGATTGTCAACATGTTTATGCGGAGCACCGGTTTCGACCTCATCATCAGTTATATAGGCGTACTGATATTCGTAGGTCTGACCGCATACGACTCACAGAAGATCAAGAATATGCTCGCCACCTGCGACGAGATGAACGACAGCACAGAGAAACTCGCCCTCATGGGTTCGCTGACACTCTACCTCGACTTCATCAACCTCTTCCTCTACCTGCTCCGCATCTTCGGACGTAGCCGCGACTAAGCAACGAATAAAATAGCAGTAGAAATCAGAACAGACAAATAGTCCACGAAAATAGCCTTACCATCAGGCACCAACCCATTTTCAGGACCTGTCCACCCACAAAGGGCAACCGCAAAGCACAGATATGCAGCGGTTGCCCTTTTCCGTTTCTATGGGCCAACATTGCACCATCCTATACAAATCACGCATGGAGTGACTACATAAAAATACATACAATCCTGACATTTTTCAGTATTCAGAAGCTCATTTCATCATTTTTATTAAATCTCCCGTTCGTAATTTAGAAATTATTATCTATATTTGCACACGAAAAGGATATTTATACAAAATAAGAAAGAAGAAGATATGAAAGTGAAAAGCGACAGAATGGAAGCCCTCAAGATGCTCATCTCCAGTCAAGAGATGTGCAGCCAAGAGGAATTGCTGAGGGCACTGCAAAAAGAAGGGTTTGCACTGACACAAGCCACGCTGAGCCGCGACCTGAAGCAACTGAAAGTGGCCAAAGCAGCCAGTATGAACGGCAAGTATGTCTATGTACTCCCCAACGAGACCATGTACAAACGCATCCCCAACCCGAAGGCTGCAACCGAGATGCTCAACATGCCGGGATACCTATCTATCAATTTCTCGGGAAACATCGGTGTGATACGCACCCGACCGGGCTATGCCAGCGCCATCGCCTACAACATAGATAGCAGCAACGTACCCGAAATCATCGGTACCATAGCCGGCGATGACACCATCATGATTGTCATACGCGAGGGAACAAGCCGACAGGAAGTCATCAATAGCCTCAGCCGATATGTGCCCGGTATGGAATAAGCCCACCGCTTGGCATAGATGACTGATTTCCCCAAATTCCGGGGACAACATAGGTATGTCCTAAAAAGAAAAGCGAGGAAATGCATTTTCTCCGCAACATACCCCTACCCTACTGCGTCAAACCAATATAACACCACATAATACCATAGCAATGAGCAACAAACTGAGACGTTCTGCCGACAAGAAAATCGCCGGTGTCTGCGGCGGAATAGCCGATTTTCTCGGCCTTGACCCTACACTGGTGAGGGTCATCTATCTGTTGGCCACCATATTCACCGCCTTTAGCGGCTGCATCGTCTACCTGATATTGTGGGCCGTCATGCCCGACTACTGGAAATAAGACACAACAAGGATGCATAAAACAAGAGGGACGATGATTTTGGGAATAAATCTCAAAATCATCGTCCCTTACCTTTTGAAGACTTTGTGACGATAAAAATCATCACTAACTACCTATTAAGGCGTGTTCTAAAAAGCACTGCAATCTATCAAAGCCGATTTTCAGAACACGCCCTGAATTACTTGAAGAGTTGCGGAATAAACAGCAAGGAGTACTGACGCCAGTTGCTCCACAGATGTCCACGGCTGCTTTCGTGGAAGGTATACTTGAGTCCGGCCTTGTCCATACGCTCCATCAAGAGTTTGTTGTGAGACATCAGACGATCGGCATTGCCGCAAGCAATCCAGTAAAGTTTCACCCCTTTCTGGGCTTGGGTGGCCAATTTAGCGTCCAAGTTGGCATAAGCGGGTATCTCTTCCATCTTGATTTGTGTAAAATCGACTCCTGCAGAGTACAGTCCAACATAGTTGAACAGGTCGGGATAGTTGGCCGAAATCATCAAGGTGTGCAGTCCGCCCATAGAGAGGCCGGCGATAGCACGGTGTTCTTTGTCTGCTATGGTGTTGTATGTTGCGTCTACATAGTTGACAATCTCGGTAAAAGCGGTCTCATACAAGCCATCCTTATAGTGTGAAAGGAAATTGGTCATCACTGGTTTGTAGTCGAGATTTTCGTAAGTCTCGCCTGCAGCAGCAGTCTTGCCGAAGTTGCCGTTGGGCATAACTACAATCATCGGCTTGCACTTTCCTTCAGCAATCAGATTGTCCATGATGCGTGCGATGTTGCCCAGTTCAAGCCAAGCATTCTCGTCACCGCCACTACCGTGAAGCAAATAGAACACAGGGTATTTTTCTTCCGTCTTGCCGTAGGACGCCGGCAGATAGACGTTCATGCGACGGTCCTCACCTACCGTATTGGAATGATACCATACCGTACGCACTTGTCCGTGAGCAACCTTGTGTACCTGATATTCGTCAGCGCAACCGTCGCCTACATAGAAGATACTGAACACGTTGCCTACATCACGGCGTGTGAACGGGTTGACAGGGTCTACACTTACCACACCGTCTACATCGAAACGATAGGTATACATTTCTGAGGTGAGTTGGGGCGTGGTGTATGTCCATACGCCGTCCTTGCCTTTGGCCATAGTGCCAACGCCACCATTCTGTTCCCAGTCGGCCAGTACCTTGACATGCTTTGCCTTGGGAGCCTGCAGACGGAATGTGACCGAATGGTCTGCATTGACCTGAGGCGAAACCAACTTGCCCTCACGGAACGAGATGTTTTGTTGTGCATTGGCACTCAATGCTGCAAAGAGCACCAATAGAGTAAAAAGATATTTTTTCATACAATTATTGATAAATAGGATACGTTAGAAATTGATTTTCGCACCAAGCTCCACGGTGAACGGCCGGATATAGTTTCCCGCCATGAGCGATCCCGCATAGCGTGATCCGTCGGTGATAAGTTCGGATCCAGGGATTGTGCCTTGGGCTCCCGTCTGGTTGAGGAAATTGACGACGTTGACATTGAGCGTGAAATACTTGTTGACCTTGTAACTGGCTCCGGCAAAGGTTTCCCATCGTCCCTGGAAGTAAACGGAGTTGCCCACGTTGGCATACTGCTTACCGTAATAGCGGAACGAAGCCCATACATTGAAGCGGTCATAGGTATAACTGGGATCAAGTTCGACGATAATCTTCGACTGCTTGGTCACAGTCTTGTTGCTGAAGTCGTATTCCTTGTTGAATGCAGAAAACTTGTAACCGGTGTATTTGGGATTCTGGTACGTGAACATCACATGGAACTTGAATCCCTTGAACGGTGTGAACATGGCGTCGGTGGTCCAACCCATCGTCTGAATACCACTCGATGCACCTACCATCACGGGATCCTCGTTAGGATTGTCACTCATCACCGTGAGACGACTGTAGTCGTTGGTACGACGGGCATAGGTGAAAGCGGATACCACATTGACAAAGTCACTGTTGTAGAACACACCGAAGCGACCCAGTATAAACGGGCGGTGGTCGTAATAAGGCAGCGTAGTGCCGGAGTAAGCCTCAAGGTGGCGATACTGCTGCAGGAAGTTGATTTCACCTGTCAAGCCGAAGTTGTGCGTGATGTTATAGGTTGGAGCCACCGAAACGGCATAGTTGAGACCGGTCTTGCTGTGATGCGTGGTGGCAACGGTCTGTGATTTGCCGTCAGCATCCTGGTATTTGGCACCGAGATAGAAATCACTGAAGCGCGAGTTGGGAATATAATCTACACCAAGGTTGAACATTTCAAGACGTAAACCGTAGTTCATACGAAAACTTGGCGAGGCTTTCCAAGTGTCACTGACATAAACGGCAAGCTTGTTCTCCGTACCGTGGTCATACTCAGTAGAACCATTGAGGTTGGCATATTCCTGACCATTATAGATCAGTTTACGAGGATTCGGGGCCACCTCATGGTAGTACTGCGTAGTACTACGGGCATAATCGATATACGAATAGAGTTCATTCAGACCGAACACCCATTTGTGTGCCTTCGTCTTCTTGGTCATCTCAGCAACGAGCATAGCATCCGTGACGGTGAAAGCATTGATCTGTGCCAAACGACGCTGTATGTTTCCGTGATACTTCTCGCCCGTATCGGCATATGTAGCATCGGCATTTTCATAGAATCCCATGGTGAGTTGGTCGGCACCGTGACCTTTAGAGGTTGACACCTTGGCTTTGAGCGCCAGTGACAGTGTAGAACTGAAATCATAATCGAGCAGAGCCGTAGCCTCATGGGTTTTGGCCTTCACTATGTCATAAAGGTTATTGGTGACCAACTCACCAGTCTTGACATCGCGATACTGCATCATTCCGTCCACGGGCAGATAACTGTCACGCCCCATGCGGAAGCCCTTGACTTCGCTCACCTTGCCATCTCCGTCATAGGTGAAGGGTGCATAGTTGGCTGAAGTGGTCAACGGGTGGGTGACATTATATTTATAGAACACGCTGAAACGGCCTTTGTCCTGATTGAACAGATGCGTGATACCGGCCGTATAGAACTGTGCACGATCGATATAATTGGTGAATTTGAGGTCGAAACTTCCAGGATCGAAGTTTTGGTATGCACTCAAGGTATAATAGGTTTTACGGGCCAACTTACCCGAAACATTGAGATCGAAGTTTTGCGCGCCATAGGTATTGGTCTGATACTTGAGTTTTCCCTTAAACTTCTCGCCTCCACGCTCCATGTACGAGTCTACGCCATAACCTATCTCGCCAAAGCGGATGGCGGTGGTGGAGATGTTTTGCAGACCCTGCTTGGCCAGAAGTTGTTCTCCGCGCCAGTGATTGCTGGTGGTATTAGGCCAATAATAGTACACAGCGGGCAAACCATCCACTGACACTGCGGTATAACTCATCGGAAGTCCGATTTCCACCTGACGCGGCTCTGTAGCATCCTTGGCATTGAGCATCACACCATGATCACTACCCGAGGTTTTTGTGGTATCCTCAGCAAGGCTGTTTTCGGGACGATTGACATTGGCTTGCGCATAGGCAAACGCCAATAACAATGTAGAAACGAGGCAAAGTCGTTTTCGCATAATCGTATAGGTTTTAGTTATTAGAAAATAAATCAGTTGCTTTTCAACTTACGACGGCAAAATTACGCCGTCTGCAACGCTTTCCCAAAAAATATACGGTATATAGACCACATCTACATACCATATCACTAATAACCAACGACTTAGACTTTGTCGCTATCCTTTCAAATATACTTCAATACTGTTCCGAAGTAGCAACATCCTCGTTCAAACGACGATAAAATTCTTCTTTATCGTACAGTGAGGCCGCTATCACACGCGTCTTGTAACTCTTGATGGTATTGACCGAGTATCTGAGCGACTGCGCCAAGTCTTCATTCTTGGTGATACCCAGCCTGATCAAGGCAAAGATACGCATCTCGGTGGTGAGTTGCTCGTTGTGTTTAAGGGTCTGACGACATTCGGGGCGAAGTAGTCCGTTGAATTTTTCGGCAAACTGCGGGAACAGCATCAATAGGATTTTGTCCAACTGATAGAACATATCGAAGGCTTCGCCACGCTGCGAATCGAACACCGTGCGCAGCCCCTCGTAGTCCTTAATGGTCAGACGGCGCAGCACTTCCTTGCGCAACTTCATGATAGCAGTCTGATGATTGGCGCTTCCTACAATGAGTTGGCCCAACACCACCTCCTTGATATGGCCCGCCTCAAGCAATTCACGATTGATAGACTCTATTTGCTGGCTCTTGTCAGAGAGTTTGGTCATTTGCGTTTCGATGAGCGACTTCTGTCGATGGAGTGTCCGTCGCTGCTTCATCACCACCGTCACAATGACGACCAAAAGCACCGTCACCACCAAAAGCACCGCAAGGGCGATGGTGAGCCAAGTGGTCTGACGCTGGGTATAAGCATACATATCCTTGTCTATCTTCGGATAACTGGCGGCTATCTCCGCATAGCGATAACGTGAATGATTGATTTCAGCGTTGCGCATCGCCACATTGATCATGTGGTAGGAATTGGGCACATCTCCCACGATAAATGCAAGTTCAGCCATCTTGCGCATGGCTGGATATGTGAGTGAACCAGCCTTGATATCGATCTCGGCCGATTGGCTGATACATTTGGCAGCCTCTACATATTCGCCCATGCCCATATAGTTGTACCCCATGTTGCCCAAAGCGTATGCATAGTAAGGCGACTGGGGCGTAAGTTTGGCAAGGAGTATCTTGCTTTGCGCTACCGCTTCCTTATATTTAGTCTGATGGAAACTCATCTTCACCCGCATATCATCGAGGAGATAGGAGTCGGCCGATACCAGTTGCTGCATCTTGGCGTAGCACTGTTGCATACGTTCCTGATAGATATCGTGGGGCAAACAACTGTAGGGCATGTAGAATCCGTTCTCAAACTCGAGGTTGAACATCGTCATGACATAGCCTATCTGTACTTCCTTGGTACAACCTTCCAAATGAAGCCGGGCAAGGGTTTCGGCCCCTTCCCGGAAGAAACCACTATTGGCAAACGCCTGCGCTTGCAGCACCTGCGCCTCCACCACATCGTTTTGACTATCCATCTGGCGTGCCCATTGTTCACATTGGCGCGCTATGGTGTAGGCTGTTTCAAAGTTGAGGTTGAGGTATTGCGTATAGAGTTGTTTGCCTATGGTATATTTTTGCTGGGCACCATTGGCGTGGTCTATCTTCTGTTGTAAGTCCCGAATCAATTGGTCACGCCTCCGATTGTACTTGACGGTATCTACCAGCACCTTATTGACGACATCGATATAGGGTTTCACACCACGTCTCACCTCCCGACAATAGTTCGCAGGATGGCTCCGGAACTCGTCGCGCATCGTGAGGATGCGCATACGGTTGATGCTTCCAGCCAAAGGAGATTGGGCATAAAGACATTGAGGTAATGCTAACAGCAGGAAGAGAATACTGCCGAAGACATTTGTTAAGCGATACTGACAACAGGATGAAAGGTATGAAGGATTTGTAGACATAAAGACAGTAGTACAGATAGGTATTTTCGATTGATGCAAAGTTAAGCATTTTCGACAGAAACAAAAAAAGGCGGGGTATAAAAATCCCCACCTTTATTTGTCACTCAAAAAATGCTTTTACTTGGCCATCTCCACTACAGGAAGGATGGCATCGCCTATACAGGCCGACGGCATCTGGATATGGAGCATGGCACATACTGTAGCGGCAAGGTCGACGATGTGGGTCGGCGTTGACGTGCTGCCGTGCTTGATGTTCCAGCCGAGGAACACCAAGGGTATATGGGTGTCATAGGGAGCCCACACACCATGCTGGGTACCGATATAATCCTTATCTACGTGAGCCTCGAAGTAGTCGGGGCGGAGGATGACGACGATATCACCGCTACGCTGACGGTTGTAACCGTTGTTGATCTGCTCGCGGATGCGTGCCGGTATGGTTGTCATGTTCACCTTCTCATAGTCCACGACATACTGGTACTGCGTATCTTTCTTGAGGAAGTCGATGGCGGCAGCCTTCACCTTTTCATAGTCGAGACCTTTCTCCTCCAATCCTTTGCGGTTGATGAAGAACTGGTAACTGATCTCATCGTTGATGTATTCCATGTCGACACCGAACTGCGTACGGAGATAGTCGTTGAGTGCCTTGCATGCATCGCGCGACTCCCAACCGCCGCCAGGCAGTTTGTGGTTGTTGAGGAAATTGGGGTTGTGGGCGGCACCGTGGTCAGCAGAAAGGAAGAGCAGGTAGTTGCCACGTCCCACCTTCTCGTCGAGGACGGAAAGGAAGTGGGCAAGATCCTTGTCCAACTGCATGTATACCTCATAGTTCTCCTTGCCGCGCGTGCCGTACTGATGACCGACAGCATCGGTAGAGGAAACGCTGATGCAGAGCATATCGGGCACGTCGTGCTGTCCGAGTTGCTCGTTTTCGAGCGCAGCCTCAGCCATCTTGAAGGTCATCGTGACACCCTCGTTGGTCGGTTTGATGTCGTAGCCAGGCTTGGTATGGTTGGCCTTATTGAACTTTTCCACCCATTCGGGCAACTTGTCCATGTAGTATGTGCTTGTGATGAAGTGTCCCACCGACTTGTCATACCAATAGGCTGCATCGGCACTGTGTCCGGCAGGAAGGATAGAGGCACGGTCTTTGAGGGCAACGCCGATTACCTTCGACTTGAAGTCGGTAGCCACCTTGAGTTGGTCACCGATAGTGGTAGCCAGCATGTTGCGCGGAGACATCTGTCCGGCACGACTGGTAGAGCCCACACCGCTGACGGTCTTGTCCTCACAGCAGTATACATGCTTGCCGTCGATATGGAAATCATTGCCGGCAATACCCGTCAACGCCGGTACCGAACCGGTGTAGAGACTACTGTGACCGATGGCAGTGACGGTGGGCACATAGTTGATGTGGTTGTTTTCGCAACTGTATCCCTCATTGACAAGACGCTTCAGACCACCCTCACCGTATTTGTCATAGTAATAGTAGAGGTAGTCCCAACGCATTTGGTCTACAGCCAGTCCGACCACCAGTTTCGGACGCTGCACCTGTGCCGATGCCATAATGGCAGAGCAAAGCACGAGTGCGGACAGGAAAATTCTTCTCATCATGTTTTTTGTATTTGATTTATAGTTGTTGGCGCATTGGTATAAGACAGGTTCGAGAAGTACGCGGCTGGACATTCCAGAACCCGACTGAATGGTGCGACCGTCTGCAGAGCGCCAAACGCCGTCTGTGCATCCGGTTGGTACAAAGGTATAAAATAAATCTGACGGAAGCGAAAAGCCAAAAGAAATTAGCGGGGTTGTTCCATTTCCGACACAGGTTTGTAATATCGCTCTACAAGCGGAACGATAATGTCCGGCACAAGTCCGTCTATGGGCAAACCATTTTTCAGCCGTTCGCGCACCATCGTGCTGCTCACATCGAAGCGTCCTGTCTCGACAAGTGTCACCCCTTGGGGCAACGTCTTCACGTCGATGTCGGTGCCTGTGCGGGGATATATCAGTATGCGGTAGTTGCGCACAATGTCGTCGGCATGATACCAGCGTGAAAAGACGGCCCAGTTGTCGGCCCCGATGATGAGCACGAACTCCCGGTCGGGATAGTCGTGCGACAAGGCGCAAAGCGTATGCCATGTATAGGAAGGTCGCGGCAGATGAAACTCATAGTCGCTGGCCACCAGCCCTGTCTCGGCAGCCAGGGCCTCTCGGGTCATCTCCAACCGCAGGGTGTCGTCGAGCAGATCAGAACTGTGCTTGAGCGGATTCTGTGGAGACACCATAAACCATATCTCGTCGAGCCCGCCGAGCCGGAGCAGTTGGCGGGCCAGCGCGATATGGCCGGTGTGAACAGGATTGAACGAACCGCCATAGATGGCCGTCACCTTTTTCTCCATGGGCGATTCGTCACTTGGATAGAAATTCCTGAATGGCGGCAAGAGCCTCAGCCGTTGCCTTGTCGAGGTCATCATTGACGACGACCTTGTCGAAGCGCGGAGCAAAGGTCAATTCGTAGGCTGCACGGGCCAGACGATCTTCGATCACCTCGGGGGCATCGGTTCCGCGTCCTTCGAGCCGACGGCGCAGTTCGTCGACCGACGGCGGTTGTATGAACACGCTCAATGCACGGTCGCCGTAATACTCCTTGATGCGGCACCCGCCCTTGACATCGACGTCGAACACCACGTTCTCGCCGCGCTCCGACTGGGTTTCGACTTGCGACTTCAGCGTACCATAGAAGCGGTCTTTGTATACCTCCTCATACTCCAGGAATTCGTCGGCGGCTATACGCTGACGAAACTCTTCCGGCGAGAGGAAAAAATACTCCACTCCGTCGCGCTCGGTGCCGCGGGGAGCACGGCTCGTGCAAGAGATGGAGAAAGCCAAATGCAGTTCGGGATGCTGCATCAGACGACCGATGATAGTACTCTTTCCGCTACCGCTGGGTGCGGAGAAGATGATGAGTTTGCCTGCCATATATTGTTTTTCTCGTTTTGCGGATTCTACGTTTCAGAACATTCCTGTTTACAATGCGTTGAGCACCTGTTCCTTGATTTGTTCCAGTTCGTCTTTCATCTTGACCACGATATTCTGCATCTCGGCATTGTTGCTCTTGCTGCCGGTAGTATTGATCTCGCGGCCCATCTCCTGGGCGATGAAACCGAGTTTCTTGCCCTGTCCGCATCCGTCGTTCATGGTCTCGCGGAAATACTTGAGATGGTTGGCCAAGCGTTGCTTTTCCTCGCTGATGTCGAGTTTCTCGATATAGTAGATGAGTTCCTGTTCAAGGCGATTCTTGTCGTACTCCACATCAGGGATATTTTTGAGTCCGTCGATAATGCGAGCCTTGATTTTCTCGACACGCGCCTTCTCGTAGGGTTCGATGCTATGGAGCAGTTGCTCGATGTTGTCGACCTTCTCATTGAATTTTCTCTCCAATGCGGCACCTTCCTGGGTACGGAAAGCCACCAGTTGGTCGAGAGCGGTCTCCACACACTGTCGGGCAGCAGCCCATTCCTCGTCTTCGAGCACCTCTACATCGGTTTTAGCGGTCACGTCGGGAAGGCGCAGCAGCAGCGAGAACCAGTCCGTCGGAACGGGCAGACCGGTCTTTTCAGCGATATCGCGTATCTGCCGGGTGTAGTTTTCCACCAGGGCGGCATTGATAGACACGGCATCGACCGAGTTTTCCTTCTCTATCCAGATGGAGAAGTCTACCTTGCCACGCACCACCTTTGCACTGATGGTCTGCCGTATCTCCATTTCTTTCTCACGATAGAGCGGAGCAATACGGGTAGAGAGGTCGAGGGTCTTGCTGTTGAGCGATTTCACCTCGACATTGATTTTCTTTCCTTTGTAGGCTACGACTGCTTTGCCGTAGCCCGTCATTGATTGTATCATGATTCCGAATTTAGGCGAATTCCAAAAACTCTAAAATTATCATTTGTGATAGATTTACTCAGCATCCATCATTACATGTACCCCAAGAAGCGCAGCACGTCGTTCAGATTGGCCACCACCATGAGTACCAGCAATACACCGATGCCGATATACTCGGCCCAAACCATGAAGGTATCACTGGGTTTGCGGCGCGTGATCATCTCATAGAGCAAGAAGAGTACATGTCCGCCGTCGAGCGCCGGTATGGGCAGGATGTTCATGAAGGCCAACATGATGCTCAGGAAGGCGGTCATCAGCCAGAACGTGTGCCAATCCCAAGTCGGAGGGAACAGGCTGCCGATAGCACCGAAACCACCAAGCGACTTGGCACCGTCGGCCGAGAAGACGTATTTCAGGTCGTCTACATAGCCCGAGAGTACATTGCAACCATACTTTATGCCGGCCGGAATACTCTCAAAAAAGCCATACGACACATGGGTAGACTTATAATAGTCGGTCAGCGGACGAATCGCAAAACCGAACACCAAATCCTCACCAAGCAGGGCCTTGGTCACACAGGTATCGCACTTTGCGCCATCGGTATGTACGAATGCGATGCTTACCGTGCGGGCCACGACACTGTCCTTATGATCTTTGGCGGCATCGAGCATATCGCTGTGGCGGCCCAACTCGTCGGTGAACTCATTGTAGGAGTCTACAGCCTTGCCGTCAATAGCAATCACCTTGTCGCCCTTGCGGATACCGATAGCCTGTGCGATGGACTTTTCCAACACGCTGTCCACATCGGCCGGAACAAACGGCCGGGCAAACTGCGGGGTCGACTTGAGCATACCGAGCAGATTGATTTCGCCGGGGAGCGCAATGCTCACCTTCTTGCCACCACGCAACACATCGGCGCGACGGGCCTCGGAGAGGTCGCGGAACATGTCGGCACCATAGGTCTTGAACGCACCTTTCTCAGTACCGAGCAGCACGTCGCCATCACGGAAACCGTAGTTCTTGGCTTCCTTATTAAACTTCATACCCATCGTCATATCCTTGGCGGCGATATAGT
Source organism: Lachnospiraceae bacterium (assembly GCA_963604975.1). GTDB lineage: Bacteria > Bacteroidota > Bacteroidia > Bacteroidales > Bacteroidaceae > Prevotella. Next base: position 17,016 of record CAVCSC010000024.1, on the reverse strand, counting down.
CGTCGCCCCAATAGAACAGACACATGGCATAGATAAACAGGGCCAAAAGGAAATTCACCAGCACACCGCCCACCATGATGAGCAGACGTTGCCAGGCGGGTTTCGACCTAAACTCCCAACTCTGTGCGGGTTGGTCCATCTGTTCGGTATCAAAAGACTCGTCTATCATACCCGAGATTTTGCAATAGCCGCCCAAGGGCAACCAGCCGATACCGTATGTTGTGTCACTCTTTTTCGGTTTGAACTCGAAAAGGTGGAACCAGGGGTCAAAGAAAAGGTAGAATTTCTCCACCCGGACACCAAAAAGTTTGGAGAAGAAAAAGTGTCCTCCCTCGTGGAGAAGTACAAGTATGGAGATTGCCAGCATGAACTGCAGCAACCGGATCAAGAATACTTCCATTGCGTTTTTATCGTAGTTGGTTCATTATTTCTGCTGCAACGCTGCGCGCCTCGGCATCCGTGGCCACATACACGCCGTAGTCGGGGTGGGCATCGAAGGCCACACGCTCCATCGTCTGTGCGATAATTTCGGCCATTGCGGGGAAGGAGCACTGACCGTGTCGGAATCCCTCGTTGACCACCTCATTGGCCGCATTGACAATACAGGGCACGTTGCCGCCCCGCTTGATGGCTTCCATCGCAAGGGCAAGACAGCGAAACTTGTCAAGGTCGGGTTCGAAGAACTCAAGGCTGTGCTTGAACAGGTCGAGACGGTCGCCCTGCAAAGGCAACCGCTGGGGGAAAGAGAAAGCGTACTGTATGGGAAGCCGCATGTCGGGGACACCCAACTGGGCCTTGACTGCGCCGTCGGCAAACTGCACGGCACTGTGTACGATAGACTGAGGATGTACCAGTACCTGTATCTTCTCTACCGGAACACCGAAGAGCCACTTGGCCTCGATCACCTCAAAACCCTTGTTCATCATCGTGGCAGAATCGATGGTGATCTTTGCGCCCATATCCCAGGTAGGATGACGGAGTGCGTCCTGCGCAGTGACGGTCGCCATCTGTTCACGGGTGAAGGTGCGGAACGGGCCGCCGCTCGCCGTGAGCAATATCTTGTCGATGGCATTGCCGTCTTCTCCGACGATGCTCTGGAAGATGGCAGAGTGCTCGCTGTCGACAGGAATGATAGACGAATGATACTTTGCGGCGAGTTGACAGATCAGTTCGCCGGCCACGACAAGGGTCTCCTTGTTGGCCAGACAGATCTTCTTGCCGGCTTTGATGGCATGTATCGTGGGTGAGAGTCCGGCGTACCCCACCATAGCGGTGAGCACCATATCTACCGGTCCGGCCTCCACGATATCGTCGAGGGCTGCGGCTCCGGCATATACTTTGATGTCGGGACAATCGTCGAGAAGAGATTTCAGCCGGTCGTAATGCGTCTCATTGGCGATGACCACTGCTGCGGGGTGGAATTTGCGGGCCTGCGCTGCCAACTCGTCGACACGGTTGTTGGCCGTCAGACAATATACCTCATAGAGGTCGCTATGCTGTTCTATCACGTCCAGGGCTTGGGTACCGATCGAACCGGTAGAGCCGAGGATGCATATCTGTTTTTTCATATTGATCTTGTGGAATGTTTTTGGGGAGATGTGTCCGCCGTCTGCTAAAGGTCGAACAAACCCTCGGGCAGGTGCATCGTGATGGTCTGTCCCGTCATGTCGACATCGGCAATCAGTTCTTCATGGGCAGGCAAAAGTAGGTCTTGTCCGTCGTCGGCAGACACCTCAAACAGGGTGTTGACAGTGCTGTCGTCTACTGACCGCAGGGTACCGACCTTATGGCCGGTAGCCTGGTCGATGACCGTAAAACCGACAATGGCACTCCACGTCACCACCCCATCGCCGCCATCAGCATGGGCCCGGGGGAAGAACACCTCACACCCGGTCAGTTCGCGGGCCGACTCCTGCGTATCGATGTCGCAGAATTTCACAATGGCCGTACTGTCCGACCGGAAACGGTATTCCTCCATGAAGAACGGTACGAGTATGCCGTCGATATCGAGCACCAGGTATTCGGCGTCGGTACGGTCGAACACATCATCGTCAAACATGAAGTTGACCTCGCCCGACACGCCGTGCGGCTTGCCGATCTTTCCTATTTTGTATACTTCCTCGCGTCGTATCATCAGCACGTCTCCCTTCTGATATTAGCCCCGAGAGCGTTGAGACGGTTTTCTATATCCTCATATCCACGGTCTATCTGTGCGATATTCTCTATGCGGCTGACGCCCTTGGCACCAAGGGCGGCGATCAGCAGGGCGATACCGGCTCGGATATCAGGACTGGTCAAGCGACCGGGACGCAGTTGCAGTTTGTGGTCATGTCCCACGACCACAGCCCGATGCGGATCGCAGAGTATGATCTGTGCGCCCATGTCTATGAGTTTGTCGACAAAGAACAGGCGGCTCTCAAACATTTTTTGGTGGAACAACACACTACCGCGGGCCTGCGTTGCGACAACGATGAGCACGGAGATCAGGTCGGGTGTCAGTCCTGGCCAAGGGGCATCGGCCAAGGTCATGATAGTGCCGTCGATAAACGAGTCGACGACGTAGTGCGGTTGTTTGGGAATGAAGAGGTCGTCGCCCTCCACCTTGATTTTCACGCCAAGACGACGGAAGGCATCGGGTATGATACCGAGGTTGCGCACGGATACATCCTTGATGCGGATGCCCTCGCCCACCATCGCTGCCATGCCGATAAACGAGCCTACCTCTATCATGTCGGGCAACACGCGGTGAGTTGCTCCGTGCAGCCGGTCGACACCGACAATGGTAAGCAGGTTGGAGGCAATACCGCTGATCTTGGCTCCCATGGCGTTGAGCAGATGGCAGAGTTGCTGTATGTAGGGTTCGCAGGCTGCGTTGTAGATGGTGGTCGTACCTTTGGCGAGCACGGCTGCCATGATGATATTGGCTGTTCCGGTGATGGAAGCCTCGTCGAGGAGCATGTAGCAGCCTTTCAGACGGCTGGCCTCTATATTGTAGACCTTGCGTTCGCTATCGCCGACAAACTTGGCGCCAAGGTATTTGAAACCCAAGAAGTGGGTGTCGAGCCTACGGCGTCCGATCTTGTCGCCGCCCGGCTCGGCGATGGTAGCCTTGCCGAAGCGTCCGAGCAACGGCCCCATCAGCAGCACACTGCCACGCAGTGCCGAACATTTCTTGACATACTCGTCACAACCGAGGTAGTCGAGATTGAGTTGGTCGGCCTGGAAGGTATAGTCGTTGCGTGAGTGACGGGTCACTTTCACACCGATATCGCGCAGCAACTGTATGAGATTGTTCACGTCGAGGATGTCGGGGATATTGTTGATACGCACCTCCTCATCGGTGAGCAATGTCGCACAGATCACTTCGAGAGCCTCATTCTTCGCACCCTGTGGGGTGATGGTTCCGCTGAGTGGATGTCCACCTTCTATGATGAATGTCTCCATATCGTCTTACTTTCTGCGGTTTTTCTTTTTTTCTGTAGCAGCAGGTTGTTGCTTCATGTCCTCCTTGGAGAAGGTGAACCGGTCGGGATCGAGTTGCACACGGCCGTCGGTGAGGCTGGCAATATCAGAGATGACCTTCTCGTCGTCAGTCGATCCGTGTCCCCACTGGTACAGGTCGCGCTTCATCTGGTTGGCCGTCAGCCGCACCAGTTCGGTATACTCAGGTCCATCGGGCATGGTCTTGAGACGTTCCAACATCTCAAACACCATGTGACCGTAGTGGCGCACGGGAATACGGGTCATCGGATAGGGCAGCGGGTCAGGCCGGGTGGTGATCTTGTGGGCCTCAGTCACGTCATAGGGATAGTCCACATCGAGTTTGAAATCACTCATCAGGGCCAGATGGTCCCACAGTTTATGACGGTAGTCCGGAGTATTTTGCGGTTGCGGGAACATACGTCCCATGATGGTCACGATGGTCTCGGCGCAACGCTGCCGTTCGGCTCTGTCGGTCAGAGCGACGGCATGGTCGACCATGCTTTGTATCTCGCGGCCATACTCGGGCAGTTTGAGATGCTCGCGCTGGGTATTGTAGTCTAATCCTTGTATATTCATATTCGGTATGTTCTGTATACGGTGGCGGTACGCACTTCCGACAATACGGTCATCTTTCCTTATGTAGTCTCCATACATTCATATATAATATAATGTGGAAAATACAGCAAGCGATGCGGCATGTGCGTACCCGCACGGGAGGGGTCAGAGCAAGTTCTTGGGCAGTTTGGCCACAAAGTCCTTCAAGTAGTAAGGCACGAAATAGGCCACGTCCTCGTATTTCTCGTCAAGATAGCGTTTTTCTGCGAGCGGGAACATCCATTTGGCCAGCGGATCGATATTCTCGATATAGTGGGCATTGGGATGATTGATGGTTTCCATACACTTGGCGGCGCCATTGCCGAAGAAATAGACGGGACCCTTGTCGAGCCACTCCCGATAGGTATCGGCCGTCACAACATTGGCCTCGATGCCACGCACCGGTTTCAGGGCACGGTCGTAGATGGCGGAATACACTTCCATACGGCGGGCGTCTATCATCGGGCAGAGCAGGGCGTTGTCTTCCAACTCCTTGTGCAGAAGTACAGGGACGCACATCACCTCAAGCGTAGGCACGGACAACAGTTTCAGATCGCGTCCGAAGCAGACTCCCTTGGCAGTGGAGACGCCGATACGCAATCCCGTGTACGAGCCAGGACCGCAACTGACGGCCACCGCATCGAGCGGTATGGCATGACTGTCGGCGAAAGACATTGCCTCATCGACGAATCCGCCGAGTTTCGCGGCATGACTTGGGCCACTGTGTTCTTCCTTACTGAAAATGCAAGCGCCGTTCTCGCTTACGGCAACCGAGCATACTTGTGTGCTCGTCTCAATATGTAAAATACACGACATTGCGGGTAGAATTATGGTGTGGCACGAATGGGCCACACTTGTTCTTGTTTTCTTTGTCTGGTCCTCCCCCTTCCAAACATTGAGGCATGTTCTAAAAGAATACGTTGACAGCATTTTTAGAATTCGCCTTTCAGGGAGATATCCTATATATTTCTGCAAAAATACAACATTTATTCCAAAGTATCACGTCTTTAACATAAATAATGGAATAACCAGGTACGAGACGAACGGCATATTCCTTCTTGCTGCGTCACAAATACACCTTCACCTCACAAGAATAGTCATACAGTTTTCCCGGGAAAAACGACTAAAAACAGTATTCGGGCCTACAGACTCGAGTATTCGGCCTTGCACACTCCGGTATTCGGGCTCTAATACTGCGGTATTCGGCCCGAAATACAACAGTATTCGGCCCGAATACTCGAGTATACAAGGCCGAATACTACAACACGTCGATCAAAGGGAAAAAAACGAGCCATTGTCAGAGCAACCGGATGCGGGCATCGAAGTCGCGTGCCCCACCCTTCTCTCCAAACATCTTGCGGAGAAGGCGCACACGCAGATTGGTGACGTTCTGCGACGAGAAGCCCGTGAGTGTGGCCATCTCCGACGGAGCGAAACGCAGACGGATGAGCATGATGAGGTTCACCTCGCTCCAAGCAAGTGTCGGATGGTCGGCCAACAATGCGGAGAGATGAGGGTCGTGCGCACCGAGAAAGCGGTGCACGTCGTTCCACAGGGCACGGTCTGCCATCTGCCCTTTTGCTGCTGCCTCGTGCAGATGCTGCACCTCCGGTGCGGAGAGCAGCGTGTCGGCCTTGTCCCATTGTACGGGTTTGGCCTGGTCGTTCTGGTATTTGGCAATGTCGCGGCGCAGGCGGCGCACCTTACGTCGGTCATATCCCCACAGCACCAGCAGAACACCGAGCACCAGTACGCCGACAAGTACGCCCACCACCCATGTGTGGCGGGTCTGCTGTTGCGCCGCCTCCTGATCGAAACGCACCTGCACGTCGGCCACCTGCGCTGTCTCCTCGGCCGTGACTGCCCGCGCATAGACATCATTGAGTTGCTGGCTGAGGTAGAGCGCACTGGTCAAGTCTGACCGTACAGCAGCCGCTTCCGCAAGTCGTTGCAGGGCGGTGCGGTGTATATCGTGGTCGAAAGAGTCGGCCGCATCATACCAACAGGAGACGGCCTGCAACTTCTGATGCTTTGCGGCATACACATCGCCGAGATAGAGTGAGGCACGGCGGTCTGGATCCTTGTCGCAATTGTCGGTCAGCAATCGCTCGGCCTTGACGGTATCACCTTGTTCAAGCAGTCCCAATGCCACGGTCGACACCAAGGGAGCCGACTGCTCGCGCGAAACACGGGGAAGTATCTCCTGTATACGACGCACAGCGAGCGCAAAACTGTCGGAGTTCTCCGTCTGTCGCCAAGCCAGGGCCATAGCATTGAGCGCCACTCCTTCATTGTCGGCACTGCCCGACTGACGGGCTGACGCAAGGGCTTTTCTTACATCCTCCAACATGAGGTCGCTACAGCCGGTCACACGGTTGACCTCACCCAGTGCGGCCGCTATACGGTAGTCCAGTTCGGGAGAATGCAGCCGGCCGGCAATAGCCTCAGCCTCTTTCAGTTTTCGGGCCGAAGCCACATACCGCCGCGCATCATACAAAGCAAGGCCCCACTGCAACAAGGTCCGTGCGTAATGATTGTCATCGCCGAGGGCCTCAAAATAGTAGGCCGAGCGCTGTATGAACGTGTCGCGCGTGAAGGTGATGCCCAGCCGTCGCATGGCCTCCCGATAGAGCAACTCGTACATGGCACTGTCGCCACGGGTCTTCAAGACGGTAGAGTCGAGTGCATCGAGGCGGTCGATCACCTCATGGGGACGGACGGTCACCATACTGTCGCACTCGGTCAGCACGGCAAGACACGGCTCATGTCGGCCGCAGGCACAGAGCATGGAGACCGACACGAGAAGAGAGAGAAGGAAGGTTTGCAGACCTTTCATCGAATACTATGAATACTATTGATTGGAAAATTATTTTCCGCCTTTGGCAGAGAACGTGATAGGGAGCATATACTTCACTCTCACATTCTTGCCTTTGTTCTTTCCGGGCGTCCATTTCGGCATTTTCTTCACGGTTTCTACGGCAGCCTCATCGAGTGCTTTTGATACAGAACGCACTACACTGACATCGGTGATTGTGCCGTCTGTGTCAACAACAAAGCCCACATAGACGGTACCCCGCTCGCCACGTTCTAAGGCTTCCTTAGGGTACTTGATATTCTCACTGAGGAATTCTATCATCTTGACATGTCCACCGGGAAAGTCAGGCATCACCTCGGGCTTGTCGTATACTTTGCCCTTGTCGGGCATGAGCGATTCGGATACACAAGATGCCTGTGCGCAACTGAAGGTCAGCAAGGCTGCCAGCGTCAAAAGAATGGTCTTTTTCATTGTCGTTTGTTTTTTAGAGATTTACGTATTCTGTCTCCGGAAGACAGTGCAAAAGTAGAGTTTTCGCGATTTTCGGGCAAGAAAAGCATTACACAGGTTTACACAAACGACTTTTTCATCACGCTTTTCCTGTTTTTCTTCATTTATCCTTTGAATCTTTACCTCAACCTTTCCTCGACTTTACCTCAACCTTTCTCCGACTTACCCTCAACCTTTCTCCGACTTACCCTCAACCTTTCTCCGACTTTACCTCACCTTTTCTTCACGTTTCCCTCACCTTTTGTTTTTGCCGGGTACAAAGCGACGAAAAGAACTCAATATCTTCTTTCCGCCCAATCTCCTCTATCGAGTGTTCTATAGCCGATGGCCTCTGCCAGATGTGGTGTTTCGACGTGCTCGGCATCTTCGAGGTCGGCGATGGTACGGGCCACCTTGAGTATGCGGCTATAGGCACGGGCCGAGAGGGAGAGCCGCTCCATGGCCATACGGAGCATGTCGATACCGGCATCGTCGGGTTCGGCAAACTCGTGGATCATGCGCTCGGACATTTGGGCATTGCAGTGCACGCCCTTGTAGGCCTTGTACCGCGCCGTCTGTATCTCGCGCGCCCGGATGACCCGCTGACGGATGGTCTCGCTCGACTCGCCGGGCTGCGCCTTGGAGATATCCTTGAAGGGTACAGGCGTTATTTCGCACTGTATGTCGATACGGTCGAGCAGCGGTCCGGAGATCTTGTTCATGTACCGCTGTATCTGTCCGGGAGTACAGATGCAGTGATGGGTGGAATCGCCGTAGTAACCGCAGGGGCACGGATTCATCGAGGCAACGAACATAAACGAACTGGGGAACTCCACGGTGTACTTGGCCCGCGAGATGGTGATCTTGTGGTCTTCCAGCGGCTGGCGAAGTACCTCAAGGGTGGTCTTGTTGAATTCAGGCAGTTCGTCGGCAAAGAGTACACCATTGTGGGCCAAAGATATCTCGCCGGGTTGCGGATTGATACCGCCTCCCACGAGGGCCACCTCCGAAATCGTGTGGTGCGGCGCACGGAAGGGACGCTGCGAGATGAGCGATGTGCCACGGCCGAGTTTACCGGCCACACTGTGTATCTGTGTGGTCTCCAGACTTTCAGAGAGGGTGAGCGGCGGAAGGATGGAGGGCAGGCGCTTGGCCATCATCGATTTGCCCGACCCCGGCGGACCTACCATGACGAGATTGTGTCCGCCGGCTGCGGCCACCTCAAGCGCCCGCTTGACGCTGTCCTGTCCGCGCACGTCGGCAAAGTCGAGATCGAAGCAGTATTGCTGTTCGTAGAACTCGCGGCGGGTGTCGACGCGTTCCGGTTCGTAGACAGCGGCGCCGGTGAGAAATTTCACCACATCGACCATCGAGTCCATGCCGTACACATCGAGTTGGTTGACGACGGCTGCCTCGCGCACATTCTGTTTGGGCACGATGAGCCCTTTGTATTTCTCTGCCCGTGCCCGGATAGCGATGGGTAGTGCGCCGCGCACTGGTTGCAAGGTACCGTCAAGACTCAGTTCGCCAACCATCATATAGCGGTCGAGTTCGTCGCACACCACACTACCGCTGGCCGCAAGTATGGCTATGGCCAAAGGCAAGTCGAAACCGCTGCCCTCCTTACGGAGATCAGCGGGAGCAAGATTGACGGTGATATCGGCATGGGGAAACTTGTATCCGTTGTACTGCATGGCGGCTGCAATACGGTCGCGGCCCTCGCGGACGGCTGCATCGCCAAGTCCGGTCATGCGATACATCACACCAGCATTGAGGCTCACCTCAATAGTGACAGGGGTCACCTCAAGGCCGTTGACGGCTGCGCTATAGGTTTTCACTAACATGGCAATAGATTTTTAGGCGTGTCTAAACTCGAACATCTTGCAGTCTCTGACCTTCAACTACAAGCGTGCAGAGAGGTCTTCGAGTGTAAGTCCTGTCAGATCGTCGACGACAAGGTCGGCTTTCGGAGTGATGGCTTCACGGGGGTTGGTCGTAGCCACCCCGACAACGAACGTTCCTGCGGCACGGGCTGCCTGCAGACCATGAAACGAGTCTTCGAAGATGACCGTATCGCAGGGTTGGGCATCAAGGAGGCGCATACCGAGAAGAAAACACTCGGGATCGGGTTTCGACAAGGTGAACTGCTCACTGGTGACGATATGGCGGAAGTAACTGTGGAATTCGGGATGCACACGGTACACATTGTCCATCTTCTTGCCGTTGGAACTGGTCACGACCACGGCCGGCACCTGCCGCTCACGCAAATGTTCGAGAAAGGCCTGCGCACCGGGAACATAGTCGTAGGGCATCTCTCGTTCGAAGCGGTCGAGTTGCTCCTCTACACTGACTTGGTCGGCTTTGCGCCCGGCAAAATGCTCGTCGAAGATACGGACGAGCGACTGTCCCTTGATCTTGGGCCCGAAGGCTTCCTCGTGCAGATAGCGTCGGCCCATCTCGTTCCAGAATTCGGTATAGAGAGATTCGGTGTCCATCAGTACGCCATCGAAATCGAAAAGAACGGCTTTTATTCTATTGTTCATTGTCCTTTGTTCTTCTGCAAAGATATACTATTTTTCCGAGAACGGCAGACCGACACCTACCTTTTTGTGGCGGGACACGAAGAAGAGAAGGGCCGCCACAGATTCCTCCGCCAATACCTACCAAGAGACGGAATTCTTTTATGTCAATATTATCTTTTTTTCATTCATTTATTCAGTCTTTATATTCTCTTTCTCTTCGCTAAACGCTTTTATCTCATCAGCAAGGACTTTCTGCAATTTCTCTTTAGGCACTATCAGCTGATAGTCTGCCACTCCGATAGGCTTCCCCATATCTTCGAGGGCAAGTTCCACCTCTACACGATCTTTCTCGGCACAAAGGATGATGCCGATGGAACGGTTCTCGTCTGCGACACGGTCGAGGCGGTCGAGCAGTGACAGGTAGTAGTTCATCTTTCCTGCATACTCGGGCTTAAAAGCTCCTATCTTCAAGTCTACCGCTACAAGGCAACGTAGTCCACGATGGAAAAACAGCATATCCACTTTACTTTCCTTGCCATTGTACTCCTACACGTGTTGGTTGCCGATGAACGTGAAGCCATTGCCGAGTTCCATCAGAAAACGTGTTATTGCCTTGACAAGGCGCGCTTCAAGTTCCAATTCAAGGATGGGGGGTTGTCACTCCAAGGAACCCGAGGTTGTAACCGCTGCGGAACACCTCGTTGGCATAATCAGCCTGCTCGACAGGAAGCGTACGATTGAAATTGTTGTCAATATGCGACAACGCCTGTGCCTCGTACATATTGAGTTTGATAGCATTGAGCAGCAAATCACGGTTCCATCCTTTGGAACGTGTTTCCTGTGCATAGAAAAGCATTGCCGCATCGTCACTACCAACTTTCTGAAGAAGGCGCAATATATGTCCCCAAGGCAAAAGTGCGACGGCTTGTCGCACTTTTATATCAGAGTGGCAGAAACGTTCGTAGAATTTCTTCATATCCCACAGATTTCGCGGTGAAACGCCCATCTTTGGATAGCGTTCTTTTAAGTCTGCCGATAATCGCCTAACTACACTGTCACCATATCCGCTTTCTATCTTGCGTTCATGAAGCATCTGGCCTATTTCCCAATAGGCAGTAGAAACATAGCCGTTGATATGTTTTGCTATCTCCGTCCGTGCATTCTCAATTACTGCGACAGCTTGTCGCAGTAATCCGGAATAGGCATCCAACTCTCCATACTCCATAAGCAAACCTTTGTCGTTTTGTTCCATTTGCCCTTTCAAATTTCTTTTGCTAATCTACATTTTCTTCTCTAAGAAGGTTTGTTTGCAAACTTGCCATCTTTAGTCTTCTGCGCTGCCGTTGTATTGCTGGGAATCGAATTCCTGTCCGCCATCGCCATCCGGACGCTGACGGTGCTTGGAGTTCATGTTGCCAAAGTTCCAGGTCACGGTGAGGCTCACCTTGCGACCACCCCGGCGGTTGACCTGATGTCGGGTAAAGTCATCACTGCTCGTAAAGGTTTCCCACTTGCGCGAGTTGAGTAGATCGCGGCAGTTGACGGAGACGGTGATGAGTTTGTTGAAGAAATTCTTGCGCGCTCCAAGATCCATACTGTAGTTGGCACGGCGATAGCCCTGGGTGATGACCTGGCGGGCGCGGTAGCGACCGGAGGCCTGTATGGAGATGTCGTAGGGCAGCATCAGACTGGCGGTCATACGGGCGTTCCACGTGAAGTTGTGGTTGGCCGCTCCGGTGATGGTCTGTCCGTCGATGTCGTAACTGAACCCGTTGAGTTTATAGTAATAGGCATTGGCCGTCGTGGTAAGGTCGAGGATGCGGAAGAGTTTGTTCTTCAAGGTCATCTCCAAACCTGACGACAGGCTCTTGGCTACGTTCATATTGGTGGAGTACATCAGTCCGTCGGAAGAGTTGCGGTAGTTGATACGCTGTATGACATCGCTCGTAGGACGGTAGTAGGCGCTGACCAGCAGGGAGTGCTCGTTCCAAGTCTTCAGATAGTTGAGTGAGAAAGAATTGCTGAACTCCGGTGTCAGTTCCGGATTACCGAACGACACGGTGGTAGCATCGCGTGTATCGCGGAACGAATTGAGTTGTCCTCCCCACGGACGGCGCAGACGACGGGTATAGTTGAGTTGCAGCTGCTGGGACGGTGTCACCTGGTAAGAGAGGAATACGCTCGGGAACAACTGGAAATAGTCTTTCTTGAAGGGCTGGTCGCGCTTGGCGGCATCGTGCTCCTGCTCCCAGGTATAACTTTCGGTGTTCACACGCCAATACTCGCCGCGGAGTCCGGCCATGACATTCAGTTTACCGAGTTTGTAACTCAGCGTGGTATAGAGCGCATGGAGATCCATGTCGTAGATGAAGCGGTTGTAGTAGGCCTTGTCCTCCACACTTGACGCTCCGTCCCAATGGCTGTCGTCGACATACGACTCCTGGGGTGTGTTCTCGTGAGAGAAGTTGCCGAGATAGCCGGCCTCTATCTTGAACTTGTCGGTCACTTGGTTTTCGTAGTCGAATTTCACTTCCCAGCGGCGACTGTTCATATACATCGGGCGGTACTGATAGTCATACGCCGTTGCTGCCGTACCATCGTAGTAGACGATGGAATCTTGATAGACATTGTCGTTGTCCATCTTCCACCGGTCGTAATCGATGGTCAGGTCGAGGAAGTGGGTATCGGAGAAATTGTGACGATAGTTGAACTCGCCGTAGTACATACGCGGAGCGTCCTTGCTGGACGTGCGGCGCATCATCATGTGCGAATCGGAAGTTGCCCCTATGGTACCATAGTGATAGGGTATCTCACTGGAGTTGCGTCCGCCGCCGTACATCATCATGCCGTTGAGCGAAAGGTCGTCCTTCGACGTGGCATGCCATGTGAGTCCGGCACGCGAGAAAAGGTTGTTGCCCCAATGGGCCTCGCTACCGTTGTAGCGCTGGTACTGTCCGGTATTTTGAAATTCCTGCACACTCGTCGTACGCCCATTGTTCTGACGATGGCGGTAGCCGATATTGGCGTAGGCATCAAGAAGACTACTATTGTAGTTGATATTGAAACTGGTCTCGGCGCCGCCGCGAGTATCGCCGCCGACCTGCAGCGAACCGTAATAGCCGGCCTTCCGGTCTTTTTTTAACACGATATTGATGATGCCGGCTGAGCCCTCGGCAGAGAACTTGGCCGATGGGTTGTCGATGACCTCAATACGCTCGATGCTTTCGGCAGGAAGCTGCTGAAGTATCTGGGCACGGTTGTCGGAATTGATACCGCTCGCCTTGCCGTTGATCCACACCTCCACACTGGTATTGCCGCGAAGCGACACATTGCCGTCGTTATCGACCTCGACACTGGGAATATTGTCGAGCACGTCGCTGGCGGCCTGTCCTGCGTTGGAGACGAGTTGCGACACGTCGAAGGTCTTGCGGTCGACCTCCAGTTTCATGACAGAGCGTTGGCCCGTGACGGTGACCTCCTTGAGTTGGTGCGAGTCGTCACTCATGTAGATGACACCGAAAGTGGCCGAACCCTTGTCCGCCGTGATACTGAACTCCCGCTTCTCCGTCTTGTAACCCAGCGAGGTCAGCGTGAGAACATACTTACCGTTCTTCAGATTGTCTACCCTAAAATTACCATCGGTATCGGTCATACCGCCTCCGATGTACTTGTCGCCTCCGGCCGTTGCGACCCTGACATTGACGTAGCCGAGCGGTTCGGCCATCTGTCGGTCGACGACTTTTCCTTTCACCCATCCTTGCGCCATGCACACGCTGGCGCAGACGATGGACAAGAACATTACAAAATATCTTTTCATACTGTATCTTATGACGGACAAGGCAGGGGGGAGTTTAACCGGCCCCGCCATTTTCACTTTTTTTAGGTCAACGTCCTCCGCTATCGGTATTTTTTAGTATCTTTGCAACCACTTGTTCTGCCGGCATTGTTTCTATGCAAAGAAGCAGAGATAGGGTGTTGCTCCTATAGTTCAATGGATAGAACGTAGGTTTCCTAAACCTTTGATCCGGGTTCGATTCCCGGTGGGAGTACAAAATGAGGGAAGCATTGTAAAAATGCTTCCCTCATTTTGTATCGTCACTTATTGGAAAAGCCGAAAAATTCACGTCATCTGTTTTCCGGATGTTCCGCTCTACTTCCAGCCATTGACCTCTGACTGCAATTGACCATAGTCGAGTCCGCTTTTGGTGATGCGTCCTCCCTCGATAACGAGATTGTCAGGTATCATGCTGAGACCGAGTTGGCGGTAGACATTGCCGCGTATCATCTGGCCATCGCAAATGGTAGGACACGTCAGTTGGTTGCCTTCGAGCGTTTTGCGGCAAACATCTGCACTGGCATCCAAACAGACGGTGAGCAGAACAAAATCACGGGTTTTCTGTAGACCGGCTATGGTACGGAGAAGATTGACACTCTCATAATTCCAAGACGCCCAGGCACACACCACCGCTTTGGGGGCTGATGTCAGCATGGCTGTGCCGACGGACTTGCCGTTGATATCGACGGCCGAGAAGCGGGGCACCTCTGTACCGGGCTTCACGCTCGAGAAACCCTTCAGACTGCGCTGCAGACGACGGAGATAACCGTTGTTCTCTTGTGCGGCAAGCATCGTGCGAATGAGTCTGCCGGCTTGCTCATAGTCGGGCTGAGCAGTCTGTATGAAATACTTTCTGACAAGATAGTTGCCTACGGGTGAGGCGGGATGGTCGTTGATAAACTTGGCCGCATTGCGGCGGGCCTCATCGGGAGAGACACTGACGATGGAGGCGCGGAAAGCATTCATCAGTTCATTGTCCTTGGTACCCTTGACAGTCATCTCCTTGAGATGGGAGGCATCGCCCTTGATGTCGACCGACTTGCCGGGCTGGGCAAAGATAGGTTGCTCCGTAAAATTGGGGAAGATCATCATGAGCGTCATCGGCTCCTCGCAGACGGTCTCATAGGTGAAACGTCCCGACTCTACCTTGATGGTGTCGAGTTTCTGTCCGTTGCCTTCAAGACTATATACATAAAACTCGCCCTGATTGAGGTGTTGGAAGCGGCCGTCCAACTTGAAATGACGGCCATCGGTTCCACACGAAACCAAAATCAGGACGAGCAATGTAAGGAAAGTCAAATGTTTCATTTCCTCTTTTCTATGGGCGTGACTTGATGCACGCTGCATTTGTTTTCTTCAGGCGGGACGTACCATTGGCACTGCCCCGCCTCAGTTATGTCGGATTACTTCAGCAAGGAAAGTTCCAAGTCACGGTCGGCATACGACTGGAGCGAAGGATCTTTCTCAAGGGCTTCTTTCAGATAGGAAGAAGCAGCGAACTTGTTGCCACGGCGGGCAGCCACGATAGCATGCAGATAAGAGGTCAGACCATCGGGGTTGGGTACCTTGTCGAGCGTAGCGGCAGCGGCAGCATAGTTCTTGTTGAGCAACTGGGCAAGTGCAGCACCATTGGTATAGGCGTGACCGAAATCGCTTTCAGCCTGCGCATAGTTGCCTTTGGCTACATTGAGGAGACCGATGGCGGGAGTCACGCTACCGGCATTCGATGCGCGGGAGATGAGTGACTCGGCTGTAGCGACATCGCCGTCAGCCAAAGCGATAAGTCCCTTGTTGGCCTGTGCTTCAGCGGCATTGCCGTCAAGACTGAGCGCACGGTTGAGATATTCCATGGCCTTGCTCTTGTCACCCTTGGCGAGGGCGAGAGCGGCGAGGTTGTTGTAGGCACGATAATCCTTGTCGTAGATAGAAGCGGTCTTCTGATAGATAGCCTCCTGCTTGGCGGGATCCTCGGTGAGGGTAGCGGCATAGAGCAGTTCATCGGGCGACAGTTTGGTGGGGTCTGACTGATACTGTGCTTCGATTTCCTCATCGCTGCGGCCTACAGTCTCATAGTTGATGATCAGGCGTGAGCGGCGCAGTTCGGGAAGGATACCGTCTGCCAACTCCTGGAAACCGGCAGACATGTTGCGGATCTGTTCCTCACGCTCCTGCGGATCGGTATACATGGAGAGCACGCGCAAGATGACATCCTTGTCCTGTATGTCGGAAGCGGCAACCAGACGCTGGAAGCCGTCCCAGTCTTGTGCGGTATAGTGGGCGTCGACATCGGCCTCCACCTTGGTACGCTTGAGTTGCTCACGCACATAGTTCTCTGATACGTCCTGACGTTTGTTGGCCAGACGATCGTTGAAGGTCACACCACCATCGGGAGAGGCGTATGCAGCCACCTCCACATTGCGCAGGTTGAGTCCTTCGCGGTCGGCATTGATCTTCTTGAGCATACGCACAAACTCGGTGACGGAGTTGTTTTGCAGTTCGCTCTTGCGCAGGTTGGCCTGGTTGATGAGGAACTTGACATTGGCCTCCACCTTCTGCTCCTTGACACGCTGGAACGAGTCGGGAGCGATGCAGCCACCGTCGCTCAGTATGGTCTTGCGATAGAGCTCGGAAGTAGCGATGACACCGGTGGCCACTTTCACTGCGGGTATCTCGACTGTCTTGTTGCCCAGACGGGCATTGAACGTGAGGTAAAGGTCGCTCTTCTGCATGTCGGGCACATAGGTGAAGGAGGTCTTCATCGTATAGCGTCCGCCCACACGATAAGAGATGGTCTGGTCATTGCCCAGCACCTTTTCGCCCTGGAATGTGGCTCCGGGACCTTGTGTCGCCTGGCCTTCATACCGCAATTCGGGAATGACGGTCACGACGGCATTTTTCTTCATATACTTTTCGGGGAACGTACCATTGATGGTGGCGGGCACTTGGCCGGCCTGCGTCTCAAGCGGATTGGGAACCACGGTGAAGTTGTCGGCAGTCAAAGGACCAAGTTTGGAGCACGAAGCCAAAAGCAACGCGGAGCCGGCAGACAACATGAGAATGAGATTTTTTCGCATAAGATTTGGATATTAGAAAAAGAGGTGCCGCGAGCGGGACTCGAACCCGCACAGCCATTACTGGCCAAGGGATTTTAAGTCCCTCGTGTCTACCAATTCCACCATTGCGGCATGGTAAACTTAAGAGTGAGAGCGGAAAACGGGACTCGGACCCGCGACCCCAACCTTGGCAAGGTTGTGCTCTACCAACTGAGCTATTTCCGC
>CAVCSC010000023.1:0-36922 GCA_963604975.1 Lachnospiraceae bacterium | reverse complement strand
GTTGCTCCTCACTGTAGATTCTTGCGTATGCTACAGTTGAAGGATGGAGAGTTCTAATGATAGCACCCTCCTGATTGTTGATGCTCTCTTTCATTTTAAGTTGTATCTTTTGATTAAGCGTTTTACAGTTGCAGGGACGAACCTACAACCTTGGGCAGTAACAAATCCCTCGTTATTGAGTATATTGGTCATTTCCTGTAAAGACTTATCTTGTGAAATCATAACTTTCAGAAATGCCACAGCTCGCTTATTGTTAGGATTATTCTTAGCCTTGTCGCTGTTGGTTTGATTACTTTTGGCTATTGCTTGCTCGTGTTTATCCATCAGGTGCTCTGGATTACCCAACTTCCCACCTCTGGCTTTCTTTGCTTGCAATGCTGCTTTTGTTCTTGATGCTGTTAATTCTGCTTCATACTGAGATATTGCCGCCAGTATGTGAAGAACCATTTTATTTGCCTGTGGAAAGTCGCAAAAGACAATATCCACATCTGACTCCAAAAGATTAGAGAGGAACGATACATTTCTTGCCAATCGGTCGAGTTTGGCTACTATAAGTGTCGCTCCTGTTGTTCTACATAAAGCCAACGCATCTTTTAGTTTGGGTCTATCAGTTTTGCGTCCGCTTTCAACTTCTGTAAATTCAGCAATCGGAATTTTGGTGTGAAGGTAATTTTTGATAATCTCCTTTTGTGCCTCAAGTCCAAGTCCTGAGAATCCTTGTTTTTGTGTACTCACTCGCAGGTAAGCCACATATTTCTCGCTGTTCTTATCCATATTAGCAGTTATTAGATGTTCGTCTTGTTGGTGCTATTGGTAAAATAAAAAGGGGAATACCAGAGATTGTTAGTTTCCTGATATTCCCCTATACCTTATTATATAGGCACTCTTACACAGCCATTTTCAGTGTAAGTCCGAAGATTGAACAAATGTAATCGTAGTAGGATGTGCCATACTTTACGTTTACATCTATGAGAGATACGATATTCTCACAAGACACGAAACGATACACAACTTCACTTTCCATAGAGTTGTCGGGAGTGATTGTTACCTTGTATCTGTTGTCGATTGTGTCTTGCTGAATTTTAATCCAACCACAAACCATGCCTTGAACATGGAAAGCAGTACCATCCTCAATAACCTTTACGCTATTGAAGTCAAGTCCCCATGTTAAGGGATTTGTTGAGTATTGAAGATAATCATGCCATATCTTCTTTGCTGTCGATTGATTTTTATCCATTGTTTGGTACGTTGTATTTGCCTATCCAACTTTTTGCGTCAGACAGATTGGTGAAAAACTTAAACTCAACATCATCGTCAGCATTAAGGATAAAAGCCTCGTAACTGTGATTGTTGAATTTGATGATATAACACTCATTGTGGATTATGTGCTTAGCCATGATACTCTTTCATATAACAGTCCTCACAGAGAGAACCGTAATTATTAACATCGCTACGGCTCATTGGTTTACCGCAATACTCACAATGCCTTACAGTTTCTTCATGAACATAGCGGACAACATCAAATATAGATGCTCCTCAATAAGATACAGTGACCTTACCTTTCTTTGTCGTTTTCTTGTTTGCCATTTGTTTTGAGT
The DNA here is from genome assembly GCA_963604975.1 of Lachnospiraceae bacterium. Classification (GTDB taxonomy): domain Bacteria; phylum Bacteroidota; class Bacteroidia; order Bacteroidales; family Bacteroidaceae; genus Prevotella. The sequence goes on along the minus strand of CAVCSC010000023.1, from coordinate 35,324 downwards.
TTTGATTCGTACTTGGTGTAAACATAGGCAGTAAGAATAGCCTTGATTACTCTGGCTCTATCTGCTCTGTTGTAGTTGGCTGGTTTCTTGTGAGAATAACCATTTCTGAATGACTCTTCGATATGTCCCAGACACTGCTCTTCATATCTGTTGTCGAGAAAGTCTCTGAGTTTATAAGTAATATAGGTATCTGTATCGTCACCCTGGATGTAAACCGAAAGATAGACTTCATCCTTCTTCCAGTTATAAATGTTTGTCACTTTGCTATTCCAGTTGTTGCCAGCATCAGAAAGGAATAATGTTTTATACTTACATCTTGTTTTGTTGCTATCTCCACGACCTGCCTCCTTGATAATTCTGAGGATGGTATTGTTTGTGATAGCCAAAAGTTCGTTTGCGGTCAGAGCGTTGATAATCTCCAATTTCTTCTTTGGAGCGTATCTTTTGAATAGCTCGATATTGATATTTGCTGCCATTGTTGTTTATTTTTTAATAAAATACTCAATAGCGGAATGAACCAAGATGTAATACTCTCGATTCACTCCACATTTATTCTCGTAAGGGTTGTAATATTCAAGTGCTAACGCCTCGTACAAATGAGGGATATGTTTCTTGATTTTATTAACCAACCACTTGTAATTGATGGGTTTAATACCCTTCATCTTCTTCTGCCATTCCGAAAGAGTAATATCGGAACAGCAACATTCGTAAGTCATAGGCTAAATGAATGGTAAGTATATCTCATCCAAAATGCCAGACTCAACTATCTTCTTTGCGGCTTCATGTGCGCCACGATTTCTGTCATCGTAACCATAATCATCTCTAGCCATAACGTGAAGGATTGCTACGAAAGACTTCATCAACGACTGCTGTAATGTTCTGTGTTGCATACTAACAGCAAGTCCAAACTTCTTAGGATTCCATGACATTGAGTTGATAGAATCTGTCAAAGCTTCAGCCGCTTTATATTCTCGGCTCTCTTTCAATATTACAGTTTCCTGATAATTCATATTTTTTGAGTTTTAATGTTGTGAAACAAAAAAGCCAGGGAGAAAATCTATTGTATTTGATAATCTCCCCAGCTCTGTAAATACTGGTTTATATGACAATCTTCAAAGAGCCTGCCACCTTACTTGTCTTGATGTAGGAATCATAAGGAAGGTCTGGATAAGCCTTTTTGAAAGCAGCCAAATCAAAGCTACTTCTCAGAGTCTCGTCTGTTCTGCTGAAAGTGATGTTCTCACCTTTCCAACTCTTCACATCAAGAAAGAGCATAGTTTCAAGTATATCTTTTTTGATGTCATTAAGTTCGTTCTCACACTCTTTCTTAGTTTGAATGAGTTCGATGATACGCTTTACCTTGGAGGTTACATCCTTTGGAATATCAAAAGGATTGCTGAACAGAGTACCATTTAGTTCACAGTCAAGTAGATTCTGACAAATATCCGCAGGAATTCTGTCAATGTTGATGATTTCGGCAATGTGATTTACAGAGCCATATTTTTTGCTTTTGTTGCAGATGTGGATGATGCCAATATTGCGAATACGAGCACCTTTATTCTGTAACACAAAGAAGAGTGAGTAGATTGAAAGTTGAAACTTAGCTTTAAGCAACTGTGTCTTGGTAAGTTTTATGTTGCTGTAAGTCTTGATGTCATACAAATCGAACTCTTTGTCTGATACCCTTGCTACAAGGTCGATGTTACTTGCCCAATGTTTCATATCGGAGACACAATATTCTGATGCCTCAATACTCATATCTTTGGTCAATTCACGGAAATCTTCTACCTCAACTGTGCCGTCATGCTCGAAGTCGTTGATAAGTCTCTCTATAGACTTGTGTATGCTACTGCCATACTCGCCAGCTCTCTTGATTTGGTATTCTGGACAGTTGTCGTATTCAGATTTGGCAACTTGATGCTGAATAGCTGATGTTATGCCAAACAATTGTTTCTTCTCTCCATTAGGAAGAGTTAACCAATATTGGTGTGGCTCTTTAATAAAAGTTACACCATTGTTGATAAGGTTGATTCTTGCCATAGTGTTACGCTGCGTTAAGAGTTTGTAATGCCTTCTTTCTATTGGTCAGAAGGTTCTTTATCTCTGGGTTTGCCTCCATCAACTGAGTATTGTCAAGGTAGATTGAGACGAGGGTTGCAACATCATTTGTAGAGTTTATCTTCTCCTTCAATGATGCGAAAGAATCAACCACAGGCTGTTTTTGATTTGTTACAGGACGAGACTGTTGGTTTTTACGTCCTGTGTAGCTCCCTTGATTGTTGGTCTGATTGCGGTACTGGTATGTGTCTGCATCCTGAGAATCATCAATACAGAACATTCCGTTGAGTGCATACTTACGAGCATACGATGATGCTGCACCTGTAATCTGAGAAACATCCATACCGCTCTTGGTTGCGGCGTGTTCTGCCTCTGATGTAGTAGAGATAGACTGACCTTTATCATTGAAAAAGTAAAGGGTGGTGCGGAGGAAAGTTCTACCGCAGTGTTCTACAACCTGGTCTTCAAAACGAATACCACATGATTGCTCTGCCAATAAAGGCTTTATCGCTGCCTGAATACCTTCGAGGCTACGATATTTGTACTTACCAAATGTATTAAACAAATCCTTTGGTGCATTGAGATTTTGCTGAATATAAATCAGCGATTTTAAAAGTTCTTCCATATTACTGAAATTTGAAGTGAATAATTCGGATAAACAAAAAGAGAGATACACAAAAATCTTCTTTCGTTGATAATGTGTACCTCTCAAACATCCAAGGTCTATTAGTTTCCAGACTTTTAGAGTGAAGGATGTTAGTTGATGAACCAATTCCATTCTGGTGATTCTTTGTTTACTGCTGCTGCGATTCCTTTACTGATTGTGTAGGCGTTAGCTGAGCGTTCCAAAGAAACATCTATGTAATTGTTTTTGTAGTTAGTGAGCAGCATATAAAACTGCCACGCTGTAATCTCGTGACCATATCCACCAAAGTTGTCATCGGTGTAATAGTCTCGAATCATCTGATTGAGTTGAGCCTCTGGGAGTATAAACTCTGGTAGGTTCAAATCTTTCTTCATTTTTGTTGGTAATGCTGCTGCCATTCTTGCACGACCGAGAAATTGTGCCAAGGTCGAAACATCTATGACAGTATCATTCAAATGTTTCATTTCATCAAGGTGCTGCTTGTATTCATAGTTTTGGAACAAAGTCCAAGCGTTCTTATACAAGTCAGCGGTGTTCGTAACCTTTATACTGAGGTTGCATCCATCTGATGAACGTATCAAGCCATTGGTGCAAAGGGTGTTAAGAAAGCCGATGCACAATTTCCATGACTGATATTGTGACGAATTGCCCAAGAGGTTAATGTCTGCATAGTTATGTACAAGACAAACCTGTAAATGACATGGGCTTCCGTTGATGTCGGCTGAGACTGAAGGAATTTCAATCATAGCCATCATACGTTGAAAGTATGAATCTGTTTCTTCGGGGCGTAGGTTTTGAACCATCTTGCCCGCACCGAAACGATTTCGTAGTTTCATTTCGTGTGATACTCTGACGATTGGAGCGTTAATCTGCTGTCCGTCAAAGTAAGTGCTTATTGCATCAGTGATAGTTGATATGCCTTCAACATGACTGATTGTTTCTACGTTGTCCCTTGAAAATACTGGGGTCAACATTTCTGATAGAGCATCCATTTCGATGGGCTGTGTATTGCCTATGATAAATGGAGTTCTTGTTTCTTCTGCCTCGTTATAACTAATTTCATTATTAGAGGCAATTACCGTAGCTTCTTCTTTCATTGTTTTTTGATTTTAGAAGGTTATGCTATTGAGAAAAAGTTGATTCGTGGAAAAACTGGAAAGCGTATAATCTTTGCCTTCATGTTTCTCACGAGCGTAACAGAGCCATTCTTATTGATTGCTCTGATGATAAGTTCTGATTTCGTTTTGTTCATGCTTATTACATTTTGAACAGTTAGAACTATGGGAGCCTCCAGATTTTATTTTACTGGTTGCTCCCGATAATTTTTTCCACCCTTTGAAGAAAAATGTTATTGCTTCCAAAAGGGTAATGATTGTGTCGAGTCTTTCGTTTTTAGTCACATACAGTCTCAACATTTGCTGTGTCGGTAGTTGTTGGATTTACCGACTTCTTGTTTTTGTACTTGCTCCAGACACTCTTCGTTAAATCTGTAGCTTCGATTAAAGTGACAGCTACGCATAGTACACGATAGCTAATCACAAGAGTTTTTTTGATGTTCATTTTTTTCTGATATTTTACGTTGTTATTAATATGTTTTGTTTATTCTCTATATAAGGCTTTGAAGCGATAATAGAAAAGACAAAAAAATAGAGGTTCAAAAACACTTTGTTTTTTGACCTCATAAATTAACTTCAAGCATCAGCCCGACCTGTAGAATAGTAGCTCCTTGAGTACCATAATCCCAGCCGAAGCCAAAGTTCATGTTGTTCCAAATTCATCATTTGGCAATCCCTTCTTTATGCTTTGAAGTTTGTCAAGAATTTATCTTGACTTTATTCTCAACTATAAGGGTATCAAGGCTTTACAGACGGTATGCAATAAAAAACAGATGGCGGAAAACGCTATAAAACTCACTTTTACGACCATGATTCTCTTACCTATGACTAAATCAATTAGGTATGTTTGAAAACTTACTTCAAATAGTCACTGGAGAGCGAAGCACAGTAACTTCCAGTGAACAGGTTAAGACTACTGCCGAGGAACATAAAGTAGTCAAGTCAAAGTTCATGCACGATATACAGGCATTGAAAGATGCTGGCTACTCGTTGGTTGCAGGAGAAACTATCGTGTTGGACTTGAAATCTGCATTGGAGCTTATACCTCGTGACCGAAAGAGGGTGGATGCGTACAAGAGTCTGGCAGACTATCTTAATAAAGAGTTCGATTGTATTCTTTATGTAACATCACAGAAAACTAAAATCAAGGAGGACAAGCAATGAAACTTACAATTATGAACTACGACATTGATACGGATGTTGAGAAGAACTATCAAGAATTGTCTGACAAATTATCATTCTTGGCGATTGCTTTATATCCCAAGATAGACATTAAGAGTGTTGCGTATGACTATGACCCATATACCAATACAGCTACCATTTTATTTAAAAGGAATTCAGTAAGCTTTCTGGATAGTGGTTGGATAAAGAACGAGGACTGCCAACTCATAACAGGACTGTCGGAGGAGTGTTTCTTTCCGAAAGTCTTTGGTGGATTGGATGAGGGCTATTGGGGACTGATCGCATATAACGGAAGTTGGTATGCCGCTGATGACAACATTAAAAGGTACTTCTTAAAACGCCTATCTGAGGGAGCTGAGGATATGAAGATAAACTTTGGCAAACATTATATAGAGATTAAGGTTATTGGAGCAAACACATAATGTCTTTTACCTAAAAAAAAATGAGATACAGGGGCTTAGAATGAGTTGTAGGGGGTATTCTATTTTTTTTGAATATAGGTAAAAGTAGCCCAAAACAGACTGAATGTCAGTAAGTTTTGCGATTTACCTTTTTCGATAGGCAAATCACTTAAACACAAGAAAAAAGTGTTACGTAAAAGCACAAGAGATTAAGCAATACAGCTTGGTCTCTTTCTTCTTTGTCAAGAGTAAAAAGTCAAAAACGCCATTTCTAACCGTCAAAATCTTTATTGTTGGAAGTTGATAGCCCTCTATACTTCCGATTTAACAATACGAGGGATTTTAAATAATATGGAAAAAGTAAAAAATACTATTATTACTTTATCGGATAAGATAACAATAATCAATCCGAAAGACAACAAAGCAACAGAGACTGATGTGCCAACCGTACTCTTTAACATTATGAATAGTGACGAATACAGAAACTATAAAGAGAAAGGTGAAAATATTTCTGGTGTTGATAAATGGAATTATATCCATAGCGGTATACCAAAGGTCAACTACTCAGGTGTCATCAAAAACAACTGCTTCCTATCGTACTCAAATATGGTTGCAGTTACAGTTCCGAATTTCTGTAATGGCTATCTTGCTGATGGCAATGAAACGAGAGACGAGTTTGCGAAGAAGATACCATTTGTGTATGCAGCTTATGCAGATATTTACAACGAATGTGCATTACTTATTTGCAAGCACGACAATACAGACCCATGCCAGCACAAGACACTTTGCACACATATTGAAAAAGAAATAGCAAATATGGCAGAGTCATACCGTTCATGGGATATATGCGCATATAGTGAAAGTACCTATTGTTCTGCAACAATATCGTTTGACGACAAGTTGATTATAAATGACAAATGTGGAACTTTTCATTTCAGACCAGAAATCAAGAATCTCAAAACAACAACAAAATTAACCAAAGATTCTTATAACGCAATGAAACCTGATTTTTCAGCGTTTACAACACTTGACGATTTAAAAGAAGATGTAATGCAGCATTTCAATCTGAGGCGAAGTAACTCAATTATTGCGGCAGCAAGATTCTTTGCATACAGAGCCAAAGAGAAAGGAATAAAAGGACATGAGGCTTACAAGTCTTTTGTTGATTGCTTCAATTGGCATCGGTGTAATGAACAAGGTGCAAACATCTATTATGAGTTTTATGAAGTATTTGATTTGGGCTTGTAAAATAGCCCAAATCTTTACCAAATGCAATACTAAGGGTGAAACTTTTATTGTAGAAACCATAAGCGAAGAATACTATGATAAAAATTAGTACAATAAATAGGATATACCAACCTAACCAAATAAGAACGGTTGATATATGGGATGTTTTGAAAGCCATTAAAACAGGTATATATTGTGGTGAAAACTTGATACCAATAACCCAAAAGATACAGCAAGAAACAAATCACGGCAAGCAAAATGACTTAAAGTTCCGCTGTCTACCTTGTGTATTATATAATGGCGTGTTCTCAAAGAAATCAGATGGTGGATTGCTCGAATACTCACATATAACAGCTATGGATTTTGATGGCTTTGACAATATTGAGGCAATGCGTTATATCAGGGGAAGATTAGAAGCTACTCCATGCGTAATCGCCGTTTTTGTCACACCAAGTGGAAAAGGGTTAAAGGCTTTGGTTATACATGACAACAATAATCCTGCTCACCACAAGGAACTCTATAAGCAGCTTTTGAAGAAGTTCCAAATACAGGATGCTATCAATGATAGTTCTTGCTGTGATTTGTCAAGAGGAAACTATATCTGTTATGACCCTACAATATGGATTAGGACAGAAAATGTTATGCCATATCATTTTGAACATAATCCGAACTACATAGCTCTAAACAGAGTTACATCTGGAGTTGTGGATAGGGAGGAATTTAGAAAAAATATTGAAACTATTGCTAAAGTAAAGTCAGACAGTAGCATTATAAACATTATGAATTCTGCTTGGAAGAAAAAGCCAGAGCTATGGATGGAAGGTAACAGGGCTAATTCTGTTTTCTCAATAGCATCACAATTATGCAAGTTTGGAGTGGATATAGATGCTACTATTGATTACCTTAAAACTGCTTTTACACCTGTAGGACTTAATGACCGTGAGATAGTGTATCAAGCTGGACGAGGTTATGCTTGTAATGCTGATTCTTTTGGTAGTGAAAGAAGTAGATTTGACAACTACGGAAGCAAAAGTAAAAGGCGTAGAAGAAAGAGCTGGATATAATAAATAGCGGCTTACGCCTAAACTAACGACATCAATCTCTCCAAAACAAGAGCCAAGAGAAGTGATTGTCGTTAATCTAATGAGGAACCTTGTTCCGAATGCAATGCAATATTTTATACACTATAATTACTATATTATAGATAGATTAAATTTTATGAGCAAAAAAGATTGCACCTTATACTCTCAAAAAAATGGAAACAATAGATATACAAATACCAAATGGAATTAGATATATGAGTGATTACCTTGAACTCACGGATATTCTTCCTCAACAAGGTAAATACATATTGAACAAACAACTTACAGGCTGTGGAGGGACCACACTCTTCCTCCACAGCCAGAAGCCACTTGTCCTTGTATCTCCAAGAACTAACATATTAATTTCCAAGTACAAGCAAACAACTAATAGCCATTTGTTCAGGGATAAGAAGAGTGCTGATGTCAGTACATTAAAGGCTGAACTTAGGAACTATCTTATGTGGTGTCAGAATCCATTTGAGCCGACAAAATCTATAATACCTAAAATCCTTGTGACAGTGGATTCTTTCAAATACGTTTTGGAAGTTCTTGATGAAAACCATTTTACAGATGACTTTTTGTTTTTGGTTGACGAGTTCCAAAATTTGGTATCTGACGCATCATTTAAAGGTAAGACGGATATGGAGTTTTTGAGCCATATAGACAACCATTGCAGGAATATTGTATATATGTCAGCTACTCCAGTTCAAGCAGTTTATCTTGACCATGTTCAACAGTTCAAAGGATTAAGATACTATATGCTTAAATGGAATCCAAATGTTCTTGAAACGCCAAACATCAAGGAGGTACAAATGAAACCGCCATATAATACCTTGAATATTTGTGCAAGCATAATAGCAGGGTTTAGACAGAATGGATATTTCGAAAAGAAGATATACAAAGGTCAGGTATGTTATGCAAGAGAGATTTGTATCTTTCTGAATGAGGTAAAGACTATCAAGCAGATAATCGAACGCAATAATCTTCAACCAACCGAAGTTACAATTTTGGTATCTGAAAGTAATAAATATGCCAAAGTATTGGAACAAAATGGTTTTAAGATAGGAGGACTTAGCACAAACAAGAAGAATCCAAAGAACAAGCCATTTACATTTTGCTCTAAATCGTCATTTGAAGGAACAGACTTTTACAGTACAAATGCTATTACTGCAATCTTTTTGGATGGCTCACGTACCAGCCAATCACTAAGTTTAGAAATAGACCTTCCTCAGATTATGGGCAGACAGAGACTTGACTGTAATCCATTCAGGCGTGATGCAACCTTATACTATAAGGTTAAGGAAAATCCCCAAACAACGACCGAAGTAGAGCTTGAACAAAACAATATGCTAAATGCTTCTAATACACTTCTCAATTCGCTAAAAGGAATGAACGAAACAGCAAGGGATATTTGGGCAAATAAACTCAGAGCCATTCCAGAGAGTGAACGATACAAAGATGACTATGTTGATGTATTTGATACGCTCAATGGTTATGAATTCAATATCAACTGGCTTGCTTTTGTCGCTAAGATGGATATATGGCATAGGCAAAAGCACTTCTACAGTAACCCCATATATCTGCTGTCAGGAGTTGAGCAAGGGTTATCTCAAACATCTGCACTAAAACCAGCTTGTCTTATGAATTTTGAAAGAGATTTCTATCAGACAGCATCATTTCAAGTTCGTATGAAACTGTTTGTGGACTTTATTACAGCTCATCCCGAACACCTAACAGATGTATTGTATAATCCGTATATTCCCAATGATTTCTATGAATACTATTGTGTGGTTGGAGTGCAATGTATCAAGAGTGTTTCATATCGAGAAAAAGAAATAAAGTCACGATATGCCTTCGTGATGATGCAGCCACAGATACAAACCTTATGTACCCAATGTTTTATTTCTGGTCAATTTTATACAAATTCAGAAGTAAAGGAGATATTACAAGAGGTATATAATAAATTGGGATTCTCAGAAACTGCTAAAGCTACAGACATAACTGCATACATCTCGACTGTCAAAATCTGTATGCGTACAATAAACGGGAATAGGGTATCTGGATTTGAGATACCATAACCCTGATTGCCACTTATCCTTTATGGATAGGTGGTTATATTTTTGCATACATGGTCGATTTTGAATTTTGTAGAAATGTATAAATGGGGGTAGCCAAACAAGGATAGCAGCACATAGAAATATATAAATGGGTACAAAATTGCGTATGTGTTTCTTAGGGGTAGCAATTCGTAATTCTCTAATAATCAGCAACAATTATATGGTAGCAAAAGGGTAGCAAAAGAACAACAAAATTCCAATGCTACCCCCAAGGTTACCGGCTTGCTACCAATCCTAAAGCACGCAATGTTCGCTGGACAGAACTCTGCATATTCCCTTTATTTGATGCGGTAGTTTCATATCCTCGCATTTTAAGTAAATCATTTGCCAACCTTTTGTAACCATATTTGTTTGGCACATATTTTTCCTTGACAAAATTAGTTTCCTCATCGTTAAGCGTCCATTTGGGTGTCCTCTTAGAATTTTCTTTTTGTACTTTTGGATTACGTACCTTCTTGCAAGTAGTATCGCCTATTTTTTCCTTAACAATATATTCAAAATGCGAATAAGGATGCTCTTTTATTTTGAGACAAAGAGCTTCGCCTTCCTCCAATAGTTCATGCTTACCTCTGGAGTTATTAACTGTAAGCCATCTCGTTTTATTATCTTTGGAAGTATTGCATAATACTAATGTTTGTGTAGCTAATCCTTCCCATTCTTTTGCCCCTGCCGTCTCATCTTGCCCTAATCCAGTTTTTCCTGTTTTAGTGTGATGTAAAAGAATGAATGTTAATCGATAGCCTCTACTGATAAATTCAGATTGCATCTTTCCAAATTCTTTGCGTAATTTATTCACGTCATTTCCAGAGAAGCGAGTGCTTATGGCTGTAATATTATCAATAATGACAAGAACATTGTTGTTGATTTCTTTCGTAAAATCTCCTACAGACTCTACCAAATCTTGCGGTTTTTCAAAATACGCTTGAGGGATTCTAATTACCTTATCATCATTCAAACATTCGTATCTATCCAGAATAGTGTCTATACTATTCTCTGAATCGTAATAGATAACGTCTTGAGGAGAACAGTTGTAATCTAAATTATCAGGCACAAGTGACGACTTCAGATTATAGGCACATTCATGCGCTATTTGAAATGCCAAAGTAGACTTTCCAACTTTCTTTGCTGCTACAATATTACATATTTCACCTTCACGCAATATCTCTGGTATAATCCAATTACAAGGTGGTTGTTGCTGTGCTTTCTTAACCGTCTCGTTGATTGTCTCGGAAGTCATTTGTATGTTTTGCACATGAGTTTTTTTCTTTTTAGCCTTAATCTCAGCTTTTCTTTCCAAGTCAGCCATACGGTCATCCAATTCATAAAGGGTGTCAATTGCTCGCTTTTCTTTTCCTTTACGATGAAAATAATTTCTGACACGCCCATTGGTTGCAACAAAGAGTGAAGTTACTGCACCTCCAAGAATTTTAAGAGCAAAATCTTTTAAGCTGTCTGCCATTGTATTTTGATTAAACTTATTTTAAATGGAATAAAGAACGACCTATAGTCGCTCTTTTTCCTCTGCTTCAAATTTTTTAATTCTATTATTGAGGTCTCGAATAAGAGGTCTCAATTCTTCTTCACGCTTATCCCCTCCCAAACCGTAGAAGTATGCAGCAGTAAGCCCCAACAATACAACTCCTACTCCTGTACAAAGAGTCCCTATAATTATACCATTCTTTGTATTCTCAGCTGAAAGTCTTGCTGAGTTTAATGTTGCCTGAGTAACTATTTCTGAGCAATTATTCTCCATTTTGCCTAATTTTTAAATTGATGATTTCTGTTTTTGTCATAGTTGCCGTATCGAGATAAAATCACGAACCACACTTTTTGACTTATGAGGTAGCTTACGTTACCAAATATTTTCAAACATACAATTCTTGTGCCAAATCAAGTGGTATGACAGAATGGCTGTATATATATGTCGGTATCATAGCAAGTTCTTCATTGCCTCGTCAATTTGCTCGTTATCGAAACTGTCTAAGTAGATTTGGGTGACACGTTCAGAGCTATGCCCCATTATCTCACGTATTACTGCCGTTGAGACACCAGCCTTTTTCATCACTGTTGCCTGACTGTGCCGTGCAACGTAAGTAGTGAGTTTGATTGGCAATTTCAGAATCTCACCAATCTGCTTCAATCGCTCGTTCACCTTGGTTATCACCTTGTGTATTCTGTCCGCTTTCTGCTCTTCCGTCTTGTGGAATGGAGAAAGAATAGGAAATAGATAAGGTGAATTTGTGCTATGATATTTTTGGATGAGTGCCAGGGCTTGTGGTTGAAGAGGTATTCTTATCAGCTTCTTTGTCTTCTGACGCTTGTATATGAGCCGTCCGTCCATGATATTTGCCTGTGTCAGCTTTGCTATGTCCGTGAAGTTGATGCCGCCACAATAATATGTAAAGGCGAATATGTCTATCGGGAAACGCATGAAGTTGTTGGATGACTTGAATGACAGAATGCGCTCTATATCGGCTTTCGTCAATGCACGTTTAATCGTTTCCTGGTTCATGCGTGCTATCTTGAACTTCTTGAAAGGATAACGCTCTGACGATACAACATCTTCTTCTACTGCCACATTATATATGGCACGCAGATTTCGGAAACGTATTCCTATCGTGTTATCAGAAAGCCGTTTCTCTCGCAAGAATTGTTCATAGCGTTTAAGCCAATTTACATCTATCTCGTCAAAACAGAAGTTCAAGTTATGGCGATACTCTTTAAGTGAGTTATACGTTTGCTTGATTGACTGTGCATAACTCTTTCGTCCAGCCTTTACGAGATACGCCATTTGTTCCTTAAAAACATCGTCCACTGTTTTGTCACACTTTGGTTTGACATTTACCTTCTCCACAAGTGAGGTTGCGGTGATGTCTTGTTTGGCTACCTTGAACTCGATGATTTTTGCAGAGTATTCCTTTATTTTGTCGGCTATGAGCATTTCGATATACTCACGATTAGGACACGCTGCCTTTGGTTCATTCTTTGAAAAGTTCCAAAACTTAGGATTTACAGACACGCCAAGACCTACATACTTGCGTTTTCTGTCTTTTGTCACTCTCAACATCAGAGGACACTCACCGTTACTAAGTACTTTTGACTTGTAACACAATACGTTAACTGTTGTTGCCACGGTTTACACACTGGTTTACACAAACTGCGTATTTCGGGCGTAAAATAGGGGATATATAATAAAAAAGAGAGCTACATTATTCGTGTAACTCTCTGATTTTTTGAAGTGGTGCCACCAGGAATCGAACCGGGGACACAAGGATTTTCAGTCCTTTGCTCTACCAACTGAGCTATGGCACCATCATTTTGCTGATTGCGGATGCAAAGGTACGAAAATAATTCGATGTGGCAAATTTTTCGGAATGTTTTTTTGCCGATATGTAAACTATTGCGCAGCATTCAGGTACTGGCTGCACATTTCTGCGCAACGTTCGCCGTCGACACCCGCCGAGACGATACCTCCGGCATAACCGGCACCTTCGCCGCAGGGGAAGAGGCCGTGGATGCGGACGTGCTGCAGGGTTTCACGGTCGCGCAGTATGCGTACGGGCGACGAGGTGCGGGTCTCGGTGGCGATAAGTACAGCCTCGTTGGTGAGAAATCCGTGGCTCGTCTGTCCGAATTTTCGGAAGCCCTCTTGCAGACGGTGGCCAATGGCCGGCGGCAACCAGAAGTGTAGCGGTGAAGATACCAGGCCGGGGGCGTAACTGCTGTCCGGCAGGTCGTAGGAGAGGCGGCCGTTGACAAAGTCGGCCATACGCTGGGCCGGTGCGGTCTGTCGCATGTTGCCCTGCTGCCAGCAGAGCCGTTCGAGCCGCTCTTGATAGTGCATTACGCGCAGCACGTCGTCGCTTTCCACATCTTCGGGGCGCATCTCGACGACCATACCGCTGTTTGACCAGCGGGTGCCGCGGTTGCTGGGGCTCATGCCGTTGACCACGAGTTGTTCAGGTCCGGTGGCGGCAGGGATGACGAAGCCGCCGGGACACATACAGAAGGAGTATACTCCGCGGCCGTCTACCTGTGTCACGAAACTGTATTCTGCGGCGGGCAGGTAGCGTCCGCGTCCGTTTTTATTATGATATTGTATGCGGTCGATGAGTTCGGCCGGATGTTCCAGTCGTACACCCATGGCGATACCTTTGGCCTCGATGTCGATCTTCGCTTCGGCCAGATAGCGGTAGACATCGCGGGCGGAGTGTCCGGTGGCCAGTATGACGGGACCGCGGAAGGTGACCTCACGGTCGGTGTCGAGTTCGGTGGCTTCGACACCGGTGACCGTTTCCCCGTCGAGCAGCAGACGGGTCATTTTGGTGCGGAAATGTACTTCGCCGCCACAGGCAAGGATGGTATTGCGCATGTTCTCGATGACCCTTGGCAGTTTGTCGGTGCCGATGTGCGGGTGGGCATCTGCGAGAATGGCCGTAGATGCACCGTGCTGACAAAAGACACGGAGTATCTTTTCGGTGTTGCCCCGCTTCTTAGACCGCGTGTAGAGTTTTCCATCGGAGTAGGCACCGGCGCCGCCCTCTCCGAAGCAATAATTGCTTTCGTCGTCTACCTTTTGTGTCTTGGTGATGAGCGAGAGGTCTTTTTTGCGTTCGCGCACGTTCTTTCCGCGCTCAAGGATGACGGGGCGCAGGCCCAGTTCAATGAGCCGCAGGGCAGCAAAGAGTCCGCCCGGTCCTTCGCCCACGACGATGACCCTTGGACGAGACGATACGTCGGGGTAGTCGACATGTTCGTATTCGTCGTCTTGCGGCATCTCGTTGATGTAGATGCGTAGGGTGAGGTTGATGAATATCTGGCGCTGGCGTGCATCGATACTGCGCTTGAGTATGCGTACACAGTTGATGGTGCGGGCGTCAAGTCCCTTTTCGCGTGCCACGTATGCCTTGATGTTTTCCTCGCAGGAGGCCACCTCGGGTGTCACTCTTATTTGAAATTCCTGGGTCATGGATGGTTGTTCTGGTTGTATTTAGTGGCGGTAAAAGATAAGCCGCAAATCATACCTGCTTATTTTTCGCCGTCATTTGTCTATGCAAAGGTAGCAAAAAGTAGCCGATGTGCATAGAAGTGCAGCAAAATATTCGTACTTTTGCAAGCGTATAGTCCGTCATGGTCTGTCGTGGACCTTTCGGAGAAGCCGCCCGTTGTGGTGATGCGCTCGTGTGTCGTTCCGCTCTCGTATTGTGTGAACGTGCGGCGGGCAGTTGCCGGCGTGCGGCGGCTACGTGCCGGACTGACAGGAAGCCCGCCTTTGTATGGCGGCGAAACGAACCAACATTCACCTGCATGAAAGTATTAAAGTTTGGCGGAACCTCAGTCGGTTCCGTGGAAAGTATTCTCAGCCTTAAGGCTATTGTGGAGAACGAGGCGCGGCGTCAGCCCGTCATTGTAGTGGTCAGCGCCCTCGGCGGCATCACCGACAAACTTTTGTCGACGGCCCAACTTGCTCTCCGTGGTGACGAACAGTGGAAGGATGCCTTTGAGTCGATGGTAGACCGTCACCACAAGATGATTGACACGATCATCACCGACAACAGAAAACGTGAAACCCTCTTCAACAAGGTCGATGCCCTCTTCGAGCAGTTGCGCAGCATCTATTTCGGCGTGTATCTCATACACGACCTCAGTCGCAAGACGCAGGATGCCATCGTGAGTTACGGCGAACGTCTGAGTTCGAATATCGTGGCCACGCTTGTGCGCGGAGCCAAGTGGTATGATGCGCGCGACTTCATCAAGACCGAGCGCAAGAACGGCAAGCATGTGCTTGACAGTGAACTGACCCATCGGTTGGTGCGCTCCACCTTCTCCGATCTGCCCGCAGTGGCCCTCGTTCCGGGATTTATCAGCCTCGACAAGGATACCGGCGAGACGACCAACCTCGGTCGCGGCGGAAGCGACTATACCGCTGCCATCATTGCCGCCGCCCTCGATGCCGAGATACTGGAGATATGGACAGACGTCGACGGCTTCATGACCGCCGACCCGCGCGTCATCAAGACCGCCTATACCATCAACGAACTGAGTTATGTCGAGGCCATGGAACTTTGCAATTTCGGTGCAAAGGTCATCTACCCGCCGACCATCTATCCGGTCTGTGTCAAGAATATTCCCATACGGGTGAAGAATACCTTCAATCCCGAAGCCCCCGGTACGATCATCAAGGACAAGATCGATGACGACAGCAAGGCCATCAAGGGTATCTCAAGCATCTCGGGTACAACACTCATCACCGTGACCGGACTTTCGATGGTCGGTGTGATCGGTGTCAACCGCCGTATCTTCACCGCTTTGGCCGGCAACGGCATCAGCGTGTTCATGGTGTCGCAGGCATCGTCGGAGAACTCTACATCTATCGGTGTGCGCGACGAGGATGCGCAGTCTGCCGTCGAGGTGCTCAATGGCGAGTTTGCCAAGGAGATAGAGACCGGCGCCATGTTCCCTATGCACGCCGAAAGCGGTTTGGCTACCGTGGCCATCGTGGGTGAGAACATGAAGCATACGCCCGGCATTGCCGGCAAACTGTTTGGTACGCTCGGACGAAGCGGTATCAGCGTGATAGCCTGTGCGCAGGGCGCATCGGAGACCAATATCTCGTTTGTGGTCGACGGACAGTATCTGCGCAAGTCGCTCAACGTGCTGCACGACTCCTTCTTCCTCTCCGAATACAAGGTGCTCAACCTCTTTGTCTGCGGTGTGGGTACCGTTGGTGGCAAACTCATCGAGCAGATCAAGGAACAGTACGAGGAACTCAAGGTCAACAGCCGTCTCAAACTCAATGTCGTGGGCATCGCCTCTTCCCGTCGTGCCATCTTCGACCGCGACGGTCTCGATCTCGAACACTACCGTGAGCAACTTGACCAGTCTGCCCCCAGCGACAATGCCCTTCTGCGCGATGAGGTCATCGGCATGAATATCTTCAATAGCGTCTTTGTAGACTGTACGGCCAGCAAGGAAGTGGCCGCGCTCTATCAAGACTTCCTCGAACACAATATCTCGGTCATCGCCGCCAACAAGGTGGCTGCCTCCTCCGACTACAACAGTTATCAGCGGCTGAAGCGCACGGCGCTGGCACGCGGTGTGAAGTTCCGTTTCGAGACCAATGTCGGGGCCGGACTGCCCATCATCGGTACCATCAACGACCTGCGCAATTCGGGAGACAAGATACTCAAGATAGAGGCCGTGCTCAGCGGCACGCTCAACTATATCTTTAATGCGCTCTCTGCCGATACGTCGTTCTCGAAGACCGTGCTCCAGGCCAAGGAACTCGGTTATAGCGAGCCCGACCCGCGCATCGACCTCAGTGGACAGGATGTGGTGCGCAAACTGGTCATCCTGGCCCGCGAAGCCGGATACAAGGTGGAGCAGAGCGATGTGGAGAAGCAACTCTTCATACCCGACAGTTATTTTGATGGTACGCTGGAGGATTTTTGGGCCCGCCTGCCCGAACTCGATGCCGACTTCGAGGTGCGTCGTCAGCGGCTTGAGGCAGAAGGCAAGCGCTGGCGGTTTGTGGCCACGATGGATCATGGTAGCACCCGTGTGGCCTTGCAGGAGGTGGGAGTCACTCATCCCTTCTACAATCTTGAGGGCAGCAACAATATCGTGCTGCTCACCACCGAGCGCTACCGTGAGTTTCCCATGCTCATACAGGGCTACGGTGCCGGTGCTAGTGTGACTGCCGCCGGTGTGTTTGCCAATATCATGTCTATCGCCAATATCTGATCTGATGCCCATGAAACATATCATCATTTTGGGCGACGGCATGGCCGACCATGCCGTCAGCCGATTGGGCGGACAGACCCTTCTGCAGTATGCCCATACGCCTACGATGGACCTGCTTGCCCGGCTCGGGCGCACAGGACGTCTTGTCACTGTGCCCGATGGTTTTCATCCCGGCAGCGAGGTGGCCAACAGTTCCATCATGGGGTACGACCAGAACGAAGTGTACGAAGGTCGCGGACCGCTTGAGGCCGCCAGTATCGGTTATGAGATGGAGCCTGGCGACCTTGCCTTGCGCTGCAATATCATCAATGTGGGCGACGGACGTATCGTCACCCACAATGGCGGCAATCTGACCACCGACGATGCCGATGCGCTCATCCGGCATCTCAACGCTACGCTTGGTACCGACCGTGTGCGGTTTATTACCGGCATACAGTACCGTCATCTGCTCATCGTCAAGGGCGGCAACAAGTATGTAGACTGTGCGCCGCCGCATGACCATCCCGGTGAGGTGTGGCGTGACCTGCTTGTACGCCCGTTGGCAGCGGCTACGGCGGAGCAGCGGGCGGCTTGTCCGGTCCCTGAAGGATGTGCGTACGGCCGTCTGTCTGCCGACGAGACGGCCCGCTTGCTCAACGACCTTATCCTCAAAAGCAAGGAGGTGCTGGAGAGTCATCCCCTGAATGTGGCCCGCCGCGAGCGTGGCGAGCGCATGGCCAACCTGATATGGCCTTGGGGCGGCGGCTATCGGCCGCACATGCTCACGCTCTCGCAGATGTATCCGCAGATACGTCGCGGGTCTGTCATCTCGGCTGTCGACCTCATCCGCGGTATCGGCCATTACGCTGGTCTGCGCAACATCATCGTCGATGGGGCTACAGGATTGGCCGATACCAACTACGAAGGCAAGGCCCAGGCTGCCATTGATGCCCTGCGCGAGGGCGACGACTTTGTCTATGTGCATGTCGAAGCCAGTGACGAGGCCGGACACGACGGCGACCTTGACTTGAAACTCCGCACCATAGAAAACCTTGACCGCCGACTCGTGCGGCCCATCTATGAGGCGGTGTCGTCGTGGAACGAACCAGTATGTATCGCTGTGCTACCCGACCATCCCACACCCGTGGAGATACGTACCCATGTCAAGGAGCCCGTGCCGTTCCTGATATGGCATCCGGGCATCATGCCCGACGATGTACAGCAGTACGACGAGGTGAGTTGTGTGGGCGGAGCATACGGACTGCTGCGCCTGCGTGAGTTTATGGATACGTTTATGAATGATGATGTAAAAGCAGAATAAAATGAGATATTACAGTACCAACCATAATGCCCCTCTTGCTTCGCTGCAGGAGGCTGTAGTGCGCGGTCTTGCTCCCGACTGCGGTCTTTATATGCCGGAGCATATCAAACCGTTGCCCCAATCGTTTTTTGACCATATCGACCAACTCTCGTTTCAGGACATCGCCTTCGCCGTGGCCGAGGCTTTCTTCGGCGAGGATGTGGAGCGCGACGCCCTAAGGCAGATTGTCGACGATACGCTGGCCTTCGACTGTCCGGCCGTCCATGTGAAGGACAATGTCTATGCCCTTGAACTCTTTCATGGTCCGACCTTGGCCTTCAAGGATGTGGGAGCGCGCTTCATGGCCCGTCTTCTGCAGTACTTCATCCGTCAGGAGAAAGGCGGACGGGTCAACGTACTGGTGGCCACCAGCGGTGATACGGGATCGGCCGTGGCCAACGGATTTCTCGGTGTAGAAGGCATCCATGTCTATGTGCTCTATCCCAAAGGCAAGGTCAGCCGTATACAGGAAAGCCAGTTTACGACGCTCGGACAGAACATCACGGCCATCGAGGTCGACGGTGTGTTTGACGACTGTCAGGCTTTGGTCAAGAGTGCATTTATGGACGAGGAACTCTGTGGACACATGCGTCTCACGTCGGCCAACTCTATCAATGTGGCCCGCTTCCTGCCTCAGGCATTCTATTATTTCTATGCTTATGCGCAGATGAAGGCCGCAGGACGTGCCGACCGCCTGGTCGTCTGTGTCCCGAGCGGAAATTTCGGCAATATCACCGCCGCCCTTTTCGGTCATGCCATGGGTTTGCCCATCCATCGATTTGTTGCGGCCAACAATGCCAATGACATCTTTTACAAATACCTGCAGACGGGTCAGTATGAACCGAAAGCCAGCGTGCAGACCATCGCCAACGCTATGGATGTGGGTGCCCCGAGCAATTTCGCCCGTATCATCGACCTTTACGGCGGTTCTTACGACCGTATACGCGCATTGATTGGTGGCGCAACATTCTCGGATGCTGAAATACGCGAGGGCATGAAGCGTTGCTATGAGCAGACGGGCTATGTGCTCGATCCGCATGGCGCTTGCGGCTACTTGGCCTTGACCGAGGCGGAGAACGTCAGACTGCGCGAGGGCGAGACCGGCGTATTCTGCGAGACGGCACATCCGGCCAAGTTCAAGGATACCGTAGAGCAAATCATCGACCACGAGATACCATTGCCCGAGAAACTGGCCGCCTTTATGAAAGGCACGAAGCAGAGCGTGGAGATGTCACGCGACTTTGCCGACTTCAAGGCTTTCCTGATGAAAGAATAGGGCAGGTGTGGCATTTCTTGTCACTCAATGCCCTTATCTGATTTCCCAAGAAGTGTTCAATGTGCAGACAACCATTATAGGTTTGCGCATTGAACACTTCTTCCTATGGAGGGGGATTATAATTTTTTATTGGTGTCCGGTAGGGACAATAAAAGCGGGCCGCTCTTCTTTGTGAAGGGCGGCCCGCTTGGGTATTTGGTCACTCTTGGTGACGGGAAGTTATTTTTCCACGGTCACTTACTGGAGTACCACTTTCTGTGTGGCGGTGTGGCCGGCAGCGTCGGTGGCTTCGATGACGAAGGCATGACCTGCTGCACCGTCGAGCGTGAAGGAGGCGTGGCTGGTGCGCTTGATGAGTCGGCCGTTGAGGTCGAGTACGCGTACCTGCTGTACGTCTTTTCCGCTGACGCTCACATGACGACCCTGCACATGAATGGCGAGTGCTGAGGTTGCGGTCGTCTGGTTAATGCCGGTGTAGGATCCGGTGAAGTCGAACACATAGGTGGTGCCGGCCTTTCCCGAGAGGGTAGCCGTACCGTTGGCATCAACGGGGAGTGTGGTCTTTTCGCCGTCAACGTATACGGTGGCCTCGCCGAGATACTTATAGAGTACGGGGATGGTTTGTCCCTGGTTGTTGACGATGGTGATGAGGGTAGCCTTTCCGTCTTTCCACTCGGTGCTGACGGTGAAGTCCTTCACGGCCTTGAGACCGTTGACGTGGCCGCTGGTCCATGCAGAGGGCAGGGCGGGGAGTATGCGGATGGTGTCGGCGTTGCTTTGCAGCAGCATCTCGGCCATACCTGCGCAGGCACCGAAGTTGCCGTCGATCTGGAAGGGAGCGTGGGCGTCGAAGAGGTTGTAGAATACACCAGCGTTGCCGTTGCTGTGGGCAAGGGCGTTGGTGAGGATGGTGTGGGCGTGGTCGCCGTCGAGGGCGCGTGCCCAGAGGTTGATCTTCCATCCCATTGACCATCCGGTAGCACCGTCACCGCGCAGTTTCAGTGAGTTGACGGCAGCGTTGAAGAGGTCGGTTCCGGGGTGAACTTGCGAGAAGGGATAGAGACACATCAGGTGTGACATGTGGCGATGGTCCTTGCCTTCGGTAGTGGCTGTGTAGGCACTGTACTTCCACTCGCGCAGGATGGTGCTCTGAGCGGCGATGCGGTCGGTACCCCAGTTGCCGGAGTAGGTCTCGGTGTGGAGACCATTGTCGAGTTTAGAGAAACGGTCGCGGAGGGTGGTGAGGTCAGTGTTAGACACGTTGGCGTCACTGCCGAGCACCTCGATGGCTTCGAGCGTGTTGCTGAAGAGGTCGTATACGAGTTGCTGTGCATGGGCAACACCGTTTTGTGAGTCTGGTCCGTGCTCGGGCGACCACTCGTTGGGTGCCTCGTAGGTGCCGTCGGAAGCCAAGATGAGACGATCCATCCAGAACTGCGATGCGGAGAGCATGGCGGGGAACACCTTCTTGAGATATTCCTTGTCGAGCGTGTAGCGGTAGTGCTGCCAGAGGTGGGTGGCATACCAGGCGTTGGCAATCACGTAGTTGGTCTTGAACGAACTTACGCCGCCGAAGATATTGTTCTCCGTGTAGCAGGTCCATCCGCGTGACTGTCCCGACTGCGAGGCCCATGTCTTCCATTCGTTGTGGTTTTCAGCCTCATTCCAGATATAGTGGAGGAAGGGCAGGTGCATCTCGCTGAGGTTGGTCGGCTCGGCCGGCCAGTAGTTCATCTGTACATTGATGTTGGAGTGGATGTCGGCGTTCCATGCAGCCTGGGTGATGTTGTTCCAGATACCCTGCAGGTTGGAGGGAAGGTCTACGCCGCGCGAAGAGGCGATTTCGAGGTAGCGTCCGTAGGCGAAGTAGAGTTGTTCGAGCATGAGGGCGTCGGTGCCGGCGCCGCTATTGTAGTTGTCGATGAGCAGGTTGGTGGGCTGGTCGTTCTTTGCACCGTCGAGTTGGAAGTCGACACGGGCAAAGTATTTCTGATGGTCGGCCACATGCTCGGAGAGCAGGGCGTCCCATCCCTTGTTGGCGGCAGCGGCAATGCGGTTCTCGATGGTGAGCGAGAGGTTGTCGGTGTCGGAGATGTAGGAGAGGGCGTAGGCGTCGTAGTCGGTGCCGCCGGCCAGGATGACGAGCACCTCGTCGGCACCGCGTACTTCGATACCCTCATCGGTGGTGGTCATAGTACCGCCGGTGGGTATCACTCTCATGCGGGCGTTGTAACTTACGAGGTCGAGTTTGCCGCTGAATGTGCCTTCGCCGTCAGTGTAGGTGGGTTCCACGTCGAGTGCTGCTCCGGGCTCCATGGTGAAGCGCATGCTGATCTGTCCGCTCTTGCTGGCCGTATAGTGGGCGGCCACGACGCGGGCGGGATTGGAGGCGATATACTCGCGGGTGAAGGTCACGCCGCTCTGACTGGTATACTGGGTCTTGCCGGTAGCGGTGGTGAGGTCGAGTTGGCGTACATAGTCTTTGGCGGCGGTGGTGGCCGTCGTGCCGAACAGTCCGCTCAGGTCTTTGCCGAATACCGAACCGAAGTTCTCGTATCTGCCGTATCCCTTGCCGCCGTAGGGCGACTGGGCTGCGGTGCCCGACCAAAGGGTTTTCTCGTTGAACTGTATCTCGTCCTTGAACATGCCACCGAAGAGGCAGGCACCAAACTGGCCGTCGCCGATGGGGAGGGAGTACTCCATCCAGTTGGAGTAACCCTGTCCGCCGCTATAGAGTGTGGCGGTGGTGGCGGGCTCGGTGTACCATAGCGTGAGCGGATGCTCGGGTACATAGTTCTCGATGCCGGTGCTCTTGTAGTCGGTGATGTCCATGTCGGCGGGATCCTCGAAGGTGACGACATTGTTTTCGTCGCCTGCCTGCCAGAAGCCCAGTGTGTTGCCTTCTACGGGCGAGCCCCACATGTTGACGTAGGTGTTTCCGCTTTTCGAGTTGGCTACGATTTCAAATCCGGCACCGTTGGTGGTGTTCGAACTGGTGACCAGTTTGAATCCGCCGCTCTGCTCGCTTGAGCCGGCACGGAGCGGGTTGGGGTTGGTGCCGCCTTCTGAGGTGTAGACCGACTGCGAACTGATGACGATGTATTTGCCTTCCTTGTTGACAAACTGGAAGTTGTCCTTCGTGCCAACAAGTTTCCACAAGCGTCCGTCGTCGGCCGATGTGGTGGTGTAGAGGCGGATGCAGTCGTCAGACGAACCGACGCTCATGCAGCGCTTTGTGCGGTTGAACTTCACGAGGTAGTACGTGCCGTCGGCATCGGCTGAACTGGCAAACGTAGGCCAAGTCAGTGTCGCTTTGGTCTGTACCGACTTGCTGCGTGCGCCGGCTATCGTGCAGACGAGCAGGAGTAGGAGGAAAAGTGAAAATCTTTTCATTGTAATGGTAATGGTGATTAGATGTATAGTATTGTTTGTTCTCTGCTACGGTTCCGGTCTGAATTGTGCCGGAGTCAAAAGGTATGTAGGGTATTTCCGTCTCCCTCTCTCAAGGATATGGATATGCTTGTAGGCAAAGGTACACAAATAACTTGACAGTCAGTGGTTTTGCCTGACCTTTTTTTGTCCGGTGACGGTAAAAAAGGCTTGGAATGGTTGGGATGGTGTGGATTTCG
The DNA here is from genome assembly GCA_963604975.1 of Lachnospiraceae bacterium. GTDB lineage: Bacteria > Bacteroidota > Bacteroidia > Bacteroidales > Bacteroidaceae > Prevotella. Next base: position 11,509 of record CAVCSC010000023.1, on the reverse strand, counting down.
GTGACATTTGGAAATCTGTCATGCTCCTTACTGATGGGTCGCCGTCCACCAGGCGGTGTTCTTCTTTGCGGTGACGGCAATCGCGTTTTCCGACGGGTCGGAGATGGTGAGGCCCGAGAAGGCGGTGACGGCGATGCTCTTGTGGCCGCTCTCCGAGTAGATGCGGTCGGTGGTGGCTTTGTAGGGTGTCATCTGTCGGAGCAGTGAGAGGAAGGTGTTGTAGGTGGACGTGTCGCTGCCGCAGAGTTGCTGCACATAGTCGCCGAAGTCGAAGTAGACGGTAGGCGTCCAGTGGGCGGCATCCAAATCTTGCAGGTCGGCCAAATGACTGTTGTCGAAGGTGTGGGTCGCATTGACGGTACGCATCAGTTCGGCCATCGGTTCGGCCTTGCTGCAGTCGGTGGCGGCTATTGTGCCATAGGGCATGCGGTAGGTCTGGTAGAAAGCGTGAAACTGCTCTACTACGCCCGCATAGTCGGGTTGCGCTTGCAGGAGATAGGGCAGTATGCGGTCGTAGGGCATGCCCTTGGCCATGATTTCGCTGGTCGAGGCGATGAGCCAGTCGGTGGTGTGGCGCAGGTCGTATACGTTTTCCATGCAGGAGATGTAGCAGTCGTCGAACAGCAGAAACTGCAGGTGCACCCCAGCGGCCGACACACCTTTGGCAAAGTCGCTCACGGTCATTTGGTATTGGGGAAGCGAACCGCCGAAGTAGCGCGTGGAGACTGTCGCGGACGACTGTACCGGCAACCAGCCCTCACCATGCCCACCGACTATCATGGCGTAGTTGTCGGCCGGGGCGATGTCGGTCACCTGTCTGAGCAGGGCGGCAAGGGCGTCGGGTGAGGCAAAGTTGTAGTCGGTGATGTGCTGGAGGGTATGGCGCGTACATGTTCCGTTGCTGTACGTTATCTCCATGAGGTCGCACGCGGGTGCCTGTCCGGTCTGTGGGGCTTTGGCGAGGAATAGCAGTAGACGGTTGTCACCCAGGCTGCCTTGCTGCTTGATGGCGGTCTCCATGGCGCTGATATTGTCGACAAAGAAACTGTACAGGTCGTCCGTCGGGCCGGAGTAGGGGAAGTATACGAAGAGGGTTCTTCCGACTATTGGTGTGTCATCTGGCGTGTCGTCGTGCGAGCAGGCAGAAAACGTGAGGAAGAGGAAGATGGACAGTAGGGCGAGGGAGACTGTTCGTAGCAGACGGAGCATGGTGATAAGTGGTAGGGGTGATAAGTAGTGGGGTGAGTGGTATGACGAGAGGGTGGGTTGAGTGGTATGACGAGAGGATGGGGTGAAGGCGAAAAGAAAAAGTCGGCAAGACGATGAGCCTTGCCCTGTCTTGCCGACTTCTATTAGTGGAAAATTATTTTTTTATCGTCGCTAAGTGCGCCTTTATTTCTTCAGCGCAGCGATCGACTCCTTGAGGGCGGCGATCTTCTCTTCGCTGTCGCTCTGCTTCTTGCGCTCTATGGCTACGACGGCTTCGGGAGCGTTGGCCACGAACTTCTCGTTGGAGAGTTTCTTCTTCACTCCGGCGAGGAAGCCTTCGAGGTGCTTGATTTGTGCCTCCATCTTGGCAATCTCGGCTTCGGTGTCGATCATGTTGCCCAGAGGTACGGCAAACTCGTCGGTGCCTACCATGAACGCAGCGGCGGTGGGGTTCTTCTCCTGAACGACCGTGATGGCCTCAAGGTTGGCCATCTTGGTGATGACGCTGGCGTAGTCGGCGTGGCGGTCGGTGCCTACTACCTGCAGGGTGAGGGCATCCTTCTTGGCGATGTTCTTCTGGTTGCGTACGGTACGTACACCGGCCACGATCTGCTTGACGTTCTCGATGTCGGCCACCAGACGGTCGTCGTCGGCTGTCGGAGCGGGCACTTCGAGTTTGTCGCGCATGATGCTTTCGCCGTCCTTGCGGTCGTAGATGTGCTGCCAAAGTTCCTCGGTGATGAAGGGCATGAAGGGGTGGAGCATCTTGAGCAGTATCTCGAAGAACTTCTGTGTGGCGGCGTAGGTCGTGGCATCGATGGGCTGGCCATAGGCCGGCTTTACCATCTCAAGATACCAGCTGGAGAACTCGTCCCAGAAGAGTTTGTATACGGCCATGAGGGCCTCAGAGATACGGTATTTCTTGAACAGGTCGTCTACCTCGGCATTGGTCTGACGGAGTTTGGCCTCAAACCACTTCACTGCGATGGCGTTGGCCTGCGGCTGCTCGATGTCAGCAGTCTGCCATCCCTGTACGAGACGGAAGGCGTTCCATATCTTGTTGTTGAAGTTGCGGCCCTGCTCGCAGAGGCTCTCGTCGAAGAGAATGTCGTTGCCTGCAGGGGCGGAGAGCATCATACCCATGCGCACACCGTCGGCACCGTACTTGTCGATGAGGTCGAGCGGGTTGGGCGAGTTGCCGAGCTGCTTCGACATCTTGCGGCCCAGGTTGTCGCGTACGATACCGGTGAAGTATACGTGGCGGAAAGGCATCTCGTGGCGGTACTCATAGCCGGCCATGATCATGCGGGCTACCCAGAAGAAGATGATGTCGGGACCGGTGACAAGGTCGGCCGTCGGGTAGTAGTACTTGATCTCCTCGTTGTCGGGATTGTTGATGCCGTCGAAGAGCGAGATGGGCCATAGCCATGAAGAGAACCAGGTGTCGAGGGCATCCTCGTCCTGCTGCAGGTCGGCGGCGGTCAGGGCCGGATGGATGGCCTGTGCTTCGGCCAAGGCTTTCTCGGCGGTCTCGGCCACTACAAACTGGCGCTTACCTTCGCCGTCGGTGAAGTAGTAGGCCGGTATGCGGTGTCCCCACCACAGTTGGCGCGAGATACACCAGTCCTTGATGTTCTCCAGCCAGTGGCGGTAGGTGTTCTTGTATTTGGCGGGGTAGAACTGTATGTCGTCGTTCATGACGGGGGCGAGGGCCTCGTCTGCGAAGTGCTGCATGGAGAGGAACCACTGGGTAGAGAGTTTCGGTTCGATGGGCACGTTGGTGCGCTCGGAGAAACCTACCTTGTTGTTGTAGTCTTCTACCTTCTCCATGAGTCCGGCGGCCTTGAGGTCGTCTTCTATCTGTCGGCGCACGTCCATGCGGTCCATGCCGACATACATGCCGGCAGCCTCGGAGATGGTGCCGTTGTCATTGAAGATGTCGATGGTTTCGAGGTGATGCTTCAAGCCGAGGGCGTGGTCGTTGATGTCGTGGGCGGGGGTCACCTTCAGACAGCCTGTACCAAACTCGATGTCTACATATCCGTCTTCGATGACGGGTATCTCGCGGCCTACCAAAGGCACGATGACGTGCTTGCCCTTGAGCCAGGTGTTCTTCACGTCATTGGGGTTGATACACATGGCGGTGTCGCCCATGATGGTCTCGGGACGTGTGGTGGCCACAACAGCGTAGTAGCCTTTCTCGTCCTTGTGCATGACATTTCCTTCTTCCTGCTGCTGGCAGTCGTCTTCTACGACACGGTATTTCAGGTAGTAGAGTTTGGAGTGCTCGTCCTTATAGATCACCTCCTCGTCGGAGAGGGCTGTCTGTGCCTTCGGGTCCCAGTTGACCATGCGTGCACCACGGTAGATGAGGCCCTTGCGGTAGAGGTCGCAGAACACCTTGATGACGCTTTCCGAGCGCTTCTCGTCCATGGTGAAGGCCGTGCGGTCCCAGTCGCAACTGGCACCGAGGCGGCGGAGCTGCTTGAGGATGATGCCGCCGTGCTCGTGCGTCCAGTCCCATGCGTGCTTGAGGAACTCCTCGCGGGTGAGGTCAGACTTCTTGATGCCCTGCTGGGCAAGACGGTTGACCACTTTCGCTTCGGTGGCGATAGAGGCGTGGTCGGTACCCGGCACCCAACATGCGTTCTTGCCCTCCATACGGGCACGGCGCACGAGAATGTCTTGTATGGTATTGTTGAGCATGTGGCCCATGTGGAGCACGCCGGTCACATTGGGCGGTGGAATGACGATGGTGTAGGGTTCGCGGCCGTCGGGCTTGCTGCTGAACAGTTTGTTGTCAAGCCAGTACTGGTACCATTTCGACTCCACGGCCTGTGGGTCGTATTTGCTTGCTAATTCCATATGGTAAGTTGATTTATGACGTGAAAAATACGTATTGTCTGCGGTGGATATTTCAAGTATCCACCTAAATTTGTAGTAAGCGGAAGAATCTGCCTAAAAACGGATGCAAAAGTACTAAGAATCCGTGGAATTTGATTACTTTTGCAGCACTAAAATCACGTATGATGCATACAAAAGAAGAAAAGATGGCGGCTTTCGGCCGCCTGCTCGACGTACTCGATGTGCTGCGGGTAGAATGCCCCTGGGACCGCAAGCAGACCAACGAGAGTCTGCGTCCCAACACCATCGAGGAAACCTACGAACTCTGCGACGCCCTGATGAAGGACGACCAACCCAATATCTGCAAGGAACTTGGCGATGTGCTCCTACACGTGTGTTTCTATGCCAAGATGGGCGACGAGCGCGGCGCGTTTGATATCGCCGATGTCTGCGAGAAACTCACCGACAAACTCATCTTCCGACACCCCCACGTCTACCATCCCTCGCAGGTCGGCGCACCTGAGCCCAAACCCCTTCCCTACGGCGAGAATGGCGAGGCCGCAGACGATATGCAGCGTGCCGAGACCGCCCAGCAGGTCATCGAAAACTGGGAGCAGATCAAGCTCCGCGAGAAGGACGGCAACAAGAGCGTGCTCTCCGGCGTGCCCGACGCATTGCCTTCGCTGATCAAGGCCTACCGCATACAGGACAAGGCCCGCAATGTCGGTTTCGACTGGGAAGACAAGGGCGACGTGTGGGACAAGGTACGCGAGGAACTGGGCGAACTGGAGACCGAACTGCGGCGCGGCGACAAGCAGCGCTCGCAGGAAGAACTGGGCGACTTCCTCTTCAGCGTCATCAATGCCGGACGACTCTATCATCTCAATCCCGACAACGCCCTGGAGCATACCAACCAGAAGTTCATCCGCCGCTTCAACTATATTGAGCAGCACTCCATCAAGGCCGGCCGACCGCTCAAGGACATGACCCTCGGCGAGATGGACCAGTTGTGGAACGAAGCCAAGGCACTTGAGCGCAACGCTGAGTAATGCGGCTCTTTTTGTTTTTACATTGTAATTATCATTATAAGTATTGTAATTATCATTATAAGTGGAGAGGATTTCTTTTCAGAACCCACATAGAACAAACACACGCTCCGATATGAGACATTTTGTATTGACATTCATCGCCTTGGTGCTGGCCGTCGCTGGTCTGACGGGCTGTCGCAAAACCGCCAAAGCCCCCGTTGCCCCCAAGGCAGAGGAGAACACTGCCGATGCCGACACTACCGTATACGGCGTATGCGGTGAAGGCACCTCGATGCACTCGCTGCAGATCATCACCGATGCGGGCGACACCCTCGAATATGCCATTGCCGACGAGGGCACCGACAGCACCGACGTGCAGGGCGGACTGATGGCGGGCGACCGTATGGCTGTCATTGGAACCGTGGTTGACGGCGAGCGCACGGCGCTCCGCGTGATCAACACGACCACACTTCTCGGCCACTGGACCAGCATCGACAAGAACTTTGTGATAGAGGAGGGCGGTGTGGTCAAGTCCAATGTGCAGGCTGAATCGAAACCCTGGACCAGTTGGAAAATCTACAATGGTCAACTGCTGCTCAACCGCGATACCTTCCGTATCGACTGTCTCGGGGCCGACTCCCTCTACCTGGAAAACGACAAGGGTATATTCGTCTACAAACGTCAATAGGCCGGTCGGCATGCGTGGATAGGTATGCGTATGCCGCCAGTCATTCGGACGGGATAGCCCACTGTATCAAATTCTTTTTTGTACAAGGGCCTTGTACGGCCACTACAAGGCTTTTGTACGGACAGTACAAGGCCTTTGTAGCGTCGGTACAAGGCCTTTGTAGCATTCGTACAAGGTCTTTGTATAAAATCGGCCTTGCCTTATCCGGAAAACAAGTACGAAAACAATCACGATATGGAACCGTTTAGAGTACATATATTGGGGTGCGGAAGCGCACTTCCCACCACCCGCCACAATGCCTCGTCGCAGGTCGTTGAGGTGCGGGGTAAACTGTTTATGGTAGACTGCGGCGAAGGCACGCAGGTGCAGATGCGCCGGGCGCATATCGGGTTTACCAAGTTGCAGGCAGTCTTCATCACCCATATACACGGCGACCACTGCTTCGGGTTGATCGGCATGATTTCTTCTTTTGGTATGCTCGGGCGTACCGCCCCTCTCCATGTGTATGCACCGGAGGGGTTGCGCAAGGTGTTCGATCTTCAGGTGGCGACCTTTTGTCATGGACTCGACTACAAGATCGTGTTCCATGCGGTAGATACTGCCCATCATGGGGTGGTGTATGAGGATCGTAGTCTCACGGTAGAGAGCATTCCGCTTGCCCATCGTCAGCCGTGCTGCGGCTATCTCTTCCGCGAAAAACCGACCCTTCCCCATATCCGTCGCGACATGATAGACTTCTACGGCATCCCCATCTCGCAGGTGGGCAATATCAAGAACGGTGCCGGATGGACCGATAGCGAGGGTCGGCATATCCCCTCCGACCGACTCACCACTCCGGCCGATCCGCCACGGAGTTATGCCTACTGTAGCGACACGCGCTATCTGCCCCATCTGCACGAATTGCTGCGGGGGGTCGACCTGCTCTACCACGAGTCTACCTATATGGAGTCAGACATCGACCATGCCGCCCTCTACTATCACAGCACGGCAGCCCAGGCTGCTGCAGTGGCCCGCGATGCCGGGGCCGGACGCCTGATGCTTGGTCACTACAGTGCCAAGTACGACGACGAACAGGGATTGTTGGCCGAGGCGCAGGCCGTGTTCCCGCAGTCGTTTCTCAGCGATGAGGGCATGACGGTGGATGTACGGCAGACGGTGCCCAACCGTTAAACAAATTTAATATCATGCGGCGGACATCTTCTGATGCGTGCAGATGTGGATAAATTTGTCTATATTTGCAAATGATGGGTGCTGAAAACACCCACCGCAAAAACAAACGGTAATTCTAGAACCCGACCAATTGTCAAAAGCGCTTTTATATGACGAAAACTATACTTACCCTCTCATTTGCCGCCCTTCTGTTGGCATCGGCTCCGGTTGCCGTGCATGCAGATACGGCCATTGAGATTATCGACAACGATTTTCAGAATGTCAGCATCACCGTGTCTGGCAACAATGTGCATGTGAGCGGTGCCTCCGGCCTCGTGCTCTATGTATACAATGTGGCCGGCACTTGCATCCGCAAGTGCAAGGTAGACAGCGGTCGCTATGAACTGACCTTGCCGCAGGGATGCTATATCTTCAAGGTGGGGACTGTTGTGCGTAAAATCTCCATCTCGTAATCTCACGCCTTGGACTTCCGGTTCTTCGTTTGCCTTCTTCTCACGATGGCGGCCTTCTCGTCGTGTCATGAGAAGACGCGGGAGTGTGTACTGACGCTCGACTCTTTGGCGGCGCTGCGCGATGAGGCTACCTTTCTGCGCCCACAGGTCATACGGGACGGAATGGTACGTATGGCGTATGCCGACAAAGGTACATCGGCGGCAGCCCGTTTCACCCGCAACTACTATCTTGGCGGCGGCAATATGTTGTGGCTCACCCGTATGGGAGCGGCATCGGCGGCCGACAGTGTGCTGTGCTATGTAGGCGAAGCCGAAGGGTGGGGATTCGACCGGGAGAACTTCTATTACACCGCCATCAAGAACGATCTTCGCCGGGTGCGCGAACTCGACTTCTCGGGCGAAGACAATGACATCAATACGGTATTCGCACGTTTGGAATACCGGCTCACCAAAGCCTATTTGCTCTATTGCTCCGGACAGCGTTTCGGCTATGTCAATCCGCGGGATATCTTCAATCGCATAGAGGTGCGCGACAGCGACTCCGTGCGTGTCACCTACAATGCTCTCTTCGATATTCCCATGCGGAAGGCCGACAAAGCCTTCTTCGCAGAGTCGGTGCACAAGGTGCTGGTCGACAGTGCTGCCGTGTGGTTGCGTGAGTCGCATCCTCAAGATCCGCTCTACGACAAGTTGTGTCACCGTCTGGCCCAACCGCTCGGCGAGAGTGAGCGGCGGCTCGTGCTGTGCAATATGGAGCGGTGTCGTTGGCGGCTCAACGACTATCCCTGGCGACACACGAAGTACGTCTTTATCAATATCGCTTCGCAGCACCTGGACGCCATTGACGGCGACAACGTGCTGACCATGCGCATCGGATGTGGGGCCCAGCAGACGAAGACCCCACTGCTCACCAGCCGTATCAAGCGGTTGGATGTCAATCCGCAATGGATCATTCCGCGCAGTATCATCAAGAAGTCTATTGCCCACCGAGCCGGCGATGTGCACTATTTTGAGAGTCACCGCTACTTTATCCGCGACAGAAAGACCGGCAAGGAGGTGTCACCCGCCCTTGTCACCTCTGCCATGCTGACCGACCCCAACTATCTGGTCATACAGCGTGGTGGCACAGGCAATGCGTTGGGCTGTATCATCTTCCGCTTCGACAACAATTTCTCGGTATACCTGCACGATACCTCCAACCGCGGCGTCTTTTCCAATGCCGATCGTAGCGTGTCGCACGGGTGTATACGTGTGGAGCGTCCCTTCGACTTGGCCGCCTTCCTTCTGGACGGGAAAGACGATATGATAGATCGCGTGCGCTACTCCATGACCTTCTACGACGACAAGAGTGGGCTCGACGAGAAGGAGGTGGAACGCATGAAAGATAGTCAGCGGTTTGTGCGGTCGGTAGACGTGTCACCGCAGATACCCCTCTTCATCACTTACTACACGCTCTATCCCGATCGGCAGGGTGTGCTGCACACCTATCCCGACATCTACGGCTATGACCCGTTGATCTACGAAAATCTGAAAAAATATCTCTGAAAATCTGAAACATTATCTCTGATGGCCGACAACAAGACCATAGACCTTTCCGTCAACCGCACATCGGAGGAAGAACGCCTCAGGGCCGAATTCCGTCAGATGGTCGACCGGTACAGCCAACCGCTGTATTGGAAGATTCGCCGTATCGTCGTCGACCACGACGATGCCGACGATGTGTTGCAGAATGTCTTTGTCAAGGCTTGGAAAAATATCGGCGACTTCCGTCAGCAGTCGAAGGTGTCGACATGGCTCTACCGTATAGCCGTCAACGAGTCGCTCGACTTCATCCGCCGTCGGCGCAACACTACCCTTGTGGGGCTTGATGCCGATGGCGGTTATGCCAACCGGTTGATGGCCGACGAGTTTTTCGATGGCGACGAGGCACAGGCACGGTTGCAGGCGGCCGTGGCACGGCTACCTGAGGTGCAGCGTGTGGTCTTCAGTCTGCGCTACTACGACGAGATGAAGTATTCGGAGATGAGCCAGGTGCTCGATACAAGCGAAGGGGCACTCAAGGCCAGTTATCATATAGCGGTCAAGAAAATCACCGAATATTTGAAGGCTGATGATTAAGGCGGGTTCTAAAAATCCATCAAAGAGCAATCCGCCTATATATAAATAAAAAGACGTGGAATTTTTAGAACACGCCTTAAACTATCACCCGAAAGATACGTCTTATAGATAAGAAACACACCACCTAATTATATTATGTGTAATCTGAGTACATCCCCTGACGAGAAATATCTGGAGGAGCAGTTTGGCAAAGAAGCGCCCTTCAGTGTCCCCGAGCATTATTTCGAGGACTTCACTTCCCGACTGATGGCCCGTCTGCCGGAGCAAGCCACGATTTCGGCTGCATCCGTGCAGAAAAACAGACCGGTCGGCAGACGATGGCTGGTAGCGGCCGCTGCAGCCCTTGTCGGCTTGATGGCGGGTGGGGCAGCCGTTTGGTTCTCTGCAGAGGAGGCTCCGCAGTCTGTCGCCCGCACCGCCCCAGTGGAAACCACTACGACGGAGAGTGCGTACGGTGGCAGTTTCGATGAACTGGCCGATTACGCCATGCTCGACAATGAGGATATCTACGCCTATGTGTCCAGCAACTGATGGCGGCCGTCATCCCCATTCAGTGTTGAAAAAGCCATTTTTTAGAATTCCCCTAAAAACAGTCTGACTTGAAGAGATTATTGTTTTTACTCCTGTTGTCGCTCAGTGTAGCGGCCGTGAATGCCCAGAAATGCCGGTTCAATCCCGAGCAGTTCGAGGCCGACCTTGAACGCTTTATCGTTGTTGAGGCTGGCCTGTCTCCCGTAGAGTCGGCGCGCTTCTTTCCCGTATACCGTGAGATGCGGAAGAAGCAGATGGCCATTTTTTACGAGGACAAGGAGTTTCGTCACGTCGACGCTTCCAACGAGAAAGCCTGTGCCGCCGCCATCCGCCGGCATGACGAGAACGACCTTGAGGTCAAGAAACTGCAGAAAGAGTACCACAACCGCTTTTTGAAGATCCTCCCCGCATCCAAGGTATACCGCATCATCCGTGCGGAAGACAATTTCCACCGCCGCATATTCAAGAAGGGGGGCAAGTGATTGAGAACCCGCCTCTCTGCGGAAGGCCAACAACCGCATTTCTCCACCACACATCTATATGACACAACGATACTTCGTCACCCTCGCTTTTGATGGCACCGCCTATCACGGTTGGCAGATACAGCCCAACGGCAATTCCGTGCAAGAAGAACTGCAGCGCGCCCTTTCCACCCTGCTCCGCCAACCGATAGAAATTGTGGGGGCAGGCCGGACCGATGCCGGCGTGCACGCCTCGATGATGGTGGCCCATTTCGAGATCGAACGTGAAGATATCGATGTGCAGCAACTCGTATACAAACTCAACCGTCTGTTGCCGCGTGACATCTCCGTGTCCGACATCCGGCCCGTCTCGGCTGACATGCACGCCCGTTTCAGCGCCACGCTCCGCACCTATCACTATCACATACATCTGCGGAAAGATCCCTTCCGCCGTCATTATTCCTGCGAGATACACTGGCCGCTCGACTTCGATTTGATGAACGAGGCCGCCTCCCATCTACTCCACGTCTCCGACTTCGGTGCTTTCTGCAAGAGCCATACCGACGTGAAGACCACCCGATGTCGCGTCACCGAGGCTCGGTGGATACCCGACGGTGACGGTTCTTGGTACTTCCGCATCTCCGCCAATCGTTTTCTCCGCAACATGGTGCGTGCCGTCGTCGGCACCCTCATGGAGGTTGGCCGTCACCGCCTCACCCTCGACCAGTTCGATGCCGTCGTCGCCGGTCGCCAGCGCACCGCCGCCGGCGAAAGCATGCCCGGCCACGCATTGTTTCTGGAGCGGGTGGAGTATCCTATAGACTCTGTTGTAGAGTAGTGTAGCATAAATTCCATCAAAAGGAAAGAAGTATTACCCGTTGGCGAAATTAATGTAGTGCGTATCTAAAATAAATTCCATAAAATATCGCAAGTTCAACATAGAACTGCAATTCTCGGTATTGGCATAGCCTCAATAATCTATACTAGAAAACACCGAGATGTTTGAGG
>CAVCSC010000022.1:0-38717 GCA_963604975.1 Lachnospiraceae bacterium | reverse complement strand
CCTTATGCGCTTTTTGCAATCATTTTCTTCAAATTAAAGGCAATGGCAAAGAAGAGGGTGTGTCAAAATGCCCTCTTTCTCGTTGTGATTGCATAGAATTGTACTAACAAAGTATTATACTATAATATCACTTTCTTTCCATTGATGATATACACTCCCTTACTGGGTTTTTGCACTCTTCTCCCTGTCAAGTCGTAATATACCTTTTCCTTTGCACTATCCATAGAAGAAACATGCTCGATAACAGTTGGAGTATCGTTAGAATAATACTTCTCGAAGAATGCCATGTACTTCTTGCCCCAATCGCTAGGAGTAGCATGCCCCAAGAACGGGTTGATGATATACACCTTATCCTCAGCCTTTACCTTGTCAAGCAAATTGAATGGGGCAAGGTTGGTGCGAGTTGGGTCTGTGGTATCTTGCAAGCTAAAGCAAGAGATGACAGGACAAGTGATGTGCTCGGCAAAGTTCATCACATCGAAGTATGAGTTGAACTCATTCATCTGCTCTGTCGTCATGCCAAGTTTATCAGCTGCAGCCAAGAAGTTGGCACGAGGCCAATTAACAATTTTCATACCTTCCTCAAAGTCGGCATGACCTGTGATAGAAGGAGCTATCGCCTTGAACGCTCCCGAAAGACCTTCTGCTACATAGGTGAAGCAACCACCTTGGCTACCACCTGCAGCATAGAGATTATTGACATCCACCTTGGCTTGCGACTTCACGAAATCTATTGCTCTCACGCAGTCAAGATAAGCACCTCTGTAATAATGCGTTTCCTTGTTCCCCCAACCATACGAATAATAATCCGTTTTACCCGTATTCTCATCTCGACCATATACATTGTCAGCCAAGTTTGGCTCACGATTATTGAGCATCTGTCCACGAGTAGAGAGCACAAACTCGCAATAACCTGGATTGTCATCAGCGTTCATGCACCAAGGAGTACTGCTTCCACCATCGGTTCCTTGATAATGGATGAGCGTAGGGTATTTACCTTCTGCCACCGGCTCGGCATAGTAACCACGAATGGTTACAGGTGTACCACCCTTGCTATCAGCCACCGACTTCATTGTCACCAAGTAAATCTTGCGCACGTCGGTACTCTTGTCGGTCAACTCTTCCATGGAGATTTCTGCATCCGTAGCAGCCAGTTCCTTCAAGCCTTCCTCCCAATAATTCCAGAAGTCAGAAGGAGTCGTTGCCTTCACAGGCACATTCTGAGGGTCGTAACCGATGTTGTAAGAGCACACATCATTGTAGTTGACATTGGCTGTCATCTTATAGAAGCCAGGCTCCTTTAGGTCATCGAACACCAAATCTACATACTTGGTTTCGCCAGCAGCAAGTGTCACATTCTCTGAGTAAGTCTTGTAGATGCTATGAGTCTGTGTGTCCTCATCCACCATATCTTTCATCAAAGTCACCTTGTAAGGAACGTTTATTTCCTTGCTCTCAAGATTAATCATTGTCATACCGAGCTTTGGAGTCTCATCGCCCTCCCATGCCTTGATGTCAGCGTCATCATTTTGAGCGAAGATGTTGTATTCTTTGGCAGGGTCTATCAAGTCAATACTATTCAGCGTATATCCTGTTCCGCTGACACGTAGGCCTTTCTCAAGGATAAGCGCCAACCAGTCGTCCGTCAAGGTATATTCAAAATAACTTCCACCCGTAAACTTTGCGACAGTCAAACCATCAAGAGATGTCCAATTGGCAAGCATCTTACCTTGTGCCGTTCCGAATCCAAGCCCGGAATAACTCATGCGAAGTTTATCGCCAGCCTTAGCGTTAGCAAACTTATCTTTCAAATCTGCTGCCTTAACCAAGACACTATTGCTTGCACCAGTAGCCCAGCTTATCACCTCATTGCCAGTCCAGATGTTGGTCACGGCATTACCTTTGTTCTCAGAGTCACCCTTGGCAACTTTATGCTTGACATCGACACTTGAGAGGTCGTATCCGACACCTTTGACTATCAATCCCTTATCTTGTAATTCCGAAAGCATTTCATCGGTGATAGTAGTCTTGAAAGTATAAGGAGCATCAGTTATCACATATTTTTCATCCACACCAGCCAAAGTATTCCAACTGCCATTCTGGAGCCACAACTGATGGCTACTTCCATTAAGTGAAGGAATGGTGATTTCGAGTTCGTCCCCCACAGACGCAAGGGCAAACTTGCTAGCCTCTATCTTCTGATAGACACTCCAACTATCAACAGAAAGTTCTCCTTTCCAAACATTGAGGTTGATGGTTACATACTCTGTATCATCGTTCGTAGTGATATGCTTCTTGAAGAAGTTCAAGCAGTCATTATACCAAGTAGAAGGGGTCTGATGCTTGCAGTCTCCGTTCACCACATACTGCTTGTCTTCCACCTTCAAGTTGTTGTAAGGGGCAAAATTGGTATGAGGAGGACAAACAGGGTCTTGCAATCCCATCGCTGTGGAGACAGGGCAAGTAATGTAAGGCGCCAAGTTCTTGGTGTCAAAATAAGAGAGGAATTTATACATATCCTCGTCACTCATGTTCAGAGCTTCCTGTTGATTCTTGGCAACTGATGCTGGCCATGCACCTACCTTGAAGTAATCAGGGAAGTCACCCATAAACTGGATGGAAGGAGCTATCGCCTTGATACGATTGTCAAGGGCTGCGCCAGCGATTGCCAAAGCACCACCTTGACTACCACCCATCATAAAGATGTTGTCTTGCTGTGCTTTCTCTCGAGAAGCAATGAAGTCGTTACCACGGATGACATCCATGTAAGCACCTCTATAATAATAGGTGTCCTTGTTACCGAAGTTATAGGCAAACCAGTCACCATACTTATTCTCGTTGTCGCCACGATTGTTGATGACCTGACCACGAACAGAGAGATTCAGTTCTATCCAGCCTGGATTAGAGTCACCATTAGGACAGAAGTTGAGAGCAGGAATAGTCACATCGCTATCATATCCATTCTGAGTAATGATGACAGGATAAATGCCATCTGCCACTGGTTCTGCATAATAACCACGGATCGTCACGGGATTACCGTCACCATCATCAACAGACTGCATTTCAACAAGATATACATTTCGCTTAGAGGTTGACTTCTCGGCTATCTTCGTCAACTTGTACTCTGGCGCAACAGCAGCTAAATCGCTCTTCGCCTTGTTCCAAAACTCCATGAAGTCGCTTTGGGCATCAGGAGCAGAGACAATGTTCGTTGGGGCATAACCGATATTGAAATCAGCAATCTCTTGATAATTAGCTGTGACCACTGCGTGATAGAAACCAGGAGTCAAGTCTGCCATCTCCACGGCTACAGTCTGAGTCTCACCCGAAACCAAAGTTACTTCTTTCTCGTAAGTCTTGAAGTCCTCAAAAGCATCTGTACGAAGAGTCACTTTCACGGTTACCTTCTGTTCCTTACTCTCCAAGCTCTGCATATTGACATGAACGGTAGGGGTCTCTCCCTTCTCCCAACACTTGATATCGCTCTTATCTACTTGACAAGTAATCGTTGGAATCTGAGTTGGGTCGATGACATCGACAGAAGTCAATACATAACCGATGCCAGTCACCACGCAACCGTTCTCCTGCAACTTTGCCAACATATCAGCCGTTATCGTATATTCAAAATAGCTGGAAGAAAGCTGCTTGTATTCTGTACCATCAGGCATGTCATTCCAATCGCCCGTAGTGATATGACCTTGCGCCCCAATGGCGAGGTTATCGTAGTTGAAACGCAATTTATCGCCAAGCTTCACTTTGGCGAATGCCTCAGCCTCCAATTTCTGCCAACCGTTCTGAACTCCAGCAGACCAATCTATCGCCTTATGGCCTGTCCAAATCGTAGAAACAGGATTTCCCTTTTCTGCATCACTAGTCTGCACCAGATGAATCAAGTCAATGCTCGTAGCTGTATAGCTCACACCTTTTATGATAAGCCCATTGGTCTTCAATTCGGCAAGCATTTCCTCAGTGATAGTCCACTTCTTCTCACAAGGAGCCTCAGAAATCATGACACCTTTTTCTGCACCAGGCATTGTGTTCCACGTACCCGTATTGAGCATGACTTGTGCATTACTAGCCGATGTGGCAGAAATTGTTACAGAAATGGAATTACCCACTTCTGCCGATGCAAACTCAGAAGCTTGGAGTTGAATCCAATTGCTCCATGCCGCATCCATCTCTTGAGTGCCGCTCCAGACATTGGACTTCACCTCGATGGTGGCTGCACTCATACCTATATATATAAATAGGTAAGCGAAAAGTAAATAAAACTTCTTCATGTTTAAGTTATGATAGTTATTAGTTATTTAAAATTCCACTTTCTATCGCCCCCAAGAGGTCGTTTTCCGTTTCGTCAGCAAAGTTAGCCCACCTCCCTCAAAAGTCCTTCCCCAAATGGTTTTGATGCCTCCCCAAATGGAGAAATACACAAATGGGAGGGTAAAAATACACAAATGGGAAGGACTTCTGAGGGAGAAAGGCTGCCCTCAACCGTAAAAATAGATGAATTTATTTTGTCTTGTCTTCATTTTGCAGTATCTTTATAACATGAAACAACTAAAGACTATCAATCTATTCATCATACTCTTGCTACTAACCGTCCATAGCAAGGCACAATATAACTTCCGTACCATCGACCTCCGCTCGGGGTTGAGCGACAACTTCGTGCGTACCATATTAAAAGACCAGCAGGGGTTCATGTGGTTCGGAACACAGAATGGATTAACTAGATACGACGGCTTCCGCAACCGCCCATACCCCCTCACTCAAAAGGACGGCAAAGCCAACAACAACATCCTTCTCGTCCAACAAGACAAATCGGGGCAGATGTGGGTTACGACATACGATGGACATATCTTCTGCTACAACACAGCCACTGACCGAATGGAAGACAAAGGCATCGAGCATTTAGCAAATCTTGGTATCAAGACAAGAAAGACACAGCAAGGACAAAATGCCGACAATGGAAGGAAGCTCTACATCGACCAAGACAAGAACTTGTGGTGCATACAAGGCAAGAGCATTTTCTATTATCTCTTCGATGCCCATCGCCTCTACCAAATGACTATCCCCGAGACAGTCAGCATGATAACATGTCGCAGTGGAATGGGCTTCGCCTTGTCTGGCAAAGGCAATATCTACCGCATTAATCCTTTACAGAAAAGCCACTATCTTATAGCGTCTTATCCTGCCAAAGCAAAAGAACTAAACATCTATCAAGATACTCGCAACACCATCTGGATATACGACAAATACGCCAATGGCCTCTACAAGAAGACTTTGAAAAATGACAAGTTGGAAAAGGTGAACGACGAGAACATCTGTGCGATGTCAGAAGACCATCAAGGCAACCTTTGGTTGGGAACCAACAGCAACGGCATCATCATTCTGCACAGAGACGGCACGACCACCCAGATTACCCGCAACGAGAGCGTACCTTATCCCTTGACTAGCAATCATATCAATACTATAGAGATAGACGAAGACAACATGGCTTGGATAGGCACCTCCAAGTTGGGCATCGCCTACACCTATCTCAACAACACAAATATCTCCATCCTCCCAACCCCATTCAACGAGGACATCGGTTTCCTATGCCAAGATGCAGCAGGAAAGCTATGGATTGGATTTGACGGAAAAGGACTGTATGATGTAGGCACACATAAGCATTACAATGAATCCAATAGCCCACTAGCCACAAACACCATCATTGGAGGTAGAATGGCGAATGACGGCTGTATGTACCTAGGCACATACGGCGGTGGCATCTGCCGCTTGAATGGCAACCATCAAATTACTCGTCTCTGGCAGGAACATCCACAACTCAACTATGCTCGACGCATCATCCAAGACAAGAGGGGTAACTTCTGGATAGGAGCGACCATGAACGGTCTTTGCTGCATATCCAAAGATGGTAAGTTCCACAACTACTCCTATCAGAACTCCGCCTTGCGCACCAATGCCATCACCGACATGGTGTATTCCGAGCGAGAAGACCTATTACTTGTTGCCACAGGTACAGGACTTTACACCATAAATGGCAAACTACAAATCAAGGAAGTAGCAGACAAGGCTCTGCACAACGCAACGGTCAATGTCATCTGCATAGATGCCAGAGGACTGAGATGGGTATGCACCAACGAGGAAATGAGAATATACGACTCCCACTTCCAGTTGTTGAAAACTTTAGACAAGGCAGAAGGCTTGAACAATGTGCTAGCCATGACTAGCGACCAACAAGGACAAATCTGGTTGACCACCAGCGATGCCATCTATACCTTCATCGTAGAGAAGAACGACAAGAACAAATACGCCTTCCACTTCCGCAAGTTTATCAATACTGATGGATTGGGTGATATCACCTTCTGCAAGAAAGCCATTTTTTGCACGAAAGATGGCGACATCTTGGCTGGTGGCTGCGGTAAGTATGTTCGCCTCATCCCTAGCCTGCTAGACGATGGCGCCAAGTTCAAGAAAGTGACATTCACGGAGCTAAGAATCGGTGAGGAAGCCATCCCTTTCTCCACCTCTTCCCAACAGCCTTTGGAGTTCAAGTATGGTGAGGACTTCTCCCTATACGTATCGACTTTGGACTTCACACATGCCGCTCATACCCAATTTGCCTACCAACTCGATGACGATGACAAATGGATTCCTGCAGATGGCAATAGGATACCATTGTACAATCTATCCTTTGGCACACACACAGTTCGTGTAAAAGCCTTGGATGGAAGCGAAGACACTACAGCCTCCATCCAGTTTACCGTCCGCCCACCTTTTTGGCTTTCGGGATATGCTCTATGTATCTACTTCATCCTCCTTATTATTATATTAGGTATAGGTTATAGACATCATAAGAAGAATGCTGTTTCTACAAGTTCAGAGCCGAGCGTCATATCTACAAATACAGAAATACATGGAGGTGAAGTAAATCTGACTGAAATCACATCTATCAATGCTTCACAGGAATTCATCGACAAAGCAACCCAAATCATCGAAGAGCACCTTGATGCCACCGACTTTTCGGTAGAAGCCCTCAGCGAGGAGATGAACCTCAGCCGAAGTGCCCTCTACAAGAAGCTGATGACCGCCACTGGCAAGTCACCATTGGAGTTCATGCGCACGATTCGTCTACGCCACGGATTGGCTAGGGTTCAACAAGGCAAGCTATCCGTGTCAGAGATTGCCTATAGCGTAGGACTCTCCCCGAAGCAGTTTTCCAAGTTCTTCAAGGAAGAGTACGGAGTGTTGCCATCGCTATACAAGAAGCAGAATACAATAAACCAAGAAAAGTTATAGGACTAAAGAAAAAAAGGAGTGAGTATCTCAGATTTTATGCTTACCTTTGCCATATGTCAGATATTCTTTATTTGAGTTTTGCAGCACCAAGATAAGTGAATTTTCTGACATACGCAAACATTGGATATTTTATTGTTATCCAATGACTTGCTTTTATATTAAATTAAAAGTCTGCTAATTTAAGGTAAACAATAAAATACAATAAGTATGTGGAAAGTAGTCAACGAAACTTCTATAAAGGTTTTACTATTGTTCATTCTTTGTTTCGAAACATATTCTTGTTATGCACAGCGATATAAGCCCAGCGTGTCAATACTTGGTGATTCGTATTCTACATACGAGGGTTTTATGACCCCATCAACAAATGAGGTGTGGTACTACGCAAAGCATGGACAAAAAACAGACGTAGAATCTGTAACACAAA
Organism: Lachnospiraceae bacterium; assembly: GCA_963604975.1. Lineage (GTDB taxonomy): Bacteria > Bacteroidota > Bacteroidia > Bacteroidales > Bacteroidaceae > Prevotella. The sequence continues at coordinate 30,994 of CAVCSC010000022.1, read as the reverse complement.
CATGGTGGCATCTTCTTATTTCCGAAATGGGCTATCGTCTATGTGTCAACAATTCCTACAGTGGTTCGACTATCAGTTATTCCGGATACGATGGGAATGACTATTCTACCCGTTCGTTTCTCAATAGAATGGACAATTTAGGATGTCCGGACATCATCTTTATCTTTGGTGCAACAAATGACAGCTGGGCAAATTCCCCGTTAGGTGATTATAAATACAATGATTTTACTTATGGGGATTTTTACTCTTATCGTCCTGCCTTGTCTGCCTTACTCGGACATATGCAACAACGTTATCCAAATGTCCAATTGTATTTTGTATTGAATGATGGGTTGAGAGATGAAATCTGTCAATCAACAATAGAAATCTGCCAATATTATAAGGTAAAGTGCATCAAACTTAATTGTATTGACAAGACCAACGGCCATCCAACAATAAAGGGACATTCTCAGATTGCGCAACAAGTGAAACAGACCATTCTCAATTCTGCAACACCGGGGGAATAAATGTGTTGAGAATTATAGAACGAGTGGTCACATGTGCATAATATTCTATATTATAAGGAAAATCTGTAACCTACTGTAAATAAGAAACACTGTTTTTTCGTCTTGTCACTGGTCGTGTTGTATACGTTTGTCAATAAGATGTTGTAACGGGCATCAAGTATAACGTTCATGTACTCATAGGAAATACCTATTGGAATGGAAACACCAAACTTTTTGGGTGAATAGCCATTGTCTACTTTTTCTACTGTTTCCGAGGGTTTCTTCCCACCATCCTCCTGTAGTTCATAGGTGGTTTCGTCCCATTTTATTTTTCCGGAGAGTCCGAGATCTGCTTGAATGCCGACATTGCATGAAAAGTTTTTTGCAACATAAATCTGAGCCATTACAGGAATACATAGATAGGACAAGTCAGCGTGTATATTTTGCATACCGATACTTACTTTTTTATTTGAGGTTGTGTATTCAATATCGCTGTATCGGTTTCCTTGATTTGAATAATAGGCGCCTACCGACACTCCGATAGAAGATGACACCTGGTATGCTAGGTCTAGCCCTCCTGCAAAACCTTCCTTGTATTTTGTATCTAAGGTATTTCCGCTTACTGAAAACTTGTCATTTGTGTTGGTTAAGCAGACACCTATTTTCGGTATTATAGAAAAGGTCCCCGCCTTCTGCTGTGCAGAAAGTGCTGTTGCGCACAAAAGTATTACATGTGTGATGATAGTTTTTTTCATTTTACTTGTTTGTTCTTGTTGTACTTCGGCTTATTGTATTTATTTTTGCGTCGCAAAAGGCAATCTGTAGGTGCAGCCGTTCTTCCAATTGCTACATCCGTACGCAGTTTTCCCCTTGATCACAGTTCCCTGGCCACATTGGGGACAACGCATACCTATATATGCGTCTTGATTATCCGATTTTCCAGGTGCCTTTGATGCTACAACGGGTGCCTTCTTCGTTTTGGTTGGGCTTTTCCGTGTTGTGGAGCCACGTCGGGAGTTTTTTTTCTTGGTACTCTCATCGGTGGCCGCCGATACGTGTCGATTACTATTGTCCCTGAGGACGTCAACAACAATCTGAGAGACCTGCTCTTTGAGCCCATTTATAAAATCTGCAGCATTATATCGTTTATGTTCAATATCACGCAGTTTCTTTTCCCATATACCTGTAAGTTCACAACTCTTTAGGAGTTCCTCATGAATAGTATCAATAAGTTCAATACCCGTTGAAGTCGCTACTAGATTCTTGCGTTCTCGGCGAACATAATTCCGTTTGAATAAAGTTTCAATAATGCTGGCGCGTGATGACGGCCGGCCTATCCCGTTCTCTTTGAGGGCAGCACGCAGTTCTTCATCTTCGACAAATTTACCTGCCGTTTCCATTGCCCTTAACAAGGTTGCCTCTGTATAATATTTGGGAGGAGTTGTCTGCTTTTCTGTCAGCGTCGGTATTTGCGGGCCACTTTCTCCAATAGAGAAAGTAGGGAGAGTTCGCTCCTCGTCACCCTTCTGCGCATCATCCGTATCAGCATTTTGCGTTTCTTTGCCATACACGCAACGCCATCCTGACGAAAGGATTTCCTTTCCAGAGACCTTGAATTCTACTTCTTCAACCTTTCCCAAAACGGTGGTTGTGGAAAACTTGCAGTCGGGATAGAATACAGCAATAAATCTCTTGGCAATAAGGTCGTACACGTTACGTTCCATATCAGTAAGATTGGCAGCGGGAACACCCGTCGGGATAATGGCGTGATGATCAGTGACTTTGGACGAGTCGAACACTTTCTTACTTTTGATTAGAGGGTGGGACAATAGAGGAAGTGTAAGTTGCTCGTATCCCTTCAATCCTCTTAAGGCGTTGGGACATTTTGAATAAATATCATCACTAAGAAATTGTGTGTCTACACGCGGATATGTTGTGAGTTTTCTTTCATAGAGTCCTTGTATGAGATTGAGAGTTGTTTCAGCAGAATAACTGAATTTTTTGTTACATTCCACCTGAAGTGAGGTAAGGTCAAAAAGGCGAGGAGGAGCCTCGGACCCTTTCTTCTTGACAACACTTGTTACAATGAAAGGTTTACCCTCTATGGTGGCGAAAGCACGTTCTCCTTCTTCCTTCGACATGAATTTCCCTTTTGTCGCTACAAAAAGTGTATCCCTATATAATGTAGAGAGTACCCAATAGGGTTCAGGAGTAAAACGGTCAATCTCTTTTTGTCGGTTGACAATGAGAGCCAAAGTCGGAGTCTGCACTCGTCCAATACTGAGAATCTGCCTGTTTTGGCCATATTTGAGGGTATATAGCCGAGTTGCATTCATGCCGAGAAGCCAGTCCCCAATCGCACGACATAGTCCTGCTGTATAGAGAGATTCGTACTCGCTTTGATCTTTCAGACTTTGGAAGCCTTCCCGTATGGACTCGTCTGTCATGGAGGATATCCATAACCTTTGAACAGGACATTGGATTTGGGCTTTTTGCATGACCCATCGTTGTATCAGTTCACCTTCTTGGCCAGCATCACCACAGTTCACAATACTATCAGCCGATTGCATAAGCTTCTCAATGACAGCGAATTGTTGTTTTATATGGTTTTCCTCTTTGAGTTTGATACCAAAACGCTGTGGTACCATTGGGAGAGAACCAAGACTCCAAACCTTCCATTTGTCCGTATAGTCGTTAGGTTCTTTTAGCGTACAAAGATGGCCGAATGTCCATGTTACTTGATATCCATTTCCTTCAATATAACCTTGACACGATTTTGTTGCTCCTAATATACGTGCAATATCTTTTGCAACGCTAGGTTTCTCGGCAATACAAACTATCATATTGTTGTGTTACTCTTTTTTCTAATGTTTATAGGGGACTTGAAGAATGGGCAGACAAATTGGACTGAAATACTATCGCAAAACGACAAGATGCCCCCTTAATTATTTGTGATGGGGAATTTTTTAAGCCCCTTACTTGGATTATACTTGCGTTGATTCATACTTGTAGAAAAAGGATTATTCAGTTGAGTCAATAACGAAACTGAGAACGCAAGTGCATAACTAAGCAAGAGCAAAATTAATAATTATTGTCGGATGGTGAGCGATGCAACCGCATTTTTTAGAATTTATTCTATCACTAAAAAGCCAATTAAATGTCGTCAACCGTGGATTCTGGTTTACCGTTAAATAAATAAAAATGCATAATTTTCCTTCATGGCACAAATTTCCGTTTTTTGCAAAATTGTTAAATTTGCAGTATAAAAAAGGTCTGTTGACTGGATAGCATTATGAAAGTAGGATTATTTGTTCCTTGTTATGTTGACGCCATATATCCAGAAGTAGGCGTTGCAACTTACAAGTTATTAAGGAGTCTTGGCGTGGATGTCGCCTATCCTCTCCATCAAACCTGTTGTGGCCAACCAATGGCCAATGCAGGATTTCAAGAGATGGCAAAACCACTGGCACAGCGGTTTGACGATTTGTTTCATGATTTTGATTACGTGGTTGCTCCATCTGCGTCGTGTGCGGCATTTGTGAGATATAACTACCCTAAAATTATGAAAACTGAACATAGTTGCCAGAGTTATGGAAAAACTATGGATATTGTGGAATTTCTGCATGATGTACTAAAAGTGCAGTCACTTCAAAGTTCATTTCCCTATAAAGTAAGTGTTCACAATTCTTGCCACGGAGTTCGCGAACTTGGTCTTTCATCTCCCTCCGAACAGCATATTGCGCCTTACAACAAGATAATAGACTTACTTCATCTTGTAAAAGACATCACAATTTGTGAACCGGAAAGAAAGGACGAGTGTTGTGGATTTGGTGGAATGTTTGCTATTGAGGAACCTGATGTTTCTACGCGGATGGGGCAAGACAAAATCCGTAGGCATATGGCCACCGGAGCAGAATATGTTACAGGTCCGGACAGTTCATGCTTAATGCATATGCAAGGCATTGCACGCAAACAGAAATTACCTATCAAATTCATTCATGTAGTACAAATTTTGGCAGCAGGACTATGAGTACATTACATTCAAAAGCAGCCCGTCGGTTTGTGGCTGACGAGGAAAAGACAAGTTGGCATGACGCTACATTCTGGTCTGTGCGACAGAAAAGAGATACTATGGCGTATGATTTGCCAGAATGGGAAACCCTGCGTGACCTCGCCAGTGCCATCAAACGACATACAATAACCCATCTTGCTGACTATCTGGAATTATTCTCAGACCAACTTGAGAAACGAGGTGTAATCGTACATTGGGCTGAAAATGCAGAAGAATTCAATAATGAAGTACTCGAAATATTGAATTCGCATGACGTAAAAAAAATGGTGAAAAGCAAGTCTATGCTGACTGAGGAATGTGAGATGAATCCATTCCTGGAAGCACATGGCATAGATGTCGTAGAAACTGATCTGGGAGAGCGAATCATACAGTTGTTGAAACAACGTCCAAGCCATATTGTGATGCCTGCCATCCACCTCAAGAGAGAGGAAGTTGGCCGTATGTTTGAGGAAAAAGGTATCAGCCTGGAAAAAGGAAATTATGATCCGACCTACTTGACAAAATGCGCAAGAAAACATCTGCGCAATCAGTTTATGGAAGCAGGTGCCGGTATGACAGGATGCAATTTCGGGGTTGCGCAAACAGGAGATATTGTTGTTTGTACCAATGAAGGAAATGCAGATATGTCTACGTCAGTACCAAAGTTGCACATCGTTGCAATGGGTATCGAGAAACTTATTCCGGACTATGCGTCATTGGCAGTCTTTCAAAGGTTGTTGTGCCGTTCCGGTACAGGACAGCCGACCACCTCGTTTACCTCACATTTCAGACAAGCCAGGCCCAATGGAGAGATGCATGTAATATTGGTTGACAATGGTCGCAGTGATATCCTTGCAGACGAGAAACATTGGGAAACCCTTAAGTGTATACGATGTGGGGCATGTATGAATACCTGCCCAGTGTATCGGCGTTCGGGCGGTTATTCGTATACTTATTTTATCCCCGGTCCTATAGGCATAAATCTCGGTATGCTACATGATCCTTACCATAATTCCGATAACGTGTCAGCATGTACACTTTGTCTTTCGTGTGACAAGGTCTGTCCTGCAGAAGTAGCGCCTGGATCGCAAGTTTATGTATGGAGGCAGAGTCTTGACCAATTGGGAAAAGCCAATTCTATGAAGAAAGTGATGTCGTTGGGGATGTCTGAAATTTTCAACCATCCTGCCATATACTCAGTGGCTACCCGTCTTGCACCCTTGGCCAATATCATCCCCGACCGCCTGACATATGTACGAAGGGTAAACCCGTGGGGTATCGGGCACACGTTACCAGAATTTGCAAAAGAGACGTTTCAGCAACTTTGGAAGAAAAACAAGGGCCAGTTATAGTCCATATTCTTCAGTTAGAGAACTATTATCAATGTGCATTCTTTTAATAGGACACCAAAAGTAGAATGAAAAAGGAAATTCTGTTAAACAAGTTGCGCCGCAATACAAAGGAGCAATATGATATGCCGGATATGCAAATAGATGCCACAATATACGAGGATACCTATCAGGCATTTTTGGACATATGTGATACTGTGGGCGCACAAGTGATTGAAAATGTCAGTTATAAGGATATTGACAAAATTATCAAGAGTGTTTATCCAAACGCAAAAAACATAACCTCTCATTTACCCTATGTTTCTTCGACTATCAATCCTGATACGGTAGACGATGCAAAAGACCTAAACGGTACAGATGTAGGCGTTGTGGAGGGTGAAATCGGTGTAGCCGAAAATGGTTGTATTTGGGTTCCTCAGACAATGAAGGAACGTGCAGTCATGTTTATTTCAGAAAATCTTGTCATCGTGTTACGTAAAAGCGGCATTGTCAACAACATGCATGAGGCTTATTCTCGTATCCGAATGACGGATTATGGATATGGGTGCTTTATAAGTGGTCCATCAAAAACTGCTGATATAGAGCAGGCTTTGGTTATGGGAGCGCAGGCGGCCTGCAACGTGACTGTAGTCCTTATTGAAGATTAACCGAAACAGATTCGACAATCGATACACCACGAAATTCTCACTCCCAAATGAAATAACTAATGGGAGTGAGAATTTTCTTTATAATTCAAATACAAACTTCGGAGTTGGAATACATCCTATACTGGTTTTGAAATCACAAAGTCCGAAATTGGGGATACCTTCTTCTGTAGAAGGACCAATGTCGAGTATTTTCAGACCTAAGTTGAAATAATGTTCGAACAATTTATAAGTAAGGAAGTTCATAGGCCGAAGTGACGAATATTCCCGAAGGTCGCCCCAATAAATGACTTGGGCGACATCTTTCGTCACATGAAATACTTGTGCTGCTGCAACATCGTTCCCATTATGCTTTAAGAGAAAAAAATCAGCATTCACTATTTGTATTGTTTTCTCAACGTCTTGAAACGACATCCTTAATGGGTAGCCTTGCTCATTGCGGTTTTTTCGTATGACCTCGTATGCTTTTTCTATATTGTCATGGTCCTTTGGCTTTATGACAAGAAACTCAAAATTTTCATTCCATGAATGACGCAAATTCTTTTTGGCATTTCGCTCCATTGATTCCTCGTAATGCGCAAACGCAGGAATGGGGAAGTGGTAATTCAACTCCATACATATCAGCCTTCCAAACCTGTTAAGGCAGTTGACTGTTTCAGCCAGTTGTCGAGGATTATAGAACAAAGGCGGCAATGCCATTTTAAGAGTCAGTCCATTTGCCATAGCGTACCTTTGGAGCGTTTCTACCATCAAATTAATGGTGCTTAGCCGCTGCGTTTTATTGAATGAAAAACCACCGAATGGTGCCGAAAAAGGACAAGACAGTTGATTGCCACGTTGTCCAAGTATGATACCCGCTCTTCTTTTTTTTTCGTTGAAGGACAAGAAATGCACCTTCTCCACCTTATTTGCATTTAGCAAATTGAAATCTACTGTGTTATAAACATGCGTTGGCTGGAAGCATTGCGCATATGAGTATGGGGTCAACTCCTCTATTTCCATACACTAGTCAAATTAGAGAGGGCTTATGCAAAAGAATTGATAATATCGATAATGTATTGCTGTTCCTCGACTTCAAGAGCAGGACTGACGGGCAAACTTAATTCTTCTCGGTGTATACGTTCTGTAATAGGTAGCGAATTTTCATTCCAACCTTTATAACATTTCTGCTTATGGGGTGGAATAGGGTAGTGTATTTCTGTTTGCACGCCATGTCTTCTCAAGAAATCTTGCAACTCATCCCTTCGGGGACTGAGTATTGGGAAAATATGGAAAACACTTTGCGTCCAATAATCCATTGTCGGCAATGTTATATCTGCACAACGTATGGTCTCTATGTAGCGTAGTGCATTGTTTCTCCGAAGAGTATTGTCTTCATCTAAATGACGTAACTTCACATCCAGTACAGCAGCCTGCACCTCATCCATTCTACTGTTCATGCCGATGTAGTCAAAGACATAGTGCTCACTGGAACCATAATTGCCAAGTGCACGGACAACTTCTGCCAGTTGATCGTCATTTGTAGTGACGGCACCAGCATCTCCTAAGGCCCCGATATTTTTAGTCGGATAGAAACTATGCCCAGCAGCATCACCCAATGACCCTGTTCTTCGGTTGTTCCATTTACAACCATGTGCTTGCGCATTGTCCTCAATAAGTTTTAGTCTATGCTTTTTGCAAATATCTCCGATTTGATCAGTATAGGCACATCTACCATACAAATGCACAATCATAATTGCCTTGGTGCGAGGAGTGATGGCTTCCATGATTTTCTTTCCATCTATCTGGAATGTTGAAATATCCGGTTCTACCAGCACTGGCCGCAAACGATTCTCAGTTATGGCCAAAATAGATGCGATGTATGTATTGGCCGGAACTATAACCTCATCACCTGGATGCATAATTCCTAACTCAATATAAGCCTTAAGAATCAGCGTCAAAGAATCTAGCCCGTTTCCACATCCGATACAATGTTTCGTTCCGATATATTCAGCAAAGTGCTGCTCAAAGTCCGCGGTCTTACTTCCTTTTAAGAACCACCCACTTTGTATGACCTCTTTTACAGCATCCTCAATTTCCTTCCCATAACCGGATGTTGCCTTCTTGAGGTCTGCATATTTGATCTGGTTATTCATCGTGATGAAATTATTTTTCTATGCCTTTTTTGTAATCCAAAAATTCCTGATAGTCATAAATGTAATCATCTGCGTCATAGAGTTCTGAAGCCAAAACAAGACATACTGCACCTGATGAAAAGTCGTCAAGGGTACGCCATATTCCCGTCTCAATGAATAAGCCCTGATAGGGATGGTTCAGCAGTATTGTACGTTGATGCATACCGTCATCAATGGTTACCGTAAAACTACCGCTTAAGGCTATTATCAGTTGTTTCAATTTCTTGTGCGCATGTCCTCCACGACTTTCTCCGCTTGGGACATCATACACCCAATATGCCCTTGCTATATCAAAGGGTATCTCATGAAAAGACTCTACAACAGAGAGATTTCCTCTACGATCCTCTATTTTGGGGATGTCAATGATTTGCGCATCTTCAACTGTCATATATCTTGTTTTTATCAGACATTCACTTGATAATAGTTGCGGCCAGTCTTTTTGCCTTATCGCGAAGCGTTGTCGTGTCATCAGATATTGCGCCATAACACAACACAACACCCATACGTCTACCTATATGCTGTTCATGCTTTCCGAATATACGTATCCGTGTATAGTCTTCCCGAAGGGCTTCTAAGAAATTATAGGTCGGATCATGCTGTGCTTCCTCTTTGGCGAGCACAACTGCACTGGCACCTGTATGTTCAAGATGTATACCGGGAATGGGGAAGCCCATTACCGCTCTAAAGTGCAACTCGAATTCGTTGAGATTGAGCGTGTGGGCCAATGTTACCATACCCGTGTCATGTGGGCGTGGAGACAATTCTGAGAAGATGACTTCTCCGTCTTTTGTCAAGAAAAACTCGACTCCCCAAATACCATTTCCGGTGAGAGCATGCGTTACCAAGTCCGCCATGCGCTCTGCCTTTCGCAATTCGTCTTCTGGTATATAGAATGGTTGCCAACTTTCACGGTAATCTCCACCTTTCTGAACGTGTCCGATAGGAGGGCAAAATAGGGTAGGGCCGTTCTCTTGGGTAACTGTAAGCAACGTGAATTCGCTTTCGAAATGAATAAACTCTTCTATGATAATTTCCTTGACATCACCTCGGCTACCCTCCATTGCATTAATAAATGCAGTCTCCAGTTCATCTTCGCTTTTTACGATGCTTTGACCATGGCCTGATGATGACATTAACGGTTTTATCACACAAGGAAATCCTATCTCTTCTGCATATTGTTTCAGTTCTTCTAATGTCGTTGCATAAAAGTATTTTGCTGTGCGAAGTCCCAATTCCTTAGCAGCAAGATCGCGTATGGCCTTACGATTCATCGTGTAGTTCACCGCTCTTGCGCTTGGCACAACTTGTATTCCGTCGTTTTCATAGTCAAACAGACGTTCGGTTCTAATTGCCTCTATTTCTGGAACAATTATGTCCGGTTGGTGTTTAGCAACAATCGCATCCAATATATTCCCGTCAAGCATATTGAAAACCTCACACTCATCAGCCACCTGCATTGCGGGAGCATTCTCGTACTTGTCGCACGCAATGACATATTGTCCAGCACGCTTTGCGGCAATAACGAATTCCTTACCTAGTTCTCCAGAACCCAATAATAAAATCTTTTTCATTTCGTATGCTTTTATTCGGATATTGCAAAGGTAACTCTTTTTATCGATTTTCGATTATATGTAGGTGTTCAAAATTATTTTTATATCTATTGTACATCAATATAAAATTATACAAAGGCCTTGTACTATTGCTACAAAGGTTTTGTACGAACACTACAAAGGCTTTGTATGAACAGTACAAGACCCTTGTAGCAATCATACAATGCTTATATACAAATAAAAGATGGGATTTTATTTGATAATGGGCAGTATGATAAATAGTTTATTAAGGTACATTAAGATTATAGGTATTTTTATTAATGCTTTTTTACATTTATAATTTGCAGCATAATAGGGGGGATTTCACTTTTTCTATTGAACACCAAGAAAGAATGTTTTGGCGAAAGACAAGGCCAAAATCCTTACGGAAAAAAGTGTAACGATTAACATTAAATAGCGGTTGTGGTTAACCGAAACTACGTTTCGGGGGGTGTTAACCACGGTGGAAACTCCGTGAGACTGTGTGGATTGTGTCTGATCAGAGAGAAAGCGCAATAAAAAACCCTAGTAAACAAGGTTACTAGGGTAATTAATTAGCAAGGGATAAGTAAAATTGCAAGAACGATAAAAACACAAATGACTAAAACAAAGCCAAGTAAAAATGTAAATAATGTACGCATATCATATAAACGGCAAAACAATCAAATTATTATCTGCGTTTGGTGACACGTGTACGATGAACACCACTTTTATCCTTATAAGTATGCTCCTTAACTGTTTCTTGAGTCGGTTTTTTGGTTCTCATATTCTCATCAACATACGCATCAACGGCACGATTAACAGCGTGTTCACCCATACCAGTACAACGCTCAATTAAGCCAAGAAAACCAGCACGCCACTGGTTCCACGCATTATTTTCTACACCTGAAACTTCACGCATGTCGGGATTATTCATCATAGTCCAATACAATTCGGAGAATGACTGCGGACCCATATCACGGGCCTTATTAACCAACTCTTTAATAGCAGCCTTCTGCACTTCTTCATCACCATATATAACATTTTGAAACTGTTGAGCAAGTTTTTGTTCTTTAGTCAAATTCTTTTGCTCATCCGTCAAAGCATTAAGATGATTGTTTCTGGTAATCTCACTTTGGTTACGTCTGATATTACTGTTAATCATATCAATACCTTTTTGTTGCAAAGTATCATACCAATTTAGAGTCTTTCGCTTTAGTTTATTATCCAAATCAAGACCGTTAACAACTTCTTTCATACGCTCAATATCTGACAAGGTAGACCAAGCATAATAATTTTGGCGCATATTATTGACAAAGCGGTTTTCTGCATCATCCGCATTGGCAGAAGCCAAACGGGATTGATTATACAACAAATTGGATGTTTCCTTTGAAGCCTGCACACGACTACCAACAGTACGTTCAGACACAATAGCGTCAGCGAGAGCCCCACGGGCTTGATTAGATGTAAGTCGGGCGTTATCCAAAGTATATTTAACGTTTGCAGCGTTCATAGCATCACGAAACGCAGCGTCAGAACCCGAGATTTTTGCTTTATTGTATGCATCTTTCATTTGAATACCAGTTGCCAAACCTTGTAAAGCAGATTGAACACCTTGACCAACAACACCGAGAGGAGACTGAATATTTTGCAAAGCAGACAAATCGGGAGTTTCTGCATTTTTATAGTCAGCAGAAGTAAGTGAGGATGCAGAACCAGTAGTACCGTTAGACATCATCAAATAAGGATTTAACCCTGCTTCCTGCAAACGTTGCACTTGTGCAGCAGGAGTGTTATACTCATTTTCTTTATTCCACAAATCCAAATTAAATTGGTTTGCTTCTTGAAACATCTTGTAATTCGCTTCATTTGTTTCTCGGGTAGCCTGCAGATTTGCAGCAGCCGTCCGTTTTGCAGCAGAATTATTTGAAGCAGAACTAAAAATACCACCGATAATCGCAGCAACAGCCGTGATGGCGGCCGCAGCGGCTATCGCTTCAGCGTGAATATACACACCAACACTAGGAAAAAGCCAATCAGCAACAGAGCCAAGCAAGGCAATGAAGCCAAGTAAAAATAAATTAATGCGCATAATAATAGGTTTTAATAAAAAAAGCACGCCACGTTATCACAACGCAACGTGCTGAAATACAAAACAGATTTATTAAATATTAAGAAACGAACTGAATTAATCTTCTTCCTCAATATCTCCGTTATCGTCTATACCGAACTTTTTACGAAGGAAGTCGTTAATTTTCGACTTCTTATTTTCTTCTTTGACACCGTCAAGGGCCTTGTTCATTTCCTCATCAAGATATTGCGACCATACCTTTAATTCGGCAAAGGACTGAATACGGCGAGGTTTAACGAACTGGAATAACTGTTCATCCGAGAGTTGAGCAAAGGCAGAGGACAAGGAACTTTCAGAACCTTGTATTCCTGCAAGATAATCGGCAATATCTTGTTTATCCAACTCGTTTGACATCTTTGTTGACATCAACAAAGTTGTAATATCTGAATGTATCTCACACACACAACCGTTATCATCACGGACAACGTTATATTGGTCTAGAGGGTCATTTTCAACCAAATGTGAACCAATGGCGTATTTTACGCCAAACTGAATATTTGAACCATCCATAATATCTACATTAATAAGGTAAACCATCGAAATCAAGGTTACGAACTGCAGAAAGGCCGATACCAGCGTTAACGTACAACTGATTTGCATTTTTGGCAGATACACCAAAGACTGTATCAAGGACTGTGGGGTCAATTTCAAAAAAATGGTTCCACAATCTAGGTTGAGAGCCAGTAGTAGTACCTGCAAGCAAGATTTTTTGCAACCACGCGTCAGTAAGGGGAGCACACCAAGACTTAAGCGAGGTAAGGAACTCACCTTGTACTATATCCTTACTTGTCTTATACTCTGCATAACGAGGAGCATAACCAAGAATAGTGGAAGGGTCTACATAGTCTGCATCGCCACTATTGTCATTGAAAGTAGTCATTTCATACAAACGGGTAGGCTGCATTCCGAGTTTATCGTATTCAGGTATAGCAAAGTCAGTAGGAGCGAGTTTTGTATTGAACGGGTCTATACCAACGTTTTGCCAATCAAGAAGCGGTGTAGCGTGATAAATAACCATAAAAATTCCGTGCTCCTTGAATTCATACTTACCACCGTTTTTCAACGAACCACGACAGTTACCACGGATAGTTGGCGTATCGTCAACAAGATTTGTATTTTCAACTTCACCAATTTGTAATTGATTACTGAAACCATCAAGATAGGTAGCCATACGGGCGTAAGAAGATGAAGGCTTAACACCAAAGTGTTTTTCAACTTGATGCATATAATCCAATCGTCCAGACTGTGCAACTTCCTGCCATTTCTGCAAAGCATTGGCTTGACGGAGTTGGAGAACATCGAACAAAGTCTTTATATCTTTGTTTTTCGTGATACCAGTGATAGATACTTTATTCGTACCATTATAAGCCGTAGCAATATTTCCACCAGTATTTTTCGTAGCAAGGTCGGCATCGGCAAGGGATTTAGCAATATCAGATGAAGCAATATTTACGTCAACAGTAGCGGTTGAACCAAACTGTTTATTTGGAAGTAGACCAGTAAAATAGTCCTTTTCCCAAGTACAACGACGCAGGGCAAAAACCTCACGGTTAATTTCAGAACTCAAATCAATTTGGGGCATACTTGCAACATAATCCAAATTCCAAAGCCACGGACGAGGAGATTGCCAACGGTCAAAACGGAAAAAGTCCTCACATATTTTTTGATAAGCGAGAAAACGCATAATATTAACGTGCATATTGCGATAATAAGGCAACGTATAAGCATCCTGCGAAGTACCATTCTCAAGCCACAATTTACCATAACCAAGGGCATTGACAAGACGTTGTGTAAGATAAGAGAACGGGAAACCAAACGTATCATATTCACCGTCAGTACCACAATACTTTGACAAAGTTTGCAAGGTAACGTAAGGCAATGAAACAGGAGCGGTATAACCAGCCTTAGAATTTGCAGCAATAGACGTATTACCGACATTTGCGAAAAAGTCGGGAGCGAAACGCCACAAGAGATTGTAAGGTACAAAGAAAACATCATAGTATTCTTTCAGACGAGTAAAGGCACAAGTCTGCAAAGAGGGTGTACGGGTAAAGGATGACAAGTTGAGATGAAACTTATCACCTGGCATTACTTCTTTAACGCACACGGGCATTAACTCACCAACATTACACGTGAAGGAGTTATTAAACGAAAGGTCGAATGAAGAACGGGAGGGTTTGTTCTTCAACTGTGTAAGACCCATTAATTTTGAATTACTCATTATAGTTATATTTGGTTACCATATATTTTAACTCTCTGTGTTTGATTTTATCATCCACTTTAACCATATTGTCGTAGCAGAACTTTTCATATAGCGAAGAACCGTAAAGGACGTTAAGGTCAGGCGGTTGACGGTCAGACTGATTGCGAAAGGACGTGTCCGAGGAACTCCACAAAGTAAACTCATTATAAAAGAACGGGAACAACGACTTATCGGTCATTGGGTCATTCATAAATTCCTGTTGCTGTTCATACCACTTTTGCAGATTGAGGAGTTGACGAAAGGAGTAATAACTATCTATACGGTCAAGGACTTTAGACGCATCCAAACGGCCGTATTCGGTCAGTTTATAGAATTGTTTGGACTTATAAAGTTCAGACACAAGCGAACCAACCAGTTTATCCTTTTCATCAGTTTCACGCCAATTAGAGCGATGTATATGAAGCGCAGCAGGAGAACACAACGGATTATTAAAATACGCATATATCTCACGACTACCATCTTTCTCAAAGGTAGGACAACGCAGCCACGCTGCAAGTTTCTCGGCAAGTTTGGTAATTGAGCCTACTTCAAAGAAGTTTGCAAGTCTCGGATATAACTTGTAACTTTCCAATTTGTCAGATAAAGATTTGTTAGCATATCGAGTACATTTGGGGAAGAGGTTATTTTGAACAGACAACCATAATTGTTTATCAAATACTTTTCCTTTGCACTGGACTGTGAGCGGACAAATATCTTCATTAGGTCTTTCGTAGACTTCTTTTGGAGTCTTGAGATAAGACAACGAACCAAAAAATTGCGAATGTGTCGAAGCGGGACGAACACAACGAGAGCGGAGAAAATCGGGTACAAGGAAAGAGTTATTAACGTATTCCGTAAGGTATGTTTGATGTCCTCCGTTGGATTTACGTATATGAATATCGCCGTACGGCCAAGCCGTATGCAAACACTTTCGTAAGACCGAGGAAACGAGAGCCGAGTTTGTGAATAATAGCATGTGGATATGCGGACGAAACGTTTTCGGGCCATACTCTCGAGTAATGAAGAAACGAAACGTGAAGTCACCATATTTGGATAACTCATTGATTTGGGATTTTTTCAGTTTATAACGTTTGCGGATTTCACGCTTTATAGCGGTATTCAGACGAGAGCGAAATAATATTACCTCATAGGAATTAATATAAGGGAAGCAGCCATACGGGACACCCGTACTACAATTCTTCACGGGATTATACATAACCTTTTTACACAAATCGTCAAAGCGATTATTAACAGTAAGGTTAATTTCCTCATCAGAGAACGAAAACAGTACGTTTCCAATCTCCTTTTGTTTATTCATCCTAGAAGTGAGATTAATAGCGGTATAGCCATTATCTTCTATATTACGCTCCAACTTCATCAGAGGGAGAAAGGCACGGTCATAGGTACAAGTAACGAACCAACACCAATCGTGCTCTTCTTCTTCGAAATCACATAGTGTACTCAATTCTCTTGCTTTAGCCAAGGCACACGCACGACACTTACCGCAAGGACGGTAAGCAACAGTATGTGTAATATGGTCAACAACCTTTACAGGATGTTCGCAATTCAAAAATGGGTACTTGTTCATAAGGTCAAGGAATAATTACCAGTATGATTAACAACAGTTGTATCAGTAACAATAATGCGAGTAGTTCCAATGCTTTCAACATTACGTTGAGCGGTACAAGAGGAAAGCGAGGCAACACCAAATACACCAAGTAAAGCACTAGCAATAGCAATGATGCACTTAAGCACAAGGATAATAACATCTTTATTCATAATTGTCATTTATAAAGCGCACAACGTCCATAAGGTCAGTAAACAAAAAATACTCCTTTTCATTTCCATCTGCATCATACATACGCAGAATATAAGAGCAGGGAAAAGCCACGGAACAAGAGTGGTCATACATCTCTATGGAAAACGATGGCTTAACACCAAGTTTCTTGAATTTTTGCATTATTGGTTTACGTCTCATATTATGTGAAATTAATAACGATGGCAAAGATAAGGTATAATTCGATAATGGGCATTATGATAAATAGGATGTATACTAAGAATCTTCTTTCGGAAGATTACAATAAATGAGGTGAATATTCGTTGTTAATGTATGAATTTTATGTATAGACTATTTTTTATTACTGCATATCTTTTATTTGTGGTAAATTGCGCGATAAAAGCACAATCGTTTACCCTTCAAGGCCGCGTTACAGATGACCAACAAAATCCCATTGAATTGGTGACGGTTTCTTGTCTGAAACAAGGAAAAGTTACCATGACATCACTAAAGGGTGAATATTCATTGAGTCTACAATCTGCAGACTCCGTGGTCATCAAGTATTCTATGATTGGTTACAAGGCAAAAACAAGAGTTTTGCGCAATCCTCGAGGGAAACAAACATTGCAGATTGTTCTTCATGAGGATAATACCCTGTCAGAAGTTACTGTTAATGGAACTCGAAGACAAACGGGACAAATGCAGGAAATTGAGACAAAAGATACTAAAAATACGCCCTCCGTTACTGGTAATGCTGTCGAGGAACTAATACAAAGTCAGGCGGGCGTGTCTACCCATAACGAATTGTCTTCACAATACAACGTCCGCGGTGGATCATTTGACGAAAACAGTGTGTACATCAACAACATAGAGGTATATCGTCCATTTCTTGTGAGAAGTGGGCAACAAGAAGGACTCTCCATTATCAACCCAAATATGGTAGACAAAATAGCCTTCTCTACGGGCGGATTTGCTGCAAAATATGGAGACAAGATGTCTTCAGCATTGGACATTACCTATCGTAGACCCAAAAAGTTCGAGGCTTCTATTACTGCCAGTATGCTGGGTGCCAGTGCTTTTATCGGTTTTAGCAATAAAAAAATTGCATGGAGCAATGCCCTTAGGTATAAGACAACGCGCTACCTACTTGGCAGTATGGATACGAATGGAGAATATCGGCCAAGTTTTATTGATTATCAGACGTATTTGAGTTTCACTCCAAATGATAGATGGCAAATAGATTTTCTCGGAAACATATCAGACAATCATTATGACTTTGTTCCAAGTGACCGGGAAACAAGTTTTGGTACATTGGAAAGTGTAAAATCGTTCCGTGTATATTTCGACGGTCAGGAAAAAGATCTTTTCAGAACCTATTTTGGCGCACTGAGTATAAAAAGAAAATTCGGACAAAACACCGCCTTGTCTCTCATTACATCTGCATTCTCTACAAAAGAACAGGAAAAATACGACATACAGGGCCAATATTGGTTGACGCAGACAGAAACCAGTGAGAATCTTGGAGTTGGAACCTATTTCCAGCATGCGCGTAACTATTTGAAGGCCAATGTTGTAAATGTAAAATTGCTATTAAATACTAAGGTCAAAAAACACAATCTTGAAGCGGCATTTTCATTCAGAAGAGAAAATATTGTTGAAAATTCTGTAGAATATGAAATGCGTGATTCCAGTGGGTACAGTGTTCCGCATACTGGGAATGACCTATATATGATGTATAGCATGAGGGCCACCAATCGTCTCCATGCTTCACGTCTTGAGGCTTATTTCCAAGATGAATATCGCTTCACAAGTCCGCATGAACATACGCTTTTCACATTAAATTATGGTGTCCGCTTCAGTCGTTGGAGTTTCACAGGAGAGTCCATCATCAGTCCAAGAGTATCGCTTGGAATAATACCAGCGTTCAACAACAATATGACATTCAGACTGGCCACAGGATTGTATTACCAAGCACCATTTTTCAAGGAAATCAGGGATACTACCACCTACAATGGGGTTGTATACGCCAACCTGAACAGTAAAGCAAAGAGTCAACGTTCCATACACTTTATTGCAGGGCTTGATTATCGTTTCAAGATGAAAGAGCGTCCGTTTAAGTTCACCTTAGAAGCATATTACAAGGCAATGGGCAATCTTGTGCCATATAGTGTCAGCAATGTGAAGGTAGTGTATTACAGTAATAATATAGCTACCGGACATGCAGCAGGACTTGACATGAAACTATTTGGGGAATTTGTACCAGGTACGGATTCCTGGATCAGTCTGTCACTGATGAACACAAGGATGAATCTTAATGGAAAAAGTATACCATTACCGACAGATCAACGGTATTCAGTCAATCTCTTTTTCACAGACTATTTCCCTGGTACCGAGAAATGGAAAATGTCATTAAAATTGGCATTCGCGGATGGTCTACCCTTCTCTGCCCCCCATCAAGAATTAGAATCAAACGTATTTCGGGCACCTGCTTATAAACGTGTGGATATAGGTATGGCATATCGTCTGATAGGTGGAAATACAGAAAATAGAAAACACTATATCAAAAATATGTGGTTAGGATTGGATTGCTTAAACCTTTTTGGTATCAGCAATGTCAATTCCTATTATTGGGTAACCGATGTTACAGGGCAACAATATGCAGTTCCTAATTACCTGACAGGTCGGCAAATCAATGTAAAACTTACCTGTGACTTTTAATGACAAGAATGAAATGGTACATAGAATTGTCTTTTCGGTAATCGTTTTTCTATTGCTTTCATCTATCGCGAAAGGTCAAAACAATAGAATCCTATCACCTTCTGTCTCTACCCTACAAGTCGTTGTAGAGGATGATTGGTTGTCAATGCCGATTATTGATTTAAGAGGGCAAGATTGTATCAACATTTCTTTCGATGACATGAGTCATGAATACAAACGCTATGCTTATCGAGTAGAACATTGCGATGCCAACTGGGAGCCATCTACAGAATTATTTCCAAGCGACTTTTGTGAAGGATTCTCAGATGGGAATATCATTGATGATTTCTCAGAATCAATCAACACAAATGAACTGTATACCCATTATAAAGTTGCCTTCCCAAATGACAAGTGCAGACTAAAAATGGCTGGCAACTATCGCGTTATCATATATGACGAGAATACCAAAGATACTGCCGCTATTGCATGCTTCGGTATTGTAGACCAACTTGTTACGATTCGATTGGAAGCGACCTCAAATACCGATATTGATGTAAATGGAAAGCACCAGCAAGTAAATATTGTTCTTGATTATGGCAATCTGAGGGTGACAAACCCTTCTACAGAAATATCAACCAAAATATATCAAAACGGAATGACGCTAATGGGGGTGAAGAACCCTACCCCACAAACCATTTCGCATACTGGTCTTCATTGGTTCCACAATCGGGACTTGATATTTGAAGCAGGAAACGAATACCGAAAGTTTGAAGTACTTGATGTGTCGCATACTACAATGGGTTTGGAGTCAATCGGTTGGGATGGCCACCAATACCATGCATATGTTTGGCCAGACGAACCAAGACCTAATTATATCTACGATGAAGATGCCAATGGAGCATTTTACATACGCAATAGTGACAATATAGAGAATGATTACGCGTCACAGTATGTGTGGGTACATTTTCAACTGAAAACTCCACGTTACCCCTACCCTATCTTTCTCAATGGGAAATGGACAAATGACCAACTTACAGAAGATTACGAAATGGAATACAATGACATTTCGCACTGCTATGAGAAAAAGATATTATTGAAACAGGGCTATTATTCCTACCGGTATCTGTCCCAGGATTCACAAGGGAGAGTACACCCATTACCAAGCGAGGGTAATTTTTACCAAACGGAGAACACCTATCAGTGCCTAATATACTACAGAGGTCAAGGAGAAAGAACTGACCGACTTGTCGGTTATCAACAGATACAGTTGCGATAAAGTATATTCGGGTTGTTCACGGAATAGTCCCACAAACTGACAATTTGGGGACACCATAATTGAAATAGGTCGGTCACAATGATAAAAATACAGACCGTATAATATAAAACCAAATCTATGAAGAAGAAATATGTTTTTACCGGATTGAGTATAATGCTCGCACAGCCTATATTGGCGACAAATGGAACATCACGCCCTAACATTATCTTCATACTATGTGATGACATGGGGTATGGCGATTTGTCTTGTTATGGCCAACCATTCATTAAGACCCCTAATATAGACCGAATGGCACAAGAAGGCATGCGTTTTACTCAGGCCTACGCCGGTGCCCCCGTTAGCGCACCCTCTCGAGCAACGTTGATGACTGGTCAACATACTGGCCATACACATGTCAGGGGAAACAAGGAATATTGGAAGGACGCACCAACTACTATGTATGGCAATAATTCAGACTATACTATCGTTGGACAGGAACCTTATGACCCGAACCATGTTATCCTTCCTGAGATATTCAAATCACAAGGATACAGAACGGCCTTATTCGGCAAATGGGCTGGAGGATATGAGAACTCAGTATCTACCCCAGACAAACGAGGCATTGATGAATTCTATGGCTATATCTGTCAATTCCAGGCTCATTTGTACTACCCCAATTTCTTGAACAAATACAGCAAAGAAAATGGCGACTCTGCTGTTGTAAGAGAAATTCTTTCTGAGAACATCAACTTTCCCATGTACGGAGACAACTATAGAAAAAGAATACAATACTCAGCAAAGTTGATACATGAAAGGGCTATGCAATGGATTGACAAGCAAGATACAAAGCATCCATTTGTCGGTTTCTTTACCTATACCCTACCTCACGCCGAATTGAGTCAGCCCGACGACAGTATTGTGCAATATTACGAAAGGTTGTTTTTTGAGGACAAGACCTGGGGAGGACAAGAAGGATCACGATATAACGCCGTGGAACACACGCACGCACAATTTGCTGCAATGATAACGCGCCTTGACCAATATGTAGGTGAAATTCTTGCTAAACTGAAAGAGAAAGGATTGGATAAAAATACCATTGTGTTTTTCACAAGCGACAATGGGCCTCATGAGGAAGGAGGTGCCGATCCCGAGTTTTTCGGACGAGATGGCAAATTGAAAGGACTCAAGCGTCAGTGCTATGAAGGCGGAATACGGGTTCCGTTTATTGTATGGTCTCCAGAAAAGATAGAATCAAGAACGACAAAAGATCTTCCGTTTGCCTTCTACGATCTTATGCCGACTTTCTGTGATCTGTTGGGAATAAAAAATTATGAAAAGAAATACACCAACAAGAAGGTTTCAGATTGTTTCGACGGGATATCCATTGCTCCTACCCTTTTAGGACAAGACAACTTGCAAAAACAACATGAATATCTGTATTGGGAGTTCTCGGAAACTGACCAAATCGGTGTCCGTAAAGGGGATTGGAAATTGGTTGTCATAAAAGGCAAGCCGCACCTGTACAATCTCGCGAACGACATTCATGAAGATTTCGACCTCCGTGATAATTATCCGGAAATTGTACGGGATTTGACCGATGCCATAAGAAAAGAGCATATTGACAATCCTGAATATCCGATAACCCTACCCTATTGATACCCTTCAGAACTTTAGAGGACAACAGTATTTAGGCTCTCCATGCATCTAACGGGAGAGCCTTTTTCGTCGTCTCAAAAAGATCAAATCGCTCCACAATGTTTGTAAAAGTCAACATAGCGTTGGGCAACTTTGATAAAATCATGGTGTTTATGGATATAGGCAATGCTGCCCATCTTCATCTGTTGTACACCTTCAGGATGTAATATGAAATTTTCCAAGACCGAGTATACACTTTCGTAATTGGGCTCAACGTTCAAAATTGGCTGAAGTGTATGTTCGTTTAGTATTTCATAATTTTCAGGTTCCCCGCCTCCTATGCATATGATACCTTTACTCATGGCGAGCAGTGAATTCATTGATGGCGTATAACTGTACAATTGGTCAAGTATTGCATCTGAACCATTCATAATTCTGCAGTATTCATGATATGGTACGGATTCCACCTTGACAAGTTCCATACGTTGTGGGTATTTTCTTGCAAGGTCTTGAGCTGCACTCAACATGATGTCTGTACCTTTGTAGGCATTACGTTGTTTATTAATACCGATGAACACTCTTATACGTTGCGGGCACGAACAGGAACCAGAGTTTTCAATGCATAACTGATCCTTAATCGGCAACGGAATGAAGGTCGTTTTCTGTTCAAAATTCGGTTTGTAACACGCCCAATATTCATATAGTCCTGTGATGATACCGTCGCAATCATTGGCAATGTATTTGTTGAGGATTTCTTTTTCTGTACCTACCCAGTCCCTCCGCTCGTTTACCGCCTCCTCATTAGTTCGCAGCACATGTCCAATATTGAAATCGCTGTATCGTAGTGGCATTACAGAAGAACACATATTGACCCAATAGAAATCCATACCAAGCGCACATAGAAACACTTTTCCATTGTGCTTCCGCAGATAATGGTAAAAGGTCAATAAGCGTTTAGCCTTCAATTCGAAAAACATCGGATTAATAAGTTGCACCACATCATACCCTCGAAGTCGAGGAAGTAATTTGTACAAGCGCAATAGATAGTAGATGCCTCCTACTTTTGTGGGTTTTCTGACAAGCGAGAGGTCTCGCTGATAGTCTTTCCAAAAATCACCATTTGACAACACTGTCACCTCATGCCCTAATGTTCTCAGTCCTTCTGCAAGAGTCCAATGTACGTTGCTATATTCTCCTATAAGTAGAATCTTCATTTTACTTTACAACAAATAACAGTAACCGGCGAAGTACCTTATTGTCAATGGCTCTTCTGAAAAGTTCATATTTCCGAGTATAATTCTTGTCAGGTAGAGGGTATAATCCCTTTTCGTTCAAGCGATTTATAGCACCCTCAAGAAGCGACTTACTATGCGTGTTTTTGATAATGTTGTATAGATAGTCCATTGTGAGTTGGGCTATGCGACGGTTGAGACCAGGTCTGTCGGCTTCAGGTATAGTATCCAACAATGACTGCAGATGGAAGAGGATTTTCTCTGTATCTTCCAATCTTTGGGATATATGGCTCTCATCTTGGCAATTGGTAATGGAATCCTCTCTTTCCCTATAAAAATAAGCGCGTGCCTTTGTTGAAAACACCCGTTCGGCTCTTAGAAAAATTTGCGGGGTAAAGTCCTCATCCTCATGAAACATGTGAGGGAGGAATCGGAGATTGCTCCCTATCAGAGACCGTCGGAATATATAACCACAAGCGGACGCGCGTAAATTATGGTTATGCATATAACTACTTCCTGTCTGTGGTCCTTCATACAAGAACTGCGTTTCTGCATGCTCCTGTCGTGTGCTTTCAAAAATCACGATATCGGGATTATGGTAACGCACAAGGTCCAGACAATGTTCGTAGGGCGCTTGCAAAAGTAAATCATCACCATCAACAAATTGTATATATTGTCCTGTTGCCATACGTATGCCTGTATTCCTCGCTAAGGACAATCCTTGGTTTTTTTGTCTGACATATATAATGTTTTCACGTATGTCCAGCATTTCATTGACGACAGACACTTCAGAGCCATCGTCAACAACGATAATCTCTTTCTCGTCTTCGCCAAGCGACAAAGAGAGAATACTTGACAAGCATGCTCTAAGTAAGTCTACAGGGAGATTATATGTTGTGACAATGAAGGATACAAGTGTCGTCTGTGTGCTTTCCTGTGGAATTTTCTCCATAATGGTCATCAGATTTGAAATCTTTCTTTTTGCAAAAATAATAAAAAGAATTATATCACGTTATTTTTTAGATGGAAAAACGGGAAAGTTATTCTCATATACTAAAATATACAAGTCTATTTGGAAGCGTACAAGTATTGAACGTTCTTGTTGGACTTGTGCGGAACAAGTTTGTCGCTATGATACTAGGGCCACAAGGTATGGGCTTGGTATCATTGTTTACATCCTCATTGTCGTTATTGGAGAACTCCACCAATCTCGGTTTGCCTATGAGTGCAACTAGAGAGGTAGCAGAAGTATACGAGAATAAAAGCAGAAAGAATGTTGATCACACGATTGACATTATCAGGACATGGAGCGTTTTGACGGCCATTGCGGGAATGGTTATTTGTATATTGATAAGCCCATTGCTTAATGAATGGACGTTCTCATGGGGAAACCATACCTTGCATTTTGTATTACTCTCCCCTATTGTGGCCTTGACTGCGATAACGGGAGGAGAAATTGCGATCTTGAAGGCTACAAGGCAATTGCGTAAAATCGCAATGATTTCTATTTATGGAGTTATTGCCTCGTTTCTTATTTCAATTCCTATATATTATTTATTTGGAATGCGTGGCATTGTGCCCTCACTTGTTTTGATTGCACTCTGTCAATCAGTGTTTACTCTTTACTATTCTCTGCAACTCTATCCATGGAGATTTTGCTTCAGACGCAAAACCATAGTACAAGGCTTGCGTATTGTAAGAATCGGTATCGCATTTGTATTTGCAGGAATCATCGGAAGCGGTTCGGAATTCGTCATTAGATCATTTCTCAATAATGTCGGAAATGAGGAAACCGTTGGTCTATACAATGCATGTTATATGATGATTTTCACCTATGCAGGTATGGTATTTTCCGCAATGGAAACAGATTTTTTTCCAAGGTTATCAGCAGTTCCTTCAATAGGACACTGTATGAACAATATTGTGAATATGCAGATAGAAGTCTCTTTATTGATACTTTCTCCCTTATTGGTCGTTTTCATCGTTGCAATGCCTATATTACTACCCCTTTTATATAGCGGAAAGTTTCTTCCGGTCATTGATATGGTGCAGATTGCTGCATTGTCATTATACATGCGTGCAGTTTACCTTCCTCTCGAATACATTCCCCTTTCGAGAGGCGACAGCAAGGTGTATATGTCCATGGAGTTGTTGAGTAGCCTTGTATTGGCTCCATCGGTCATATATGGATTTATTGTAGCGGGACTTTGGGGAGCCGGCTGTGCAATGACTTTAGCATCACTCGGAGAAGTTATCGGAGTATACATCTATTACCGAATTCGCTATAAATACCGTTTTAGCAAGTTTGCGCTTGTCTGCTTTTTAGTTCAACTATGCTTCGGCCTCTCTGCCTATGCTCTGACAATGGTTACATCCAAATACGCCTATTGCATTCTTTCTTTAGTTCTTGTAGCACTGAGCACAACTGTCTCCCTCATTACGTTATTACAAAAAACGGATTTCCTATCCAAAATCAAGAAAAAATATTCCAAAAACAACATTGAATGCAACGACCATTGCAACAAATGAGTAAGCCAAAAGAACAAATAATGGTGACAGACTAACTTTTCAATCCTTGTGCAAGAAAACATTCGGGGATATGGTTGTGGTTTTTTTATCGCGACTGGTTTATAATGAATATTTTTGTGTAAATTTGCAGCACAAATAGGCCGTGCATCAGTAAAATACAATGTGGGGTTAATTGTCCCACCCATAAACAGATAAAATAATGGGTCACGTTTTGTCTCTCGTTGTCCCGCTCCGGTCCAATTTGCCTGTTCATTCGGATAAGCAATTATACCCCGCAATACCCCTCTCTACAGATAAAATTGTTCCGGGAAAAGACTATGCACTCTGACAAAGCATGTCTTAGAACCCAACATAAATAAAGGAAATAGATTGTTATGAAACAGACCAAAATTGTTGCCTCAATCAGTGACAGACGTTGTGATGTTGATTTTATCCGCAAACTTTTCTTTGCCGGTATCAATGTTGTGCGAATGAATACGGCACACGCTACGCCCGATGGTATACGTACAATAATAAAAAATGTAAGGACGGTTTCTCCTCACTTGGCCTTGATGATTGATACCAAAGGTCCGGAAGTAAGAACTACAAATGTCGATACACCTATTACCTATACGAAAGGTGAAATGGTGAAGATACTCGGCAGACCCGAATGTGATACTACCCACGACATCATAAGCGTCTCGTATGCAGATATCGCAAAAGACGTAAAAATAGGTGATGACGTTCTTTTTGACGATGGCGAGTTGTGTATGAAAGTGGTTGCCACAGACGGCCCTGTTCTTATTGCAGAAGTGCAGAATGATGGTGTACTTGGCGCTCACAAAAGTGTAAATGTTCCTGGTGAGCACATTGCATTGCCAGCGCTCACTCCCAAGGACCTCAGCAACATTGAGTTGGCAATAGAAGAAGACATCGATTTCATCGCCCACTCATTTGTGCGTTCTGCTGACGACGTCAAAGCCATCCAAGACATACTCGATAAACACGGAAGTGATATAAAAATCATTTCCAAAATAGAGAATCAGGAAGGCGTTGACAATATAGACGAGATTATCGATGCATCTTACGGTATCATGATTGCCCGTGGTGATCTTGGAATAGAGGTGCCCATAGAAAAAATTCCGGGTATTCAGCGACAAATCATACACAAATGTGTCATGAAGAAGAAGCCTGTAATTGTGGCTACACAGATGCTTCACACTATGATCAAGAACCCGCGTCCAACAAGAGCAGAGGTGACAGATATTGCCAACGCCATTTACTCCAATACCGATGCGCTTATGTTGAGTGGAGAAACAGCAAGCGGAAAATATCCTCTGGAAGCAGTACAGACAATGGCTGCCATTGCAGAGCAGGCAGAACATGATAGAGCAGCCTTGGGCGACGTAGAAATACCCATGAATGAGGATTGTACGCAAAGAGAATTCTTGGCTCATGCTGCTATTGACGCAACACGAAAGTTAGGAGTTGCAGGTATCATCACCGATAGCGAGACAGGTGAGACTGCCCGCCATTTGGCCGCTTTCCGAGGTCCCAACCCGATTCTCGCGATATGCTACCGTGAGAAAACACAAAGATGGCTTAACTTAAGTTATGGTGTTACGCCCATTTACCAGAAAGAGCACATGTCACCAGAGTACATCTTCTCTGCCGCATTGCGTATGCTTCGACAAAAAGGTTATATCACATTAGATGACAAAATCGCATATTTGAGCGGTAGTTTTGGAGAGAACGGCGGTACAACATTCTTGGAGATCAACAAGGTCAGCCAGGTATTTGACCGCTCATACGAGTTCCATCTTCCCCGCACCGTCAAATAATATTTCCGATAACGTTCAGCAGAACAAATATACATACCGGAAGGTAGAATTACTATCTTTCGGTATGTTTTTTTACTTTATAATGGCACGAAAAAAATCCTTCGAACTTATTGTACCAGGAAATGCAAACAAAGTATTGCTGCATACTTGTTGTGCCCCCTGCTCGTCGGCTATCATAGAATGCCTACTGCAACATGACATTCGCCCAACCATTTATTATTGCAATCCGAATATTTACCCGAAGGAGGAGTACATCATTAGAAGGAACGAATGCATGCGTTATGCAAAGTCACTGGGTATCGATTTTGTTGAAGCCGACTACAACCACGAAGAATGGCTGAACAAAATACAAGGACTTGAAAAAGAGCCGGAACGAGGAAAACGTTGCCTTGAATGTTTCAAAGCACGGCTACAAGACACTGCTAAGTATGCAAGCGAGCACGATTTCCAAGTCATCACAACAACCTTGGCCTCTTCCCGCTGGAAACTTCTCGAACAGATAGAAACCGCCGGTGCCTACGCAGTATCCTCTTATGATGATGTAGTATGGTGGGAACAAAATTGGCGCAAAGGAGGATTGACAGAGAGACGGGCGGCTATCATCAAGGAATACAATTTCTACAACCAACAATATTGCGGTTGTGAGTTCAGCATGGAAAGACTGAAGAAGAGCACATAGTCTGAATATGCGTTCACATATAGATAAGACTACAATATAATTCTAAATTACCTATATCTTCCTGCCAATCAGAGGTAAATGCGTTTAATATCTCGAATGGAATAGTATTCGGCCTTGCATACTATAGTATTCAGGCCGAATACTACAGTAGTTGAGCCCGAATACCGGAGTATACGAGGCCGAATACTACAGTATGCGAGGCTGAATACTTCAGTATTTCGGTTTCGAAAACTGCACAGTTAGAAATCTCTGCGTCCTCGTATCAGGTAGTACAAACCACAACTGCTAACTTATGGGTGCGACAAGAACACAAAAGTGGTCAAATATGGAATCAATAGCGAAATGTAAAAAGTTATGATTGTAATACCTGTACATTATTCCAAACAAACCCCAACTTCTCAACCTTTTCCTTCAGAATGATGGCCTTTTCTGCCGCTTTTATTGATTTTATGCAACGACCATTCATTGCCTTCTTGATGTTGTTACTTGCTTGTCTTGACTCAATCAATGACAATTTATTGTTACTACGAGCCCAATCACGCATGGCCATCCACCATTCTACAGGAATAGCATTGGCTTGAGCTATAATACTCTTTTCTTCATCGTTGTAGTCCTCTGAATAGTCTTCTCCATCTGCCAACAAAACAGAAGCCGGTATGCTATGGCCGTCTATCAATACTTTTAAGTCTTCCCAACATTTGGCATTCTTTGTATATGATCTAGAATTATCTTGATCAAGGAAAGCATTGATTTTGACAATCTCTCTTTCTATTATTTCCTCTAATTGAGGTTGAATTTTTTCGTTCCTCCAAATATATTTTATGTCAAGATTTTGATTTGTAAGATGAGAAATGGCAGCCATCGTATAGGCTACAGTTCTAGACTTAAACCCTTGCTTGGCACATCTTTTTTCAAAGCATGCCTCGATATTCTTATACAGAATGGTTAATGCAACAATCTTATGCCAATATGTAGCATTTATATCTACTTTGTTCTTTTTTAGTGCAACAATATATGAGGCAAAACATTTCTCTCTGCTGCTGCAGGCAACATGGGGTTTCATATTCCATATCGTCATTACTTTGGCTATATCTGTTTTCGTTATCAGTTGCCTTTTGGGGTACTCTGTCTTAAAAATCTTTTTGTCTATTTCTCCTAGACTTGCATTAGTATCGGTATACTGACCTCTCATACGCTCAAAGAACCACTTTGTATTTGAAATTGGAGCAATTTCTTCTTTGCTAAGTTTCTCCAATTGGATAAGATGTTCTTCTCCAGAATCAATGTCTGACTGTTTTATACCGGTTTGACTATTAGAACATGTGGAGATATCCTTGACTATTTTTGCATATTTTTCTTTGTTCTTTACTACGCTCACTTTCATCTGGACGAATACTTGATTTAGGGCGCAATTCGTTGCACAAGCGATAGAAGCTGTAGTTTGCCCTCCGTTGACAATCTGCCAATCCTTTATCCGCGTGATATATTGAATCCGTCCCGTTTGCTTCAGTTCTACTTCACTAGCGGTAGTAGAAATTCCATTATTATAAGAGAAGAACATTTCTGGAGTATTCTTGATTGTTGTCATGATGCGTTTGTTTACTTTACTCTTATTACGTAAAAATGCTCTGACATTCTTTTCAAGAAGCAATGTTCGATATTGGTTATATATTTTAGCCAAGATTTCTCCGGGGATGATAGCAAGATAGGAATCTACACTTTGATTATCATCCTCAACCTTCAGACATTGTATTTTAGGAGCGACTAGTTCATTCCTTTGGGAATTTTTGTTGCGTACGCGGTATGTCTCATCGTTCTCGAAATCTATCTCAATTTTGTTGTTACCGTTTCTTATTTGGTCTTGCCGATAAATTCGCGCAATATCCCAAATATGATATTCATATATGACCTCATCAT
Organism: Lachnospiraceae bacterium; assembly: GCA_963604975.1. GTDB lineage: Bacteria > Bacteroidota > Bacteroidia > Bacteroidales > Bacteroidaceae > Prevotella. The sequence goes on along the minus strand of CAVCSC010000022.1, from coordinate 809 downwards.
CATCATCCTTGCTGGGGAGAATTCCGGGAGAGCATACAACACCATCAGTCAGTAGGAAAAAACGAATGATGCCAACCTTCCCTTTTGACTCTCTTATGATATTGATAGCATCTTGCACCTCGCCATCAAACTCATGTTCAGATCCTCCAAATGGAGATTTCTTTTTCACGCATTGATTGTAGAATTCCATGAGATACTTAAAACCTGTCTCCACTTGCGAGTCAACTCTTGAAGCGATGATTTTTGCGTTTACAAACAGAAATAAATCTAGAGAATTGGCCTCGTCGTTATAGTCATAAGCTGTTAATTTTGCCCTTGCCCAAGTAAACATGCAGATTTCCGGTGCACAGACCTCATCGCAGTCTTCCATGCAATCAAGATAGTATCTTGCAATTTCCTTAGTGGTATCGGTATCGTTGCTTTCTGCAGAATCTTTCACCGTCTCAAGTACATATTGCGCAAATTCCTTTATATTCATATTTCCTATGTTTATGGGAAAAACGTTTTGTGTCCGCCGAAATAGAAAACGGATGGTCATTAGTGCATTACTTTCTCATTCAGACCATTGGAATTATTCGGCTTCTGCGGCAAAATTACAATTTCTTTTTCATATTCTTATCAAAAAGCTAGTATTTCACTTCCTTGCACCGAATCATCATGTGTGTTTATATACGGTCCCGTATATCTGACAATATATTATGGGCATGAAAACGAAATGTACAAAGTGGTGTTGAGCCTGTAAACGATGAAACACCTATATAGGGTCTGCTAATTAAAATATAATTATTTGATATTCAATAAATTATATC
>CAVCSC010000021.1:0-41367 GCA_963604975.1 Lachnospiraceae bacterium | reverse complement strand
ATACAAACGAAAATAAGGCACATATCCATATCAAATAATTTTGAACACCTACTTAAAGTCTCAATCTTATTCTTTGTTGTAAAGGTACGCTTTTTGTTGTTTTGTTGGCGAATTTTTCCTAATAATATTTTTCTGTCGGCCATTATTTCATCGGATAGTAATATTTAACTCGCAGTCTGACCGTTTTTCCTGTTTCCGCAGTATTTTTGTATAAGATAATAGGTATTAAGTAGGTATTCAGATGAAGAAAGAACTTGTTCCTAATGGAGGTATACCCCGCAGTATACTTTTCGTGATGGCTGTGACTGGCGGACTGACCGTAGCCAATCTGTATTACAACCAACCTTTGCTCGAAACCATGCGCCACAGTCTTGGCGCTACCGAACTACAGGCCAATCTCATCACGTTTATCACCCAGTTGGGTTATGCGCTCGGCCTCATTTTTATCGTTCCGTTGGCCGACAAGGTGTCGCGTCGGAAGATTGTGTCTCTGAATATGAGCGTTGCCGTGGTTTGTTGTATAGCCATCGCCTTGGCTCATAGCATCTGGATCGTATGGGGAGCATCTGTCATCTTGGGGTGCAACAGTGTTGTGCCGCAAATGTTCATCCCCGTGGCCAATCATTTTTCGAAACCCGAAAACAAGTCGCGCAACATGGGTATCGTGCTTACCGGATTGCTGAGCGGCGTACTGGGCGCACGGGTGTTGAGCGGTTATGTCGGTGAGTGGGCCGGGTGGCGCACCATGTTTGCCATTGCTGCCGTGATAATGGCGGTGTGTCTTGTCGTCATACTGCGCACCCTGCCGGCAATGGCGTCAAGTTTCGTGGGGTCGTATGGAAAACTGATGAAGTCTGTTGTCCGTATCTATTGCGACTATCCGGCCATCCGTATCTATGCCTTGCGGGGCGGACTGAGTTTCGGCAGCATGATGGCTATCTGGTCGTGTATGGCGTTCCACTTGTCGTGCGCTCCGTTTCATGCCGGAAGCGATGCCGTCGGTCTGCTCGGCCTTTGTGGTCTTGGCGGTGCGATGGCAGCCAGCGGCATCGGAAAATTCATACCGCGCTTCGGTATTGAGCGTTTCTGCTATGCAGGAACTGCCCTGCAACTCACAGCGTGGGCCTTTGCCCTGTACCTGTCAGATACCTATATAGGACTTGTCATCGCCATCATCCTTGTAGACGTTGGGGCACAGTGTCATCAACTGAGCAACCAGAGCGGTTGTCTTGCCATGGTTCCCGAAGCCACCAACCGATGCAACACCGTGTTTATGAGCCATCTCTTTGCCGGTGGCAGTCTCGGTACACTGAGTGCAGGTGTGGCGTGGAACGCTATGGGGTGGACGGGCGTATGCCTCGTTGGTATAGCGTTCGCCTTGTTGGGGCTTGTGGTTTCATGGCTTTTCAGAAGATCCCGCTCTATTTGAGCGATGCTCGGTACCACTCGTAGAGCCGGCGCACGCCTTCATCGATTTCCACCTTATGGGTCCATCCGAGCGAATGCAATTTCGTGACATCGATGAGTTTGCGGGGTGTACCATCGGGCTTCGTGTCATCGAATATGATGGTGCCGTCGAAGCCTACCGTCTTTGTCACCAGTTCTGACAGGTCGCGTATGGTCAGTTCCTTTCCCGTACCGACATTGACGTGGCAGTTGCGTATCTCGCCCAGGGCGGGTAGTGCGCCGCCGCGGCCCTCGCTGTTGTTGCGGTCTACCTTGCCGTCAGCCTTTGTTCCGTAGTGTACGGAGGAGTACTTGTCGATGCCGATGATGTCTTTGAAGTCGACATTGAGCAACAAGTGTACGCTGGCGTCGGCCATATCTTCGCTCCACAGAAATTCGCGCAGCGGGCGTCCCGTGCCCCAAAGTACGACACGGTTGTCGCCGATGCCGTAGAAGTCGAGCGTGCGGCGTATGCGCTCTTCGGAACTGTGTCCGTCGACATTGCCTTCGCCTATCTCGCGGCGCAGGGCGTCGGGTGGATTGACGGGCCTCCGGTCCATGTCGGTGCGTATGGAGGTCCAGTCACCGTCGTGGAGCAGTTTGGCAAGGTACACCTTGCGCATCATGGCCGGCATGACGTGTGAGTTTTCCAAGTGGAAATTGTCGTTGGGGCCGTAGAGGTTGGTGGGCATGACGGCGATATAGTTGGTGCCGTACTGTAGGTTGTAACTCTCGCACATCTTCAGTCCGGCAATCTTGGCGATGGCGTACTCCTCGTTGGTGTACTCCAGCGGAGAGGTGAGCAGGGTGTCTTCGCGCATGGGTTGCGGTGCATCTTTCGGGTAGATGCAAGTACTACCGAGAAAGAGTAGTTTTTGTACGCCGTGTGCGTAGGCCGAGGAAATGACGTTGCACTGCATCTTCATGTTCTGCATGATAAAGTCGGCCCGGTAGAGCGAATTGGCCATGATGCCTCCAACGAAGGCGGCGGCCAGAACGACGGCGTCGGGACGCTCCTCGTCGAAGAAACGTTGCACGGCATACTGGTCGGTGAGGTCGAGTTCCTGGTGTGTGCGGCCTACAAGATTGTGGTATCCGCGTCGGTAGAGATTGTCCCAGATGGCCGAACCAACCAGTCCACGGTGTCCGGCCACATATATTTTACTGTCTTTTGACAACATGATGATTTCCTATTTTTTATCGTCTTGGCTGTCTTATTTCACGATGCCTTTCTCCAGATATTCAGCCAGGTTGGTGCGTACCTTGGCACTGGCATCCTCTACGGCCACCTTGGCCATGTCGCTGTCTACCATCAAGCAGACGAGTTCCTCGAAACTGGTCTTCGACGGGTTCCAGCCCAGTTTGGCACGGGCCTTTGTCGGGTCGCCCCATAGGTTGACCACGTCGGTCGGTCGGAAGAAGTCGGGTGAAACCTCGATGAGCACGCGGCCGGTAGCCTTGTCGATGCCGCGCTCGTTGATACCCTCGCCCTCGAATTCCAGTTCGATACCTACATGGCGGAAGGCGTAGTAGCAGAACTCGCGTACGGTGTGTTGTACGCCGGTGGCGATGACGAAGTCTTCGGGATGGTCGTGTTGCAGGATGAGCCACATACACTCTACATAGTCCTTGGCATATCCCCAGTCGCGGCGTGAGTCGAGGTTGCCGAGGTAGAGTTTGTCTTGCCGTCCCTGCTTGATGCGGGCAGCGGCCAAGGTGATTTTGCGGGTGACAAAGGTCTCGCCGCGCCGCTCACTTTCGTGGTTGAAGAGGATGCCCGAGCAGCAGAACATATTGTAGGCTTCGCGGTATTCCTTCACAATCCAGTAGCCGTAGAGTTTGGCTACGGCGTAGGGAGAATAGGGATGGAAGGGTGTGTTCTCGTTTTGCGGCACTTCCTCTACCTTGCCGTACAGTTCGGAGGTCGATGCTTGGTACATGCGGCAAGTGTCGGCCAGTCCGCACTGCCGTATGGCTTCGAGTATTCTCAGTACTCCGGTGGCATCGACATCGGCCGTAAACTCTGGTGAGTCGAAACTCACCTGCACATGGCTCTGTGCGGCCAGGTTGTATACCTCGGTAGGGCGCACCTTGCTCATCACCTGTATGATGCTCATGGAGTCGCCCAGATCGGCATAGTGCAGATGGAAGTGTGGTCGGCCCTCCAGGTGGGCAATGCGCTCGCGGTAGTCTACTGATGAACGGCGTATCGTGCCGTGTACGTCATATCCCTTGCTGAGCAACAACTCGGCCAGATATGATCCGTCCTGTCCTGTAATGCCCGTGATGAGGGCCACATTTCTTTTTTCCATATTAAGGTCTTTGATCGTGTTTTTATCCTGACAGCGGAGTGTTTCCGCATTTCTTTTGTCTAAGTAGGTATTCAAAATTATTCGTATGTATTTATGGGCACAGGTGTCTATTGTACTTTGACCTGTTTCTGCACTTTCTTTTTGCCTGTATGCCCGGCTTTCATCGGTCGTGTAGCCCGCTACACTCCCTCTTTAACCCGAGAATATACGGTCAAAAATAAAGCGCATATCCATATCAAATAATTTTGAATGTCTACTTATAAAAACGATAGAAATCCCGATATATTGTGCATCGGGTTGTGTGTATTTTGTACAAGGGCCTTGTACGGACGCTACAAGGCCTTTGTACGGACACTACAAGGGCCTTGTACTCATCGTACAAGGCCTTTGTAGAATATGGGAAAATATGGTGTGGGAAAGATAGGGTAGCAACCTATAAAAATGATGATGGCGGCAGAAAGGCTTGGTGCTTTCTGCCGCCATCGCTATAGATGTGTGGAGTATATGTCCGGCGTTGCCGGTGGGTATAGACTAAACTTCTCCTTCAGTCTCTTCCTCTTCTTCTTCCTCCTCCTTCTCTCCGGGTTCTTCGTAGACGGGTATCTGGCGGTCGATGGCCGAGTTGAAGGAGATGATGGTTTCGCTGCGTGACAGTCCGAGCGGCTGCAGTTTGTCGTGGATGATGTCGAGCAGGTGATGGTTGTTGTGTGCGTAGAGTTTGATGAACATGTCGAAATCGCCGGTAGTGTAGTGGCACTCCACGATTTCGGGTATTTTTCTGAGCGCTTCTACTACTTCGTCGAATTTTTCCGGTTCGCGGAGATAGAGGCCGATATATGCACAGGTCTCGTAACCGATCTTTTCGGGATCGACGATGAAGCGCGATCCTTTGACTACGCCTAAATTTGCAAGTTTCTGTACGCGCTGGTGTATGGCGGCTCCGCTTACGTTGCAAACTCGTGCTACTTCAAGAAACGGGATGCGGGCATCCTCTGCCACAAGGCGAAGAATTTTCTTGTCAAGTGCGTCTAATTGATGATGTGCCATGTCTTTGTTATGTTTATAAACACAAAGTTAAATTGTTTTTACTGAATTTGCAACCAATTAACGATTTTTGTACCGAATTACTACTTTTTCTTAGTTGCAGAGTAACTGATTTTCCGTACATCGGCTTTTCTCAGGGCAAGTTTCACGTCTGTGATGACACCCATGCGGGTGTTGCGGTCGGCCTTCACCGATACGGTCATGCGGGTCTTGTCTTCGGGCGACATACGCCGTTTCTCGGCGGCGATGTAGTCGACGATGTCGGCAGTGGTGGCATACTTGTCGTTGATCTGAATGGCCGACCCGTCGGTGGTCAGGACTTGGCCCGGGGTGTTGGGGCGGCCGATGTAGATGTATGATACGGCCGACTTTTTGGTCAGGCGGGTCAGTTCGGTGCCTTGGGGTACGGTGTACTTCACTTTGAGTGTCACTTTCCGCATGTGGGTCACTACCATGAAGAAAAAGAGGACGGTGAAGATGAGATCGGGCAGGGAGGCGGTGTTGAGGGTGGGGACAGTGCGCCGCGGACGGTTGTCGAGTATCATGGCTGGCCTCCTTTCTCTGTGGTGTCGTAGGTCTCGGCTACGTGTTGCGGACAGGCGTCGCGTATGTCGTCTTTCTGCTGTTGCGACAGGCGGGCGTACTCTTTGCCGTATCGCTTGACGGCCATGCGGTTGCGCACGGTGGCATAGGCGGCCACGATTTCGTCTTCGAGGGTGAAGTAGAGTCCGTATCCGGCTTCCGGGTCGCAGTCGATGGTGATGGCATGTCCATCGCCGGTGCGGGTGATGAATGTGGCGATACGGTCGCGTAGTCCCTTGGCGACGACAGGCTGACCGTCAAGCGTAATTCGGTTGTCGGCGGTGATGCGGAAAGCCATGACACGGTGCTTGTCGATGTCGGTCTCGGTATGTTGCTGGGTATCGTCCATGGGCGGCAACTGGCGCACAAGTCCCTTATCCACGTCCATGGATGTTGTCACGAGAAAGAAGGTGAGCAGCATGAACGAGATGTCGGCAGTGGCTGTCGTGTTGAGTTGCGGTACGCGGCGTTTTTGTCTCTTGATCAGCATGAGGGTTGCGATGGCTTGTGTGGTCCTTTCTTTCCGGGGCGCAGGTATCTTGGGGCTCCGAAGATGACGGCACCGACTGCCGCGATGATGAGTATCAGCGAGGTGAAGACAAACATGTCGGCGGTCTTCAGCCAAAAGGTGTCGGTGTAGGTATTGCCGTTGATGGTCATCGGACGGGTAGAGCCGGTGGCGAAGGTCACGGCGACAATGAGCAGGGTAGCGACAGTGATGGTGGCGGCGATGCGTGTAGCCGGTATGCCGTTGACGGTACGGTCCTCGCGGTTGCTTCTTCTTATGTCGCGCAGGATGGCGGCAACGGTCACGGCGATGGCGATGATGACAAGCACGGCCTGGAAGATGATCAGTGTGCCGGTAAGCAGCGGTGCATTGAAGTCAGGGGCGTCGTCAAACGGGTGCTTGTAGCCGACGAGATAGAACAGGGCGAACACGATGACGATGAGTGCCGTCAGTGCATAGAGTATGCTCTGCGACAACCGCTCGGTGGAAATGTGTTTGAGGTCGGGTCTCTTCATCGTGAAAGTTTGTTTTTCAGTATGGAGTCAAGCAGTGTGATGGCGCTTTCCTCCATCTGTGAGGTGAGGTGTTCTATCTTTGAGAGTATATAGTTGTAGAACAGTTGCAGAATGAGGGCCACGATAAGTCCGAAGATGGTGGTGATAAGGGCCACCTTCATACCGGCTGCCACAATGGTGGGATTGATGTCGCCGGCGGCCTGTATCTGCTCGAAGGCCATCACCATACCGATGACCGTACCCAAGAATCCGAGTGAGGGGGCGATGGCGATAAAGAGCGTTATCCAGGAGCAGCCTTTCTCCAGGTTGGCGGCCTGTACGGTGCCGTAGGCGGCTACCGACCGCTCGATATTCTCGATATCGTCGTCGATGCGTACCAAACCTTGATAGCAGATGGAGGCCACGGGGCCACGGGTATCGCGGCAGAGGTCTTTGGCGCCCTCGATGTCGTTTTGTGATATCTTCTCGTCAAGGTCGACCATGAATTTCTTGGCGTTGATCTCCGACAGGCTCAGATAGATGATGCGCTCTATGCAGAAGGCCAGTCCGAGTACAAGGGCAAGTGCGACGAGCGACATGAAGGACGCGTCGCCCTCGATAAATTTTGTCTTGAGTATTTGGTGCAGTCCGCCGCCTTCTGTGGGAGTGGTGTCGGCCGATGTCAGGTCGGTGCTGTCGAGCCCGATACTGTCGGCATCGGTGACCGCAGCACTATCGGTGACTGTCTCTTTGGGGGTGACTGTCGTGTCGGTGTCCTTGGGGGCGGCGTAGCAGAACAGGGTGGTGGCCGCTATGGTCAGTGAGAAGAGCCATCGCAGGGCAGTATGGCGATGGGGGGTGGAAAGAAAGTGTGTCGCTTTCATTGTCGTATAATATAATATGTAATATATGTAGGCGTATTCTCGAAAAACGTCTGCAAACTTACTCAAAATAGCCGGATGTTGTGTAGCGTTTGTTTGAAAAAATCTCGTTTTTCGTTGCTGCAATACCTATTGGGGTGTTTTTCGTATTGGTAGCGGGGGCGCAGGTCTACCAATTGTCTTCTTCGTCGGGCGAGGGAATGGTCAGTTCTTTCATGTCGTAGAAAGAGCCGTTGTAGATGTTGATGTCTACGTAGCCCTTGATGCCCGACACGCGGCCGGCATCGGTGTGTTGCCAGAATTTCCATGCACCCTTGTATTCTACTTTGTCTACGTAGTAGTGGGCTATCCAGTAGGGATAGTCGTCGAAGACGGGGGCGTTGAGGTATTTCTCCTTGAACTTGTAGTAAGTGTAGAGTATGGGTTTGACGTGGTAGCGGTCTTCTACGATGTGTAGCCAGGTGAGCAGGTCGCGCTGGAAGTCCTCGACCTCCCTGTTGGCCGGCATATGCTCTACGTCGAGTACGGGAGGCAGGTCGCCCGGTTCGAGATGTACCTTGGAGAGGAAGTGGTAGGCTTGGTCGCGGGCTGACGATTTGTTGCTCCAAAAGTGGTAGGCACCGCGGATGAATCCGTGTTCGCGGGCCTGATAGAAATTGTCGGAGAAGTTCTCGTCGAGTTTGGTGGCGCCTTCCGTGGCCTTGATCATCACGAAGCGGAGCGGACAACCCTCAATGGTGGCGCCGCGCAGTTTGTCCCAGTCGATGTCGCCTTGGTAGTGGGAGATGTCGATGCCGCGTATTTCATAGCCGCCGGGGTAGTTGGCATCGCCGTAGATGGCCTTCCATCTGAAGGCTGTCGGACCTACGAAGAAGGCGTAGAATATCCATGCGTAGAAGGCGGTGACGAGCAGTAGTCCAATCCACAGCCCCTTGCCGTGCAGCAGGTTGCGCAGAAGAGTGGTCCACGCATGGCGGGAACGGCGGCTCTGCGTCGGTCGGCGGGCCGCTGTGGTCTTGCGGTGGGAACTTGATGTGCTGCGCATGGGGATGGGATTTTTTGTGGTGGGGTATAATATAATGTGGGGCTTTGGGTAAAAAGAAGAAAGAGAGTGAGTCGCATTGCGTTGCGGCTCACTCTCAGCAGTTTTCTTTCGGCTGTCTCCGTCGGACGTCTATGGTCGCATAGTCATGGAGACTGTCGTATTATGGTTTTGAGCCGGAAGGAGGTGTGACGGTTGTCAGCATCTCCTTATGGAAAAATGTCTCTTCTTTGGAAGGAATTATTTCTCCTGCTCGAGTGCAAGTGTCTTGGTGGTCTGGTCGCAGACTTCGCTCGGACCCCAGTACTGGATAGGACCGGGATATACGTAGCAAGTCTCCTTGGCCCACTGGTCGCGCTGTGCGGCGAAGGTCTTGAAGGGCTTGCCTTCGAGTTCTACGAGAGCCTTGCGGATAACGGGCTTCATCTCACCGTTGCGGCGCTCCATGTTCATCATCATGGTGATGGGCACACCGCCTGCTTTCCACTCGTCGGTGCCGGCAGTCGTGTTCTTCACGATGGCCATGTAGCCAGTCTTGCCGTTGGCGATGAGCTGGGCAGCACTGGTACCGAGGGCATAGCAGTAGTCTGCGTCGAAATTGGAAGGAGCGGCACAACGTCCTTCGTAACCGAAGAAGTGGTGCAGGGGAGCAAACTTGCCGGTGTACTTGCCTTCCTTCTTCCATTCGTCGAGTTTGGTGGCTACCATCTCGGAGATGAGTTTCTCGGTCTCGATGAGCGATACCTGTACGTTTCCGTGCGGGTCGCGGTCGAGGGAGAGCTGGCGGGCAACGCCCTCGGGCAGGGTCTCAAAGGTAGCCTTGTTGGCTTCGCTGAGGTGGCCGAGGATGTAGGCGCGCTGTGCTTCTTTGTCAAGATCCTTGTAGTCGTTGCCGTGGGCAGCGAGCAGGTCGTTGAGTTCCTGGATGAGGCGGCCGATGGCGGGGATGAACTCGATGAGGCCCTCGGGAATGAGGACTACACCGAAGTTGTTGCCCTGTGCGGCACGGTAGGCTACGGTTTCGGCAATCTGCTCTACGAGATCGTTGAGGGTGAGGTCCTTGGACTCGATTTCCTCGGAGATGAGGCAGATGTTGGGCTGAGTCTGCAGGGCGCACTCAAGGGCGATGTGCGATGCGGAACGTCCCATGAGCTTGATGAAGTGCCAGTACTTGCGGGCAGAGTTGCAGTCGCGCTCGATGTTGCCGATCACCTCGCTGTAGGTCTTGCAGGCAGTATCGAAACCGAAAGAGGTCTCAATCTGGTCGTTCTTCAAGTCGCCGTCGATGGTCTTGGGGCAACCGATCACCTGTACGCCGTAGTTCTTGGCTGCGTAGTACTCTGCCAGTACGCAGGCGTTGGTGTTGGAATCGTCGCCGCCGATGATGACGAGAGCCTTGATGTCGAGTTCGCGGAGAATCTCGATACCTTTCTCAAACTGGTCTACCTGCTCCAGTTTGGTACGGCCGGAACCGATCAGGTCGAAGCCGCCGGTGTTGCGGTAGTCCTCGAGCAACTCTTCAGTGATCTCGATGTACTTATGGTCTACGAGACCGCCGGGGCCCATCAGGAAACCGTAGAGGCGGTTCTCGGAATTGAGTTTCTTGATTTCGTCGAAAAGACCGGTGATGACGTTGTGTCCACCGGGGGCCTGGCCACCGCTGAGGATGACACCTACGTTCATGGCCTTGTGGGTCTCGCTTTCTGCGGGTACGAACTCCACGAGGGGCATACCATAGGTATTGGGGAAGAGTTTCTGGATTTCTTCCTGATTGTCAACGCTCTGTGTGGGGGCGCCTTCCTGCACCTTTACTGCACCTTGAAGAGCCTTGGGCAATTTGGGCTTGTACGCGGCTCTTGCTTTCTGCAATGCACTTTTTTCCATAATCAAATTAAAAAATAAGTTATATTAAAGTCGATTTTTCTTTGTTTTTGTCTTTTCCTGAAGCCAAACCGACGGGTCATGTCATTCCGGAAAATACTGATGTGGATAAATCTAATGCAAAAATACGCTTTTTTCACGATATGGTAAAAGAAATAAAAAAGAAAACCTGCAATAAAAACATTTTTTTGTATTCACTTGTCGCGTTATGTTTTTTTTTCTATCTTTGGCCTTGAATATATACGTAAACGAAAAATAAAAAACACTCTATGGCCAACAAACGAATACTCAAGCGCACCATCAACAATGTGTGTGGCGAATTGTTTGCAGAATGTGTGGCAGTCTCCATGTACGGAGGCAAGCCCAATGGTACTGATGTGCAGTCACTGCTCACATCTATCCTTGTCATCAACAACGACTATATCCGCCGTGTCTCGCACCCCGAACCGGGCATGGCACCCAAGGTGTACTATAACGACTTGACCTCCCATTTCAACAAGGAGGTCTTGGAGATTATCGATCAGATATCCAGCCTTGCCTAACGGCTCGGTACAACCAATGATGCCACCCGTACACACTGTGTGTATGTGGTGGCTATTTTTAGCGGTGGAGTCTAATTGGGTTTAGGCTCTGTCTGCTATTCATTTTCAAAAAAATGGCGGGTCTTAAAATTTACGCAAAGAGCGATCTGCCCCGAAAAAAAACTATAATAATGCGTGGAATATAAAGAACACGCCATATATGTCAATGATACAAAAAATCTGCCGGTGGCTGCTTTACAAGCGTATGGGCTGGAAGACTGACGTCACCGTACCGCACCCCTCAAAATACATCATCTGTCTTGCGCCGCATACCAGCAACTGGGACTTTGTCATCGGTCTGCTATATTCGCGTGCCGAGGGTATGAAAATCAATTTTCTGATGAAGAAGGAGTGGTTTTTCTGGCCACTCGGACCGTGGTTTCGCAGTCTGGGAGGTATACCTGTGTACCGTAGCAAGCATACCCGTATGACCGACAGCATGGCCGATGCTGCAATGCGTGCCGACGTGTTCCGACTCTGTATCACTCCCGAAGGCACGCGGTCGCTCAATCCGGACTGGAAGAAAGGTTTTTACTATATCGCCTACAAAGCACAGATACCCATTCTCCTCTACGGCGTTGACTATGGGAAACGGCTGATACAGTGTACGGAGAGTTTCGTTCCGACAGGCGACATCGACAAGGAAATGCACAACATCAAGTCCTACTTCAAACCGTTCAAGGGCAAGCATCCGCAGTTGTTCACTACGGGTGAGGAGGATTGATGGCTGATAGGAACTCTTTGTAGGCGAAATGTTTTTCGTCTGCGGGATGTTCCAAATATGAGATACCGAGGCGGGCCCTAAAAAACACCCGTCTAAAGAAAAATTCAACAAAAGCGTGGAATTTTTTAGAACACGCCAAAATATGAGAAGATGTTTTCAGTGGGCGCTTTGTGCCCTGTTGCTGGCTGGACCCTCAACAGATATCTACGGTCAACAGCCTTCGGCCGACAATCAAGTGGAAAAGTCGGTCGCCGGCTTCTTCACGGCCTATTCTGCTCCGCCGTCTCTTGGTGCGGGGCAGGCCCGGGTGTTGTCGTGCAAGGTCGACCAGCAACATCGGCAGATCACCATCACTGCGAGTGAGCATTTTGCGTGGCAGGACTTCACCGAGAAGTCAGTCCGCAAGATCTACAAGCGGTTGGCAAAGTCCCTTCCGAAACCCTACAATAAATACGATATCACGGTCGTGGCCAACGGACTTCCCATCGAGGAACTCGTGCCGGGCAGTTATTCCATCAGTCATATCCTCGACAATGCTTGGGGAGAGGTGGAGTATGAGGGCCATCCGTGGGTAGCCAACGTGTCGCGTCCCAATGCGGTCACGCACGGACTGCAAAACCGCCACATCTCGCTTTGGGCCAGTCATGGCATGTACTATGATGCCAAGAAAGCACAGTGGCACTGGCAGCGTCCCAACCTGTTTGGTACGACCGAAGACCTGTTCACCCAAACCATCGTTGTACCCTATCTCATACCGATGCTCGAACGTGCAGGGGCTGTGGTCTATACGCCCCGCGAGCGCGACTGGCAGGTATGTGAGGCCGTCGTCGACAACGATGCGCCCGCTGCCGGATATGCGGAGGAGACAGGGCGCAATGAGTGGCGTAAGGCTCCTAGCAAGGGATTTGCCTGCCCTGCATCCGTCATCCGCGATGGCGACCAGCCTTTCGCGGCAGGTACCGTCCGTATGGCGAAGGCTGTCTCCAAAGGCAACGTCTCGACGGCTTCCTACCAGCCCGACATTCCCGAGAGTGGCCGGTACGCAGTGTACGTCAGTTACCAGACACTTCCCAATAGTGTCTCGGATGCCGAATACACCGTCTGCCATCGGGGGCAGAAGACCGTATTCCACGTCAACCAGCGTATGGGCGGGTCTACTTGGGTCTACCTCGGCACCTTCGATTTCGATGCGGGAAGCAGTCCCTACAATCGGGTCTTGGTGACCAACAGGTCGCAGGACAAAGGAGTGGTCACGACAGACGCCGTGCGTTTCGGCGGCGGTATGGGCAATGTGGAGCGGGGCGGTATGCGCAGCGGTATGCCGCGCTGTCTCGAAGGGGCACGTTACAATGCCCAGTGGAGTGGGGTGCCCTACCGTATCTATAGTACAAAGAGCGGTGGTGACGATTATGGCGACGATATCAACGTGCGTCCACTCTCTGCCAACTGGTTGGCGGGCGGGTCGGTCTATGTGCCGGCACTTGACGGAAAGAAAGTGCCCTTGGAAGTCAGTCTTGCCGTGCACAGTGATGCAGGATGGTCGCCTCAGGCTGACGGCTTGGTAGGGTCGCTCGCCATCTGTACGACCAGATTCAACGACGGACGGCTCAATAGCGGTATCTCGCGTATGGCCTCCCGTGATTTGGCCGATGCTCTGCTCACTGGCATACAGCGCGACATTGTCGGGACATACGGCAAGTGGAACCGCCGCGACCTCTATGACCGTAACTATTCGGAGACACGCAACCCCGAAGTGCCGTCGGCTATCATCGAGACCATGTCGCACCAGAACTTTGCAGATATGCGCCGTGGACACGACCCGAACTTCAAGTTTACCCTCGCACGTTCCATCTACAAGACGCTTCTCCGCTATATCGACCATCAGCATGGCCGTCCGTGTGTTGTGCAACCGCTCGCTCCGCGCTATTTCCGGGCCGAACTGGTGGGCAACGACAAGGTACGCCTCTCATGGCTTCCCACCGAAGACCCGCTGGAACCTACGGCCGTGCCTACGGCCTACAATGTGTATACGGCCTCGGGCTATAGTGATTTCGACAACGGACAGACGGTGAGGGGCACCTCGTGTACGCTCGACATTACACCCGGTTCACCCTTCCACTTCCGTGTGACGGCTGTCAATCGTGGTGGAGAGAGTTTCCCGACCGAGGTGATGTCTGTCTATGTGTCGCCCAAGGCGACGAAGACGGTGATGATCGTCGACGGTTTTAAACGCTTGGCCGGTCCGGCTGTTGTCGATGACGGTGTCCGTCAGGGTTTTGACCTCAATGCCGATATCGGTGTGTCCTATGGCCTGACGGCCGGCTGGAGCGGAGCGCAGACCTGCTTCGACAAGAGTCAGGCAGGCAAGGAGGGGACGCGTGCCCTGGGATATTGCGGCAATGAGATGGCTGGACAGTTTGTCATGGGCAATACTTTCGACTATGTGGCCACCCACGCTGAGGCCATAGCCGCTTCGGGACAATACAATGTGGTGAGTGCCTCTTCCGAGGCCGTGGAGACCGGACTCGTCGCTCTCGATGCCTACGATGCCGTAGACCTAATCCTCGGATTGCAGAAGGATGACGGATATTCCCTGGTACGCTACAAAACGTTCTCCTCGGCACTCCGGCAGAAAGTGGCGGCCTACGCCCGCAATCACAAGGCACTGATGGTCAGCGGAGCCTACGTCTATTCCGGTATGGGGATGGATGCCGAGCGGCAGTTTCTCTCCTCCACGCTCAAGGTCGATGGTGGTGAGGGCGGTATGTCTACTGGTGACGGCGACATCTCCGGCCTCGGCATGACCTTCGGTATCTATAGCCGCAACAACCGTCAGCACTATGCCGTGCCGTATGCCGATGCGGTACATCCTGCCGCCGGTGCATTCACGGCCATGCAATATGCCTCGGGCGGTGAGGCTGCCGTAGCCTACAACGGCAGCGACTACCGCTGCTTTGTCATGGGCTTTCCCTTCGAATGCATCAAAGACAAAAAACAACGCCAGCAAATCATGCAGGGTGTCATGGGTTTTCTTCTGAAATGACCTGACACCATATATCAATGCGTGGGATTTTCAGAACACGCCTATATTCATTTACCTAAAAACAGAAGACTATGTACAAGATTCAAGCCAACGCTTCCGGTACAAGAAGCATCGAAGTCAGCGAAAAGCACCTGGAGACCATAGAGAAATACGCATTGCTGAAAAACCTGATCGACAGCAACGGCATCATCGATGAGTCGGTACTCGACAAACTGAAACTCAACGTGCGCTCTATGCTTGAGTCGGGATCGGCTACCGATAAGGATTTGCTCGACCTCTGTCTCGACGTGATCTACAACAACAACATGAAGTCTTTCGGCCTGCACAAACTGGTACTGCTCTACATAGAATGGGAGAACAACCGACAGGTGGAAGACGGAGAAACGGAGGAGTAATCCGTTTCGTTATTTATTGAATAAGCAAAAGACGCATGAAGGAGTATCAACTCACAGACTGGTTGCCGACAACCAAAAAGGAACTTGAACTGCGCGGATGGGACTATGTCGACGTGATATTGTTCTCGGGCGATGCCTATGTCGACCATCCCTCTTTCGGTGCTGCCGTCATCGGACGTACCCTGGAGGCCGCAGGCTATCGTGTAGCCATCGTTCCCCAACCTGACTGGCACGGTGACTATCGTGACTTCAAAAAACTGGGACGCCCCCGCCTGTTCTTCGGTATCGCACCGGGATGTATGGACTCGATGGTCAACAAGTATACGGCCAGTCGACGCCTGCGTTCTGAAGATGCCTACAGTCCCGACGGACGGCATGACTGTCGCCCGGAGTTCCCGACCATTGTCTATACGAAGATACTCAAGCAGTTGTACCCCGACGTGCCGGTGGCCCTTGGTGGCATAGAGGCTTCCATGCGCCGTATCACTCATTACGACTATTGGCAGGACGGACTGCGAAAGTGTATCCTTTTTGATTCGGGTGCCGACCTCATTATCTATGGCATGGGTGAAAAGCCAATCATCCGCCTTTGCCAGGAACTGGAGGCAGGCCGTCCCGTGCAGGAGATACGCGACATACCGCAGACCGTGTTTCTTTGCCGTGAAAACGAGATACCCGGCGGTATCAAGGAGGACGACATCGTGCTGCACAGCCATGAGGAATGTCTGCGCAACAAGAAGGCGCAGGCCGAAAATTTCCGCCATGTAGAAGAGGAGTCCAACAAGATACATGCCCAACGTCTGCTTCAGGCTGTCGACAACCGTTACACGGTGGTCAATCCTCCCTATCCGCCGATGACCACAGAGGAACTTGATGCCTCGTTTGATCTACCCTACACCCGATTGCCGCATCCCAAGTATAAGGGCAAGCGCATACCGGCCTACGAGATGATCAAGTTCTCGGTCAATATCCATCGTGGTTGTTTCGGCGGTTGCGCCTTTTGTACCATTAGCGCCCACCAGGGCAAGTTTATCGTGTGCCGGAGCAAGGAGAGTATCCTCAAGGAGGTGAAGAAGATTATCACCATGCCCGACTTCAAAGGTTATCTCTCCGACCTTGGTGGTCCGTCTGCCAACATGTACGGTATGGGCGGACGCAACCGCAAGGCCTGCGAGCATTGCAAGCGTCCCTCTTGTGTTCATCCGCAGATCTGTCCCAATCTCAATACGGACCACAGTCGGTTGCTCGACATCTATCATGCCGTAGATGCTTTGCCTGGCATCAAGAAGAGTTTTATCGGTAGCGGTGTGCGCTACGACCTTCTGCTGCACAAAAGCAAGGATGAAAAGAGCAACGAGGCGGCGCGTCAGTACACCCGCGAACTGATATGCCGTCATGTGAGTGGCCGACTCAAGGTGGCCCCCGAGCATACCAGCGACAATGTGTTGAGGCTGATGCGCAAACCGTCGTTCTCGCTGTTCGGCGAGTTTAAGCGTATTTTCGACAAAATCAATACAGAGGAAAACCTCCGTCAGCAGATCATACCGTACTTCATCAGCAGCCATCCCGGATGCCACGAGGAGGATATGGCTGAACTGGCCGTGCTGACCAAGCGTATGGACTTCCACCTCGAACAAGTGCAGGACTTCACTCCTACGCCCATGACGGTCAGCACCGAGGCCTGGTATACGGGGTATGATCCCTATACGCTCGAACCCGTGTTCAGTGCCAAGACGCCTCGCGAAAAGCAGGCCCAGCGCCAGTTCTTCTTCTGGTACAAGCCCGAGGAACGCCGCAATATAGAGCAGTCGCTTCGTCGTATCGGTCGTACTGACCTTATCGCGGAACTCTGTCGGCCCTCAGGCGGCGGATACAAGCGTCCGTCGTATGCAGGCGAAGAAGACGAGGAGTACCGTCCTGCACCCCGCACGCGCAGCAACCGCAATGACCGTGACGTGCCGAAGCGTGGAACGTCAGACAAGCGTGGAACGTCAGACAAGGGCAAGCGCTCTTCCTACAATCCCAATTTCGCTCCGGGCGGTGCGCGACGCTCGTCAGGCGGCGGACGAACATCACAAGAACCCTATCAGAGAAATGAAAATCATAGAGCAGCAGGTAACCCCAAAAAGCAGCAAGGTAAAGCCGGAGGACGGCATCGTCAGCACTGACAATTTTGTAGCCGTCATCGATGGCAGTACCAGCAAGACCTCCCGCCGTCACTCGCGGTGGTATAGCAATGGTCGCTATGCGATGAAACTCATCAGCGACTACATCCGCCATGCTGACAAGAATATCGGTGTGGAGCGCTTTTGTTATGAGGTGACTGAGGTGATCAGAAAACACTACAAGAAGAGCGAGATGGAACATTTGGCTGCCCATCCCGAGGAGCGGTTGTGTGCCAGTTGTATTGTGTTTAGTCGCTTGCGCCGAGAGATATGGATGATAGGCGACTGTCAGTGTCTTGTCGGCGACGAGTACTATGACAATCCCAAACCGGGGGAGGCGCAGATTGCCGACCTCCGGGCGGCTGAGGCCCAGCGGTTGTTGCAGTCGGGCGAATGTACCGTCGACGACCTCAGACGCAATGATATTTCCCGTCAGGCCATCCTCCCGCGGTTGGTGGAGTCGATGGTCAAGGAGAATGTCGACTATGCCGTCATCGACGGTTTCCCCATCCCTATTCGTAAGGTTCGGGTTCTCACGCTCGACTTCTCTCCCTGGACAGTCGTCTTGGCTTCTGACGGTTATCCCTTCCTCTGTCCTACGCTGGAGGAAAGTGAGGCACGCTTGCAGCAGCAGATAGCGTCAGATCCGCTCAACATAGACTCCTTCAAGGCAACAAAGGCATGTCTGGAGGGCAACAATTCTTTCGATGACCGCAGTTACATCCGCATAGAGGTGTAGTTGCGGTCATCGAAAGAGGTCATCAGATGCCTTCTCATCGAACGTCGATGATTTCCTTGAATGGCAATAAATGCAATCTTCATTGCAAAAGTTTGGAAAATAGCAAAGAATAGGCTATTTTTGCAGAAGATAGGCTATACCGCAGCAGAGCGTCCTATTCGGATTGTTGCTTTGTGTGCGGTTGGTACTAAATAAAAGAACAGTATTGTAGGCGGGTTCCAAGAAAATGCCTTTCCCGTCGGCAATAAAAACATCAGGCGTATTGCAGTCGAACACGCCATAAAGTACACTTATATACATGAACAGAACTATTATTACAGTAGTGGGCAAGGACACTGTGGGTATCATTGCCAAGGTTTGCAGTTTTCTGGCAGAAAACAATATCAATATTCTCGATATCTCGCAGACCATCGTACAGGGTTACTTCAACATGATGATGATCGTTGACCCCACTGATTCGAAAATCTCTTTTGAGGAGTCGTCAGACCGTCTTGCTGCCATCGGTACCGAACTTGGCGTACAGGTGAAATGCCAGCGTGAAGATATTTTCGACATGATGCACCGCGTGTAGGTGCTTGTCGGGAATACGCCAATAATAGAATTTCTTGAAAACAGATTGTTTAGAAAGCACAGTATGATCAATATCTCAGAGGTTATCGAAACCAATCAGATGATAGAGCAGGAAAACCTCGATGTGCGTACCATCACAATGGGCATCAATTTGCTGGATTGTGCGGATGGACGTCTCGATGTACTCTGTCAGAATATATACGACAAAATAACGCGCCTTGCCCGCAATTTGGTGAAAACAGGCGAGGATATCTCACGTGAGTATGGTATACCTATTGTCAACAAGCGTATCTCCATCACGCCTATCGCACTGGTGGGAGGCACGGCTTGCAAGACTCCTGACGACTATGTCACCATCGCCAAGACGCTTGACCGCGCAGCCAAGGAACTGGGTGTGAACTTTCTCGGTGGCTACTCTGCCATCGTCTCAAAAGGCATGAGCCGCAGCGACGAACTGCTCATACGCAGTATACCGCGTGCCATGGCCGAGACTGACCGTATCTGCAGTTCGGTCAATGTCGGTTCTACGAAGACCGGTATCAATATGGATGCCGTCAAGTTGATGGGTGAAATCGTGAAAGAGACGGCCGAGCAAACCAAGGAGCGTGGCTCATTGGGCTGTGCCAAACTGGTGGTGCTCTGCAATGCTCCCGATGACAATCCGTTTATGGCAGGTGCCTTCCATGGCGTATCGGAAGCCGATGCGGTCATCAGTGTAGGTGTCAGCGGTCCCGGGGTGGTAAAATGTGCGCTGGAGTCAGTGCGTGGCGAGAATTTTGAAGTGCTTTGTGAGACCATCAAGCGCACAGCCTTCAAAATCACCCGTGTGGGACAACTGGTAGCCAAGGAAGCCTCACGCCGTCTGAACATTCCCTTCGGTATCATAGACCTTTCGCTTGCTCCGACACCGGCCATCGGCGACAGTGTGGCCGATATCCTCAAGGAAATCGGTGTCGAACAGCCCGGTGCACCCGGTACGACTGCGGCCCTGGCCCTGCTCAATGACCAGGTGAAGAAAGGCGGTATCATGGCCTCTTCGTATGTCGGCGGACTGAGTGGCGCATTCATTCCCGTCAGCGAGGATCAGGGTATGATAGATGCAGTCGAGGCCGGTGCCTTGACCATAGAGAAACTGGAAGCCATGACCTGTGTGTGCTCCGTAGGTCTTGATATGATTGCGATACCGGGCGATACGCCAGCCACAAGCATCTCGGGCATTATTGCCGACGAGGCTGCCATCGGTATGGTCAACCAAAAGACAACGGCCGTACGTATCATTCCTGCCGCAGGTATGAAGGTGGGTGACACGGTAGACTTCGGAGGTCTTCTCGGTTATGCTCCCATTATGCCGGTCAATGCTTTCAGCAGTGCCGGTTTTGTCAACCGCGGAGGACGTATACCGGCTCCGGTACATAGTTTCAAGAACTAAGAGACGACAATATAATACAGTAAGGAGCGGGAGAAAGTGTCATTGTATACTTTCTCCCGCTCTTTGCTATAGATGGAAACGGTTTGTAATGCCTTTTTCAACATTTTTAGGTATTGCACCGCTATATTCTTCTTCATAATTTTGCATCTGCTTTTTCAAAAGCACCACTGCCGGGAATAGGAAACGGACCTTAAAAAACGGTTCTTTCGGCACGGTGCACACACGTTATGCAAGTTATGAAAATGAAGAAAACAACCACATTGCTGGCCTTTATGCTCTGTGCTGCATTCGCATGGGCGCAAAGTGCCGCAACAGAGAAAACAGGCATTCTTTTAGTACACTACGGCACCGCCAACGACCGTAGTCGCACCGCCACAATCGACAGGCTCGACAGCATGGTGGCAAACCGCTTCGCCCACTGCCCAGTGGTTGAAGCCTATGCCGCCCCCACAGTCATCAAGACCCTCGGGAAACGCGGAATCAGAAAACTTACCATTGCCCAGGCACTCGACTCGCTGCACTCGCTCGGCTGCACTCGGTTGGCGGTGCAGAGCACAATGTTGCTCGACGGCGTGATGAACGACATCCTGAAGAAGAACGTGGAACGGGTGAAAGGCAAGTTCGGCGTCATTGCCGTAGGCCGTCCGTTGCTCTACACCGTAGACGACTGTCGCACGCTCACCGACATGATAGCTCGCAACCTCGCATCAAGTAGTACATCGTCCACCGGCAATGCGCAGGTGGTGCTCGTGGGGCACGGCAGTGACAGTCCTGCCAACGCCATGTATAGCCAGATAGACTACCTGCTGAAAGACGAGGGCAAACCGCTGTGGCATGTGGGCACGATAGAAGGCTACCCCACCATCGAAGCCGTGGAGCGCCAACTTGGAAAGTCAACCTGCAAGAAAGTAACGCTCGTGCCGCTGCTCTACATAGCGGGCAACCACCAGAAAGAAGACATCGATGGAGTGTGGAAACGTACCCTGCAGGAGCACGGCTACGAGGTAGAAGTGGTACAGAAAGGACTTGGCGAGATGCCGGAAATACAGGAAATGATACTTGACAAGGTCAAGCAACTCATAGAACAAGACAACAATTGATATTTTGATGGACAAGAGATTTTTACTTTTCGCTGCCGCAGCCGCCATCGGGTGTGCCAATGCTGCAGCCTCAACCGCCGCCGACGGCGACAACAACAACGAGAAAGTGATAGAGCTGAACCCTGTCGTGGTGACGGGAAACGGCCACACCCAACTTCTGAAATCTACCACGACGCCCGTACATGTGCTCTCGTCGCGACTCATTCAGGAAACCGGTTCCACCGATTTTCAAGAAGTGCTCACCAAGCTCATGCCCCAGGTGTCGTTCTCGCCCAACGCAATGGGTTCATACATACGCGTCAACGGACTCGGCAACAAATATGTGCTGATACTCGTCAACGGCAAGAAAATGATTGGCGACATAGCCGGAAATGTCGACCTCTCGCGTATCGACATGTCGAGAGTGAAGCGCATCGAAGTGCTCGACGGTGCAGCCTCGGCCCTGTACGGGTCTGATGCCATCGGCGGCGTGATAAACATCATCACCACACAGAAGGCGTTCGACACGGTTGAAGTGACATCCGACACGCGCGTTTCGGGCAAAGGACAGTTCTCCGAGGGCGTAAGCCTCGACGTGACCACGAAGTATCTTGAGTCGCATACGTCTTATTTCCACCAGGAGGCCGACAGTTACCAGAACAACAACAAGGCTATTGACAGTGACGGGAATGAATATGAAACCATCGCCCCGCTGTATATCGGTTTCAACTCCAACCTCATAAACCAGCGGTTTGACATCAAGCCTATAGACAACCTGTCGCTCTATGCCGCCGGGTCATACAGTTACAAGCTCACCGACCGTCCCAACACACGCACAGACATCACAGGCGGTTCCGACTACGACATGCGTAGCGAGGGCTGGCGCTGGGAGGCCGGGGCAAAATACAACCTCGGCAAACATGAGTTGCACTTCGATTTCGTCAACGACAACTACCATTACGGCAACCTCTACCAAGTGGACACCAAGACCTACAAGGTCGGAAACTTCGTGCGCAACAAGTTCCAGAAGTACTACGAGGCCGAACTCAAGGGCGTGTTCCACTTCTATGACAAGGGTACGACAATAGCGGGCATTGACTGGCGCAACGATTTCCTCACCGCCACAAGTGGCAATGTGAACAACAACGTCTACACCCTCGCAGGTTATTTGCAGCACGACATGGAGATTGTGAAAAACCTCAGTGCCACACTCGGAATGCGCTACACTAAGCACGGCACCTTCGGCGACAACTTTACGCCCAAGGTTTCGCTTATGTATGCGCCGGGAAACTTCCGTTTTCGCGCCGCCTACTCACGCGGTTTCCGTGCTCCGGGTCTCGACGAACTCTATTACCACTATTTCAAGATCATGGGCAAACGCCCAGTCATAACATTCGGAAACACCGACCTCAAGGCAGAGCGCAGCCACTATGTGTCGCTCAGTGCCGAATACAGCAACCGCATCTTCACCCTCTCGGTCATGGGTTACATGAACTTCGTGAGCGACATGATTGTTAAGGAAAATATCACCGTGGACGATGATATCCGCAATGACCTCGCCACGCAGTTTCCCGAGGCCACAGCCGAGCAGTTGGCACAGCTCAAAACCTACGGCCACTACATCAATAGTGACAAGGGTATCGTGAAGGGAGTGCAGGCCAACGCATCGGTGGTCGTCACCCCCGACCTTACCATCATGGCCAACTATGCTTACACCTACGGACGCTCAAAGAGCAGCGGAACATGGATGGACCTGGAACGCACGTTCAAAAACAGTTTCACCGCAAGTGCCAACTACACCCACACATGGCGTGCCTATACGCTGGGAGTAAACCTCAACGCACGTTTCCAGTCGCGCACATACTATCCGGCATACGACGATGCACCCGGATACGGTGTTGTCAACCTCAACACCACGCACACATTCACCGTAGCGCGTATGTTCAAGTTTGTGCCGAGCATAGGCATCGACAACCTGTTCAACAAGAAAGACGACCGCATCGACACTCCCACCATGCGCTACGCGCTCTATTCTCCGGGACGAATGATTGTCGTCGGACTTAAAGTGAACTTCGCGAAATAACCGCCACACACCCCCTGAAACATACAACGACGGGCTGCCTCGGGAACAACACTATCCCGGGACAGCCCTTGTGAGATTAATGACACAACGATGAAACGACAAACTCTATACAAGATTCACCTGTGGCTGTCGCTGCCACTGGGCATCCTCATCACGCTCATCTGCCTCTCCGGGGCCACGCTCGTGTTCAAAAACGAGATACGCAACGCCCTCGGCATGCCGCGTGTGGTTGCACCGCACAACACCCATCACGCCGCCGGCAAAACGGGTGGCACACACCGCACATATACCCACGGTGCTACGAAGCGGCACACGAGTCGACACGGCAAGGCCGACAATGCCAGTCCTTACGGCACAACCACCAAGCGCGACTTCTTTTCCTACGTCACCAAGTTCCACACCGGACTGATGATGGGTAAGCCAGGCAAACTGATTGTCACCTACACTACACTGTTTTTTGCAATAATCCTCGTCAGCGGAATATGCATCTGTCTGCCAAAAAACAAGCAGCAATGGCGGCAACGCCTGACGGTGGAGCGGAAGAAAGGCACAAGGCGGCTGATGTACGACCTGCACGTGAGCCTTGGCTGGTGGGTAATGGCGTGGCTGTTGCTGCTCGCAGTCACAGGTATGGGCTTCGGACTGCGGCTCGTACCCAAAGGCACTGTGGCTATGACCGTATTCCACCAGCTGCACATCGGTTCGTGGGGAGGCATTGTCACACGCACAATAACATTCGTGGCGAGCCTCATCGGAGCGTCGCTGCCCATAACCGGCTACTGGCTGTATTTCAAGAAGCGCCGCCGCAAGTGACTTGTTGCTTCATGGGGGCCTGTGAAACTTGGGTTGTCAAAAGAAGCACGCAGTGGTCACCAAATAGAAGTAAATTGCTTACCTTTGTGTCATAGTGGATAATCTGTAATATTATGGTAGTAGTTAGCACAAGAGATTTCCGTACCAATCAGACGAAATGTCTAAATATGGTGAAAGTCGGAGAGTACGATATTCATAAATTAGAGAAATGAGCAAATCTATAAGCATATTGGACAATGATTACTTGTTGTGGGTTGACGACCTATGCAGTAGGTATCGCAAGAGCCAGATTAGAGCAGCTGTAAAGGTAAACAATGAATTATTGCGTTTTTACAGGGAATTGGGAAGGGATATTGAGACAAAAGAGGTTTCCAATAAATATGGGAGTGGCTTTTATGCGGCTCTCAGTCGCGACCTCAAACATAAACTGCCCAATGCTGACGGACTTTCAGAAACATCTGTGCGCTATGCCAAGCGTTTTTATTGTCTGTATGCGTCTATCGAAGAAAATCTTCCACAGGCTGTGGAGAAATCTGAAAATGCAAATCTTCCACAACCTGTGGAAGATTTGCACAACGTCTTGTTTTCTATCCAAATTGTACCCCAAAGAGGTAGAAGGAACTATTCCGTCTATCAAGGAATTGGAAGAAAAATTGGAAAAAGAAACTGAGGATAGTAAGTAGGTGTTCAAAATCATTTGATATGGATATGCGCCTTATTTTCGTTTGTATGTTCGGATTGAAGAGAGGGGGCGAAGCGGGCTACACGGGCGCAATATCTAATTTGGCAGCCGTCGGCTGCCAAATTACAATCATCTCTGTATGAAGGATCAACCGCATAAACGCAAAATGAGGATTTTACATTAAGTAAAATCCTCATCTCTTTGTGACTCCGCTGGGATTCAAACCCGGAACCTTCTGATCCGTAGTCAGATGCTCTATTCAGTTGAGCTACGGAGCCATTTCTTAATTGCGAGTGCAAAGGTATGGATAAATTCTGATATAAACAAATGTTTAGACGTTTTTTTTCAAAAAAATATTGATAAAGGCTTTTCCACATTATATAAAAGCAGCAGTTCATATTTTTGCACTACCTTTGCACCGTCTCAGCATTTTCAAATAGGGTAGGATGTCCTCCCTCAAGTCAAGAAGCAAGAATATCATGAACGAGAAAGATCGAATACTGCAGTTGCGGCAGATACTGCACGAGAACAACTACAAGTACTATGTACTCAACCAGCCTACCATGTCCGATCAGGAGTTTGACTCTCTGATGCACGAACTCGAAGACCTGGAAAGCCGTCATCCCGAACTCCACGATGACAATTCTCCGACGCAACGTGTGGGAAGCGATCTCAGTCAAGACTTCAAACAGGTGGCCCATAAATATCCGATGCTCTCGTTGGCCAATACCTACAGTGAGCAGGATGTGGCAGAATGGTATGACAGTGTGCGCCGCGGACTTCAAGGTGAGGACTTTGAGGTATGTTGTGAGATGAAGTACGACGGTCTTTCCATCTCGCTGACCTATGTCGACGGAAAACTCGTGCAGGGTGTTACCCGTGGTGACGGTACGCATGGCGATGATGTGACGGCCAACGTGAAGACCATACGTTGCATACCGCTTGTACTTCCAGGCACCGGTTATCCCAAGGAGTTTGAAATACGTGGCGAAATACTGATGCCGTGGAAGGTGTTCGAACATCTCAACCAAGAGCGCGAGGCTGCCGAAGAACCCCTGTTTGCCAATCCGCGAAATGCCGCCAGCGGTACGCTGAAGAGTCAGAACTCGCGCCTTGTGGCCTCACGCAAACTCGACTGCTACCTCTACTACCTGCTTTGCGACAGTCTTCCGACAGACGGCCATTACGAAAATTTGGAGGAGGCCGCCCGCTGGGGCTTCAAGATCAGTTCGGGTATGCGCAAGGCACATACTCTGCAAGACATCTACGACTTCATCGCTTACTGGGATACGGAACGCAAGAACCTGCCTGTGGCTACCGACGGCATCGTACTGAAGGTGAACTCCCTGCGGCAGCAGCGGGCATTGGGATATACGGCCAAGAGTCCACGGTGGGCCATCGCCTACAAGTTCAAGGCCGAGCGGGCCTGTACTCCTCTTCTCGACGTCACCTATCAGGTAGGTCGCACTGGTGCGGTCACCCCCGTAGCCAATATGGCTCCCGTACAGTTGGCGGGTACTCGTGTGCAGCGTGCCACGCTCAACAACGAGGACTTCATCCGCAGTTTCGATCTGCATACCGGTGACTATGTGTATGTGGAGAAGGGCGGAGAGATCATCCCGAAGATTGTCGGGGTAGACCTCGATCGCCGGCCTGTTGGCGCCCCACCCGTGCGGTTTGCTACCCACTGTCCCGAGTGTGGCGCTCCCTTGGTGCGCTACGAAGGAGAAGCCGCCTACTACTGTCCCAACGATACGGGATGTCCGCCGCAAATCAAGGGTCGCATAGAGCACTTCATCTCGCGGCGTGCCATGAACATAGACTCGTTGGGCCCCGAAACCATCGACGAATACTACCGTCGTGGACTTGTCCACAACGTGGCCGACCTCTACGACATCAGTGTGCAGGATATCAACGGTGGTGGAAACAAGGAACGCTCGGCTTTGAAAATCGTGCGTGGCATAGCCGCATCCAAGGAAGTGCCGTTCGAGCGTGTCGTCTTCGCCCTTGGCATACGGTTTGTGGGCGAAACGTCGGCCAAGATACTTGCCCGTCATTTCAAGACGATGGATGCACTTATGAACGCCACCCTGCAACAACTCACCGATATCGACGGTATCGGCACCGTGATAGCCGGAAGCGTGATAGGCTACTTCCACAACCCGCTCAATCAGGAGATAGTCAATCGTCTGCGTGCCTACGGACTGCAGATGCAACTCTCCGAAGCGCAGATGAGTGCGCACACCGATCGGCTTGCCGGCAAGAGTATTGTTATCAGCGGAGTGTTTGCCAAGCACAGTCGCGACGAGTACAAGGCCATGATAGAGCAGAATGGCGGCAAGAATGTCGGTTCTATCAGCGGCAAGACCTCCTTTATATTGGCGGGCGACAATATGGGACCCTCCAAACTGCAGAAGGCCGAAAAACTCAATATCCCGCTCATCGACGAGGATACATTTCTCGCCATGCTGCAATAATAGTAAGAATATTTTTCTTGTTTTTTTCAGAACCCACTTAAAGTCATATACCCATAGAGATGAACATCATTGTATCGGAGGATATAGCCCGGGTCTGCCCGTCGTTTGTAGGTGCATGCCTCGAAGCCGAAGTGACCAATACTCCCTACGCAGAAGGTCTTTGGAAAGAAATGGACGCGTTGGGCGAACACTATCGGCAGACGCTCACCACCGAAAGCCTCAAGGAGATGCCGGCCATCGCTGCCACCCGTCGTGTATACCGTGCTTGCGGAAAAGATCCATCGCGCTACCGTCCCTCGTCTGAAGCCTTGATACGGCGCATGCTGCAGGGCAAGAGACTCTATCAGATAGACACCATCGTAGACCTCTGCAATTTGGCCAGCATCACCCACGGATACAGTATCGGTGCCTTCGATGCCGAGAAGTTTGTGGGCGATACGCTCACGCTGGGTATAGGGCGTGAAGGCGAACCTTATGAGGGCATAGGGCGCGGCATGATCAATATTGCCGGTCTGCCCGTATACCGCGACGCAATAGGTGGGGTAGGGACCCCGACCAGTGACAATGAGCGTACGAAAGTAGGATTGCAGACCCACCGTCTGCTCATGCTCGTCAACGGATATGACGGTTGTGAGGAACGGGTGCGGGCTACGGCAGAGTTGATGCAGCGCTTGCTCCGCAACTATTGTGCATCAGACGGTGGTGCGTACTTTCTTTACAGATGAGTCGGGGGGGGTACGGCATTTGAGAATTAGAAACTGTATCATATAAACCATGCGTGGCATTTTTTTTGAACACGCCTTAAATACATATATATTTCATGGGAATTGTCATCGGAATCGACGTAGGCATCAGCACGACAAAGATTGTCGGCGTGAGCGAAACAGGCAAAGTGGTCTCACCCATCAGAATACGGGCTACCGACCCCGTGACCTCACTCTACGGTGCCTTCGGCAAGTATCTTCACGACAACGGTATCAGTCTCTCCGATGTAGAGAAGGTCATGCTCACCGGTGTCGGCAGTGCATACATCAACGAGTCTATCTATGGTCTGCCGACAGGCAAGGCAGAGGAGTTTATCGCCGACGGACTCGGCGCACGCTACGAGGCCAATCTCGACCGCATGATTGTCGTGAGTATGGGCACGGGTACTTCCATCGTGAAGTGCGACGGTGAAGAGATCAAGCATATCGGCGGTATCGGTATCGGTGGCGGAACGCTACAGGGTCTCTCGCGTCTGTTGCTCAATACCGACGATATCAAGCAAGTGGCCCACCTCGCCAAGGATGGCGATATCTCGCATATCAATGTCCTCATCAGTGACATCAGCGCCAATCCGCTGCCGGGTCTGCCAATGGATGCCATCGCATCGCTCTTCGGCAATGCCAAGAGCAACGCTTCACGCGAGGACATTGCCCTGGGGCTCATCTGGATGACCTTGCAGTCTATTTGCAGTGCGTCTATCTTGTCGTCGCTCGGTAGTGGCATCAAGGAGTTTGTTATGATTGGCAACCTTACCCTCTTGCCTCAGTGCAAGATTGTCTTTCCGGCCACCGAGCGGCTCTATGGTGTGAAATTCAGCATACCACAGTACTCCGAATTCTGTACGGCTATCGGAGCTGCCCTCTATTATTTTCAGAATAAGTGACGGTGCTCGCCCGGTAAGCGGGACAAAAATAATATGTACGATACCAATCGTACCAAGTCGCTTTTCTCGTCACATAAACGAAAAACCCAACGTATTGAGAGCAATGCGTTGGGTTTTTTGATAAAAATATGTACTTTTGCAATGGGTTATTATCAATAAACAAAAACTTTTACAGCATGATCAAGAATTACCTCTTATCAGCCTTTTTCTTTTTCGGTGCAGTATCGGCCATCGCAGCCGATGACAACACCGTCAATGTGCTCTATCTCGATGGCACCAGCCATGTGGCGCTCATGTCGAAAGTAGACAAAATCGAGATTGCCTCCGACAAGGTGAACGTTGTCACCACCGATGGCGACACGACAGCCCACAAGATCAGTGACATCGACCGTATCGAACTGACCTCGACGGCTACAAGTATCCACTCGACACCGACTGCCGATGCGCACAACATCACTGTGCGTTCAGCCGGTTACACCATTACGGCAGAAGGTCTGGCCGACGGTACCGTCATGGAAGTGTATGCCGCCAATGGCGCACTCGTAGGCAAGACTACCGCAAAGGGTGGCAAGGCAGTGCTCGACGCAGCAGGTCTTGGTGCCGGTGTTTACGTTGTCAAAGCAGGTGACCAGTCGGTAAAGATGGTGAAACGTTAAGTGACCTCCTACTGTCAATGACAAGATTAATAATAAGAGAGACCATACAAAAATGACAAAAAGAATATTGTTCCTGCTGGCCCTTGTGACAGGTATCGCCCTGCAAGCCGTGGCCCAGGAAAGCAAGAAAGACAGTGTGTTCGTCATCAAGAACGGACGCATCGCCGGAGCCTACGAAGTAGGAACCGACGTAGACAATATACAGTTTCAGAAGAAAGCGGCACCCGTAGAAGGCAACATCGTCAAGATAGGTGACAAGACCATTGAGATGAAGTCGGCTGTCGTGCAGCGCAAAAACAACATGAACTACATCTACCTTGCCGCCGAGGAAGGCCTTACCACCGTCAAGGAGATGATCAATACCGAGTACCTTGCTGTCGTTGTGTCAGACAATCTGCTGGGTCAGGACATCACGCTCAGCGAGTTTGATGAAGATAGCGACGACTATTTCTATGTGTACTATATCACGACCGACGGCAACGAGCCTACAGGAGCCGATGCCTACGAGTGGAGCGACTATTTCTCTGACGGAACGTTGCGAGTAGACAAGACCGACGACAACCTCACCCTGCAGTTTGCCTGGACTGGCACTGACGGCAACAGCGATTTCTCCGGCAGTTACGATGGCGGCTACACCAATATCAAGGAGAGTCCCTACTACTTCACCGTCGACGGCAACCGCACCGACCTCAAGGCTGCCTTTGCCGAAGAGAAGTCTGATGGTGTGGCACTTTATCTCACCTCCGGCGACATCGACAATGCCAAGCGTCTCGAAGACGTATACTACTATGCCCGTGTATTCGTGCCCACTGCTTCGCTCGACGGCCGTACCATCGATATCACAGGCAGCAGCGAGTACGAACTCGACTTCATCGACAATCGCTCTGACGAGAAAATCTACCTCAGCAACGGCAGTACTGGTAGTGCGACAGGTACCATCAGTGTGAAGAAGAATGAGGACGGTACCTATGAGGTACAGGTCGACGTGGCCAGCATGGGTACCGATGCCGACCGCAGCCTTGCCGCCTACTATGTCGGCACTCCCTTGACCTACGATATTTCCGTTCCCAACGTGTACAGTGTCGGCGGTGAGGAGAAGGGCGAACTGAAATCTGCCGTTGTCAAGCACGACAGCGACGGTCTCTATACCATCTACCTCTCGTCAAAGGCCGGCGTCACGACAGAGGCTGGTATGGCCGATGCCGACATCGTTGTCACGATGCCCGAGGTGTTTATGACCGACGAGACCAAAGGTTTCTCCGGCACTGAAAACAATGCCAAGATTTCCGTCACCTACGACGGCGCTACCTACAACCAGGCTTCATGCAAAGGCACAGGCGCTCTGGCTATTGGCGGAAACGTGAAAGCCAAACTGGACGGAGCGACCGTCACCGTGACCTTCAATGTATATAGCATCTCCAAGTATAGCGGCAGTCTCTCCGGTTACTTCTCCGGCACAGCCACAGTACTCTAATCCACCATTATAGAATCACAAAATGATAAAAAAGATATTATCCGTTGTGCTGATGGCCACAGCCCTGATGACTACTGCACAGGCTCAGCAGAAAGTACACTTGGCAAAGGGCGACCAGACCGTTGCCACCTATACGCTCAGCGATGGCGACTACATTTGTTTCAGCCGTCCCCAAAACATGGAAACCGAAAAGAAAGTGGAGGTGACAGCGACCGAAACGGGCAAGAACTACGTTGCCTACACCATCGCGACCAACACGCCTCAACAGGTCTACGCCCACATGTTGCTCAAAAGTTCGTTTCTCGACCTTTTCCTCACACAGTACTATGGACTGAGTCTTGAGACCGCCACAGAAGAGCAGTTGCTGAACGCTTTCAAGACCCTATTCTCTGCCGGTTATGGCTATGTGGCCGATGAGGCCGGTACGTTCACCTTCAAGGACGGACAGGATGACGGCAATGGCGAGACCCTCTTCATACCTGGAGGACAGGAGTACTACATCGTCACCGTAGATGTCAACGTGCAGGACAGCAAATATACGATGGGTAGCGAGTTCTCCTACACCAAGGTGAACACCAAGACTCCCGGAGAGAGTAGCGAGACACTCACCGTGACCTATGACGGTCTCAACGAGAAGGGTGCCGCCCATTTCAGTATCGTGCCCGGCTCTGGCATCGTCACCCTGCACACAGTCTTTGCCACGACAGCCAGCATCGACGAGTTTGTCAGTCTTTACGGTTACGACTATCTGATGTTCACTCAGGGAGAGTCGATCACCACCGAACAGTGGAACTCACTCGACGAGAGCGACCAGGCATGGACGGTCAGCAAGGAAGGCGATTTCTCGCTCTACGTATTGGGCATCGACAAGAACGGCAACTGGGTGAAGGCACAGGTCGACACCCATATCAAACCGAAACTCGATGACAACTGCCCCACGCTCGACGTGACCAGCAACACGGCTTCTGACGGCAATGTCAGCGTGACGGTCAGTGTCAGTCCGCAGACCCTGACCAAGGCCACCGTACGTCTGATGTTGGAGAATGATTTTGCCAATGAGGTCAACAAGTATACCTACGACACTCCCTCTGACGTATGGCCTGAGGTAGCCACGGCCGGCGATGCAGAAGACATCACCGAGACCGTCAATGCCAATGGTACATATACCTTCAGCAAGGAGAATATTGCCCGCGGATGGTATGTGGTACTTTTCACCGCTACCGATGCCAACGGTACGACCGTGACGAAGGCCGGTTTCCACTCTCATCTGACCGATGCCAAGTGGGATCTTACGACCAAGACCTATCCGGCCACGTCGACATCGGAGACCAGTGCCAAGTCGCTGGCTCCTGCTACTGGCAAGATCAGTGTGGCCTTGCCCAAGGCCGACGTTGACACCCTTGCCGTGAAACGTCTGAAATAGTCATCGTGCGTGCCGCCACGACATGTGTGTCGGCAAATCTAAGCATACATATGAAAAACCCCGGATACTCCGTCAGCGAGAGTGTCCGGGGTTTTTCATGTGGGCTATCCCATCTGGACGGATAGACCCTTATTCCGGAAGGAAGAACCCTTATTACGGATTTTCCGCGGGTCATTTTTTGCATTCGTACAAAAAGCGTAATTTTGCAGGCGGAAAAAGGAAGATTGTATACCACTCATGAGTACTGAAAAAGAAAAAGACGCATTGTTGCAGATGATACGGCTTGGGCAACCTATGTCTATAGGTCAGCAGGCCCGTCTCACCCTCCAACTGAGCGTTCCCGCCATACTTGCCCAACTCACCACCACCATCATGCAGTATATCGATGCGTCGATGGTGGGCAGTATGGGAGCCAATGCGTCGGCGGCCATTGGTCTGATAGAGTCTACCATGTGGCTATTGGGCAGTATCTGCTCGGCTTCGTCGGCAGGCTTTTATGTGCAGGTCTCCCATTCTCTGGGAGCCAACGGAGCGCGTGAAGCGCGCAGTGTGTTGCGTCAGGGCATCACGTCGGTGTTGCTGGTGAGCATCGTGCTTGCTATGGTATCGCTCTCGGTGAGTCCTTGGTTGCCCGGATGGTTGGGCGGTAATGCCGACATCTGCGGTATGGCCTCTTCCTATTTTTCCATCTGTGCCTTGGGGCTGCCCGTGTTCCAGTTCAGCATGTTCGGTTCGGGTATGCTCCGCAGTAGTGGCAATATGGTCGTGCCGAGTGTGATGAGCGTGGTGATGATGACGCTCGATGTGGTGTTCAACTTCTTTCTGATATTTCCCTCGCGTGTCGTACACGTCTTCGGTATGCCGGTCCATGTACCCGGGGCCGGACTCTCCGTGACTGGTGCCGCCATCGGAACAGTGGCTGCTGAACTGGTGGCTATGTCGCTGACGATGTATATCCTGTGCAACAGATCAAAGGAATTGCGTATTGCCGACGAGTGTGGCAGTTTTCTTCCCACGGCTGCATGTATACGCCGGGCGCTCAATATTGCCGTTCCGATGGGCTTGCAGCAGGTCATCATGTGCAGTGCCTATGTGGTGATGACACTCATCATTGCTCCTCTGGGTACGGTGGCCATCGCCGCCCATTCGCTGGGCATTGTTGTCGAAAGCCTCTGCTATATGCCCGGGTATGGTATCGCAGATGCGGCGACAACGCTTGTGGGCCAAAGCAAGGGAGCGGGACGGCAAGACCTGATGAAGCGTTTCGCCTATATCTCCGTCATGCTGGGTATGGGCGTAATGGCTTTCATGGGTGTCGTGATGTATGTGGGCGCTCCGGCGGCCCTGTCGCTGATGACTCCTGTTGAGGCCATACGTCAGTCGGGTGTCACGGTACTACGTATCGAGGCCTATGCCGAACCGATGTTTGCTGCGGCTATCGTGTGCTACGGTGTCTTTGTCGGTGCGGCCAACACCCTGGTGCCGAGCGTGATGAACCTGATTTCGATGTGGGGCGTACGCATCACGCTTGCGGCGGCGCTCGCTCCGACTATGGGGCTGAAGGGCGTATGGCTGGCCATGTGTGCCGAACTATGTTTCCGTGGCGTGATATTCCTGTGCCGTCTGCGCTGGGGGCACTGGACAGACGGCAGCAAAAGCAGACTCAAAAAAATCGCGTTGCGAACAATTCATAAAGGTAAGTAGGTGTTCAAAATTATTTGATATGGAAACGATAAAGAATCAAGTTTTTGGCGGCGAACGTCCCCTCTTCGATACACACGACACTCTGCTCGACCATGTGCGTATCACCTTCGGTGAGTCGGGCGTGAAGGCGTGCAGCAACATCGTTTGCCGCAATTGCTACTTTGAAGGCAAATATCCGTTGTGGCACGTTGACGGTTCGCTCATCGAGAATTGTTATTTTGCACCCGGATCGCGCTCGGCCATCTGGTATTCCAATGACATGACGATGAGGGACTGTGTGATCAACGGCCCGAAATTCTTCCGCGAGATGAACAACCTCACGCTCGAAAATGTCACCATCAACGATGCCGACGAGACCTTTTGGGGCATCCGCGGATTGACCCTGCACAATGTGGTGCTCCACGAGGGTACCTATCCCTTCATGCATTGCAGCAATATCCGCATCGACGGTCTGGAGAGCGATGCCAAGTATGTGTTCCAGTATTGTCGTGACGTAGAGATACACCACGCCAAGATTGATACCAAAGACTCTTTTTGGGAGGTGGAGAATGTCACCGTCTACGACTCCGAACTCCATGGCGAGTACCTCGGATGGCATTCCCGCGGTCTACGTTTGGTCAACTGTCACATCTCGGGCGAGCAACCGCTCTGCTATGCTGAGAATCTCGTGCTCGAAAACTGCACCTTTGATCCCGAGTGCGACCGTGCCTTCGAGGAGTCTACCGTGCAGGCAGACATCCGTGGCTACATCAAGAGTGTGAAAAATCCGAAGTCGGGACGCATCGTGGCCGATGGCTTTGGGGAGGTCATCATCGACAACCATGTCAAGGCTCCGGCCGATTGCCAGATTGTGACCCGTAAGTGAAAAAAATGGAATCAGCGTTATGAACAGTCAATTTGATACGCTCACGCAGCGCCGCGGTACCTGTTCCTACAAGTGGGACTCGGTTCCGCAGGATGATATCTTGCCCATGTGGGTGGCCGATATGGATTTCGAGACGGCCCCGGTCATTGTCCGCGCCTTACAGGAGCGGGTGGCACACGGTATCTTCGGATATACACGCGTGCCGGACAGTTACTATGAGGCGGTGACCGGATGGTTTGGTCGCCGACATGGTTGGAAGATAGAGCAAGACTGGATCATCTATACCTCGGGTGTTGTTCCGGCATTGTCGGCAGTCATCAAGGCCCTGACCGTACCCGGCGACAAAGTCATTGTGCAGGGACCGGTATACAACTGCTTCTTCTCTTCCATCCGCAACAACGGGTGTGAGGTGGACTCCAACAGTCTGGTCTACCACGACCGTACCTATACGATGGACTTCGACGACCTTGAGCGCAAGGCCTCCGATCCTCGTGCCCGCCTGCTCCTGCTCTGCAATCCGCACAACCCTGCCGGACGTGTGTGGACGCACGACGAACTGTTGCGGCTTTCTGACATCTGCCGCCGTCACCAAGTGCGGGTCGTGTCAGACGAGATACACTGCGAGATTGTCAGTCCCGGGTACCGCTATACGCCGTTCGGATCGCTGCCGGGCGTGATGGACGAGGGATGTATCGTGTGTTGCTCGCCGAGCAAGGCTTTCAATACGGCGGGTCTGCAGATTGCCAATATCGTCTGTGCCGATGCCGATATACGAAAAAAGATTGACCGCGCCATCAATGACAATGAGGTGTGCGATGTCAATCCCTTCGGTGTCGTGGCGCTTCAGGCTGCCTATTCCCAAGAAGGGGAAGAGTGGCTGACTGCGCTCAACCGTTATCTCTTTGCCAACTACCAGGCGTTGGCGGAATTTTTCGACGGCCGTCTGCCACAGTTCCCCGTCGTCCGTCTTGAGGGTACTTATCTGGTGTGGGTAGACTGCTCGTGTCTGGATATGCCTTCCGAAGAGATAGAGCGTGAACTGCTCGACAATGAGCGTGTGTGGATCAATGCCGGCGATATGTACGGGGCAGAGGGAACGGCGTTCATCCGTATCAATATCGCCTGTCCCCGTGCACGTATGGAAGAGGGTCTGAGGCGGATTGCCAGCGGACTGCTCCGTCTGCAAGGTAGACAACGGTAACCTCCTATTGTCCTTGCTTTCAGCGTCCCCTCCTGCCTGCGATTGTACTATCGCTGTTCGTTTTGCATCTGGCGGAGCAGGTCTTTCTGTCGTTCGGTGAGCGAGGTGGGCAACTTCACGTTGTAGGTGATGATGAGGTCGCCTATCGTGCCGTCACCCCGGTTGTAGCCCTTTCCGCGCAGACGTACCTTTGTGCCGTTTTGCGTTTCGGGTTTCACTTTCAGTTTCACCTTCGACCCGTTTCCGAGTTGTATGATGACATCGCCACCGAGCAAGGCCGTGTAGAGGTCGATGTTGACATCGGCGTGCATGTCGCCCGTGTTCTGTCGTGCCGATGACGTGTGCGAGGAGCGTGAGCGGCCGCCACCAAACAGGTCTTGGAAGAAACTGGAAAAACCGCCTCCTCCTTGACCGAAACTGGAGAAGTCGAAACCTTCAAACGGAGATCCGCCACCGCCATAATGGTATGACCCTCCGCCGGCGGAACGGTAGGCGTCGGCCTCGCGCCAGTTGGCGCCAAACTGGTCGTACTTCTTGCGCTTTTCCGGATCACGGATGACCTCGTAGGCCTCGTTGAGTGCTTGAAACTTGGCTTTGGCCTTCGGGTCGTCGGGATGAAGGTCGGGATGAAATTGTTTGGCGCGTTTCAAGTAAGCCCGTTTGACATCTTTCTGCGGGATACTCTTGTCTACGCCAAGTATTTTATAATAATCGATGAATGCCATGTGACAATACCTCCTTTTCTTTCTTTTTTGATTTCCAATGGCAGTTCCTGAAAAATGGCTTTGTCAGCCGACAAAACTACTTTTAGAACCTACTTTCTATCTGCATACAAGCAAAATGTATGCCGAAAATGTCCGAATTCTCAGATTTTCGCTTTTGTTCAAGGCCTTTGTATCATTGCTACAAGGCCCTTGTACTGTCCGTACAAGGCCTTTGTAGTGTCCGTACAAGGCCCTTGTAGTGTTCGTACAAAGCCCTTGTACAATCTCACCGCCTTTTCCTTGGTTTTGATATGTAGTATTGAGACATTTTGTGGTAAAAAAGGAGGGGAAAGTGTGGCGGTGTATGAGGAGGTGGGTAGACGCAGGTCGGGCGAAAAATTTTGAAGATGGGGGTGTTCCCGTGGCATGCTTCGTTATTGCAAGTTCACCTTAGAAGTGCCAATCAGTGTTTATGGTATAGAATATTAAGGTCTAAACCTAATACCGTTTTGTACTTCCAAGTTGAATTGGCGAGGGCAAAGTAAGAGAGAACACGGATACAGGCATGAATAAACGGTATTTTGTATTTGTCTTCTATCTCTGTTCTTGTTTTATTCCTATTGTATGCAAAGATACTCCTTTTAGCAGACAAATCAGCAAAACCATTGAGCATTTCCCGTCTTGTATGTCAGTTTCCAACTATTGAAATTTAGAATTGGCAAGAGTGCCACTGGGGTTTTGACGGAAAATATTTTGAGAAATCTCATGATAAAGTTGTAAATTTGTAGAAAATCTCTCAAAAGGCTTCAGCATGAAATATCCTATAGGAATACAGCGTTTTTTGAACGCTCTGAGCAAAGGAAGGCTGAATGACTTCTATTTCAGAACAGGAACGCCTACTTATCTGGTGCGCTTGCTTTCTCATTGTAAGGAGAATCTGAATGAACTGACTGGTAAATATTATCCTACAAGTAGTTTTGTAGACTATCGTGCAGATGTCGAGGCACCATTGCCTATGATTTACCAAAGCGGTTATCTCACGATCAAGGCTTGGAACATGAATTTGGATTCGTATCTCTTGGATTTTCCGAATGATGAGGTGAAGCGTGGGTTTGTCACGATGTTGGCAACTTTTTCACCATCACCAAACGCTATTCTATGATACAACAAACCACTTTTCGACTGACCGCCAAACGACGCGGTTGTCATCTCATCACCCGTGAGGTGATGCAACACCTGCCGTCGCCATTGCCAAAGGCAGGACTGCTCCACCTTTTCGTGCAACACACATCATGCGCCCTTTCTATCAACGAGAATGCCGACCCTGACGTGCGCAACGACATGGAGAAAATTCTCAACCACATGGTCAGGGAGAACGAACCGTACTACGACCATACCCTTGAGGGAGCCGACGACATGCCGGCTCACGCCAAGTGCTCGCTCTTCGGGGTGAGTCTGACCATACCGATTACCGACGGCAAGTTGAACCTCGGTACCTGGCAAGGCATCTACCTCTGCGAGTTTCGCGACTACGGTGGCGAACGGAAGATGGTAGCAACAATATACCAATAATTTTGAATATCTACTTATGACAAAAGATGATATAGACATGAGTTGGAAAACCTTGGACAGCAAGTACCTGTCCAAGAAGCCATGGTTCACCGCCAGGGTTGACAAGGTGCAACTGCCCACGGGGACTATTATCGACGAATATTACATACTGGAATATCCCGAATGGGTGAATACTATTGCTATCACCAAAGAAGGGCAATTTGTCTTTGTGCGCCAGTATCGCCACGGCATCCGCAAGACGGTCAACGAACTTTGTGCCGGAGTAGTAGAGGAAGGAGAAGAACCCATGGTCGCAGCCAAGCGGGAACTGCTGGAAGAAACCGGGTTTGGTGGCGGGGACTGGACTCCCTGGATGACGCTTTCCGCCAATCCCGGCACCCACACCAACCTCACGCATTGCTTCCTTGCAACGGGTGTAGAACTTGTAGACAAGCAACATCTGGACAAGGGCGAGGACATCAAAGTCAGGATTTTCAGTCGTGACGAAGTGCTCATTATGCTCCGTCAGGGAGAAATATGGCAAAGTCTAATGGCCGCACCGCTTTGGAAATATTTTGCAGAAAACGTGCTTTAGTGACTTAACGCCGTCATTGACCTTGACATGTAGGGCTACAAGTATCTGCCACTGCATGAGTCGCAGCAAGAAATATATATAAGTAGGTATTCAAAATTATATATGGGTCAGCAGATGTCTATTATACTTTGACATGTCTCTGCACCTTCTTTTCGCCTGTATGCCCGGCTTTCATCGGTCGTGTAGCCCGCTACACTTCCTCTTCAACCCGAACATACAAACGAAAATAAGGTGCATATCCATATCAAATAATTTTGAACACCTACTTATGAATTTCTGTATGCATTTATCGATGGTGCAAAATTACCACCATTTCACCAAAGTCTATGTAGACAAATTACGGATAGAATTAGACAAATTACGGCAAAAGGGTAGGGTGGTGAAAGAAGATGACGACACTTTTTTTCGTTTGTTGCGTTAGAAATTACTATTTTTGCCTTAATTTCGTTCATTCATAGTCCCCGAGGGGGCGCATATTTTAGCATGAATTCTAAATCCGAACCTTCAGGTTTTGATGAATCATATAGACAATCAGATCGTGCCTCAGTGCATTTCTCCCGGCGGGGGCACGATTTTATGGTACGGGGAAAACAAAAAAACAATTCTATGAAGAAGATTTACTTTCTCTTTTCACTGTTGGTCGTAACTGTAGTATCTGCGTATGCTGCAACTACGCCTACTGTAGGTTATCCCGAAAATTATACGGGAACGTCGTTCAAGGTCACATGGTCAGACACTGGTGCCAGTAAGTATCTGCTCAGTCTGTACACGCTGGGCGACAATATGGTATCGTTCGACGAGACCTTTGCCGATGTCAACCAAAAAGACGGAAAACTGGATACCGCCAATCCTAACATTCCGGCAGGATTTGACGTTGACATTGCCGCCAACGGAACAACAGAGGTGGTGTATTACAACAACCGTAACCATATTCTGCTCGATGCCAATGGCGACAAGGTGGCTACCACTCTTATGGTAGGCGGTAATATGTCGACCTGTAAAATCAGTGCCAATCTCGTTAATGCTTCGGGCATAACCAAGGACAACTCAAGCATCTTCCGTATCTCTCGCTACGACAAAGAGGGACAGTTGATCAGTTATGGTGAGGTAGAAGCCTACTACTTCTATCTGAAAGAAGAACTTGATATCAACGAGGCCTTCGGGTACAAGGCAGCCAATGTAGGTAGGGTGGTTTTCGAGATTATCAAGGAAGACGGTCACAGTACTGGCGATATTGCCATCAACACTATCCAGTACGACTACGCTGCTCCAGAATACCTGTTCCAGGACAAGGAGGTCGAAAATACTTTCTATGTGGCTGACCATCTCGATGCCGAGAAGGTATACTATTATTATGTAAAGGCCCAGGATGACGAAACGTCAGAGATGTCGAATATCATGTATGTAGACGGATTCTTGAATGTCAACGCTCTTCCCGCAACCGATATCACGGCAATATCGTTTACCGCCAACTGGGAATATCTGCCCAAGGCTCTGGGCTATTATTTGCAGCCCTTCCGCTATGATGTAGAGCAAGAAACTAAAGCGAAGACCATACTTGAAGAAACCTTCTCCAAATCTACCCAGGGTACCATGGATGAACCAGTATCGGTAGATTCTCCTGCCGATGACTATACAGACAATCCGGGATGGACAGGTGCGCAAATGTTGGGTGCCCAAGGTATGCTGGGTGCCAACAACGGTAGCCGTTTTGCTTTGGCCTATGTACATTCTCCTATAATGAATCTCTCTGCACAAGGCGGCAAATACAAGATTCACTTCAAAGCCCACGGTACGGCAGGTGACAATATTGCGGTGTATCATTATGGCTATGCGACAAGTCAAAGCGACATTCATCGTTCTACCATAGATGCTGACGGCAATGTAGAGGATACGTGGGAAGTCAGTGACGGTGACTCAGAAACTGTACTTTCGTTTGAAGAAAGCAAAATGAAGAAATTCTTCCTTGACGAGGTTACCATTACACAGGAGGTGCAGGCAGGCGAGGTAACTACCGTTGTTCTTGACTCGATAAATATTGTCGACCCAAAGACAACATCGTATGCCTTTACCGGTCTTGAAGAGGGAAAGAAGTATGGTTATACAGTTACAGGATGGCGAAACAACGATTTGGGTATTGAGGTCACGTCAGAAACATCATCTTTGGTCTATGCCGATTTGGGTACCGCAACTGGCATCAGTGCCAATACCATAGCAGAGGCTACACAGGTGAGTCTCAATGGCAATACCGTAACAGTAACTCTGGCTCATCCTATGCCAATATATCTGTTTACCCTTGATGGTTGTACTCGTCAGACGGTCAACGGAAAGGTAGGCATAAACACCCTGCCCCTTGCTCCCGGTCAGATATATATCGTAAAGGTTGCCGGTCATGCCTATAAGGTAATCTTCCGATGAGAAGGATGAGCGTTTAAAAGTAAAACGATCATAGACAAGAATAGCCGGCTCGCGATGAGTCGGCTATTCTGCATTTTGTACACTCCCTAACATTGCCGTAATTTGTTTAATCCTGTCCGTAATTCATCTACAAAGACTTTGGTGGAATGGATGTAATT
>CAVCSC010000020.1:0-42302 GCA_963604975.1 Lachnospiraceae bacterium | reverse complement strand
TTTATTTGAGTTTTGCAGCACCAAGATAAGTGAATTTTCTGACATACGCAAGCATTGGATAATTTATTGTTATCCAATGACTTGCTTTTATATAAAATTAAAAGTCTGCTAATTTAAGGTATTATTTGATATGGACATACGGCCAAAAATAAAGCGCAGAAACATGTCAAAGTATAATAGACACCTGCTGCCCATAAATATATACGAATAATTTTGAATACCTACTTAACAATACGGCTAAACATCAATAGTCACCGAAAACCAAAGAAGAACAATGGAAGACGAACTTTACAATAAAGAGCGCAGCACAACCAGTTGCATACGCGCCGCATTTGACTATTTCAATAAAAATGCGACAAAAATACTTCGCAAGACATGGATACCTGCCCTTATAGCCGCAATTTTGGCAAACATTCCCACAGGAATCCTTTCAAGCCCTGAACTTGCAGCAACATCGCCGCACAAACTGCTGGCGTTAATCAGTATCGCCTCCACATCCTATATTCTGTCTATTTTCGTATACATTCTATTTCAGGCAAAAATAGTTGGAATGCTCAACGGACAACCAACAAAGAAGAACTACGTCCGCAGTCTGCATATCCTATTTCTTTCCGTTGCCCTACTCGGCATATGTGTACTATGTTGTATAGGATGTTCCTACGCTTGTACGACGTTAACCCATGGACATTTGGAGGAACATCCATCAGCCCCTCTCATCATCAAGTATCTGACTGGGATTGTATTTGTCATACTCATGGCCATCATCATTCCATTCTCATTCGCCAACACCCAATATCTCATAGAACCGACAACTTCATTTTTCCACATATTCCGCAATGCATACAAGACAGGAATGAAGAACTGGGGATACCTCTTCTCCATATTATTTGTTTGTACTATTCTGACGGGCATAGCCTACGGCCTCACGTTCAGTCCTTCGATTGTATTGTTCCTTGCCAGCGATGTCAACCTATACGGTATTGCATTAGGTGACCCCAATGGTTTACCCGCATACTTTCCAGTATTGGCTTTTTCCCTGACGACACTGTCAAGTTTGATTTTCACATACATTGCCGCATGGCTGATATTGGTGCTATACTATACATGCGGACACATCGTAACCTGTCAAAATCGCAAACTTATAGCCACCCAAAAGTAAGTAGTTTCATACACCCAAACCGACAAGATTCTACAAGGGCCTTGTATCATCAGTACAAGGGCCTTGTAGTGACCGTACAAAGGCCTTGTATCAACCGTACAAGGCCTTTGTAGCGACAGTACAAGAGCTTTATACAAAACGTGGACAAATGTAAGAGTATTCGGTTTGGTCAATTCATACAAAATATGTACTTTTGCAGTATATGCCCCTATGACAACCCTTCATTTTATCTTGGTTCCAACAAGGAAAAAGATGGAAAATAGCAATAAAAAGAGCTATAGGGACACCATTCATAAAAACAAGACATAAGCACAACAAGATGGCACGAAAAAAAACAGAACGCAAGCAAAAGAAAGTCAGTGAGACGTTCGGCCTAAAAAACATATTGAATAGTAGAAAAACGGATTTTTGCATTGGACTAATACTCGCTTTTCTTGCTGCATACACCATCATCGCCATGGTCTCATTTATTCGAACAGGACAAGCAGACCAAAGTTTACTGGAACAATTACGCCCTGGTGATTGGAGCAACAACGCACGCATATTCCAAAACTACGGGCGAAGTACGGGAGCAATCATCAGTTATACACTGATTAAAGAATGCTTCGGATTACCGGCATTCATCATTCCCATGTTTTTTGTCGTTGCCGGTCTCAAAATGATGAGGATTTACACCATCAACTTGTTGAAATGGTTCTTCTATATGGCGTTCATTATGTATTGGACCTCTGTGGCTTTTGCCAAATTTCTTGCTCCTTTCATGTCTGACTCCATATACAATCCTGGCGGAGACCATGGATTTTATTGCGTTCAACATCTGGAAAACATCATAGGCCCTCCGGGACTAACAGGAATACTGTTGGTTACTGCCATTATCTTCATGGTCATTGTGAGTTCACATACAATGGAGGTCATCCAAAAATCTATGAACCCCGTCAAATACTTGACCAATAAGATAAAAGTGACCATCACCAACGCCCAAGAAGCAGAAGAAGGGGAG
Source organism: Lachnospiraceae bacterium (assembly GCA_963604975.1). Lineage (GTDB taxonomy): Bacteria > Bacteroidota > Bacteroidia > Bacteroidales > Bacteroidaceae > Prevotella. The sequence goes on along the minus strand of CAVCSC010000020.1, from coordinate 40,143 downwards.
AACACCACAACAGACGAGACCCAGACATCTGTCACGTCGGATGACGCCCTTGATCCTGCCGCTCCACAACCCGAGACGACCATCAATATGGGCACCATAGTATTGGATGCATCCTCAGAAACGCCGACAAAAAAGGCGAAAGAACCTTCTGAAAGTCAACTCAAAGTATCTGTAATGCGAGAGGATGACAAATCGGGTAGCAAGATTGTAGCCGAAGAGTCAGACAGCCACACGCCCATAAACCCCAAGGAGCCCTATACAAGATACAAATATCCGACACTTGACCTACTCAAGAAATACGACAACGACAGCAAACCTATCGTTGACATGGAAGAAATCAAGGCCAACAACGAACAGATTGTCAAGGTCTTAAAGAGTTTCGGTATAGACATACGCGAGATAAAAGCGACCATCGGTCCCACCATCACCCTCTATGAGATTACCCCTGCTCCTGGTGTAAAGATCTCAAGAATACGAAGTTTGGAAGACGATATCGCACTGAGTCTTCGCGCATTGGGTATACGTATCATTGCACCTATACCTGGGAAAGGAACTATCGGAATTGAGGTACCCAACCGGAAACCTAAAATTGTTTCGATGGAAAGTATTCTCAATACCCGAAAATTCCAGGAAACGAAATATGATCTCCCAGTGGCTATCGGAAAGACGATAACAAACGAGGTATACATGGTAGACTTGGCCAAAATTCCACATCTGCTCGTTGCCGGTGCTACAGGACAAGGAAAATCAGTCGGACTGAACGCCATCATCACATCCTTGCTCTATAAAAAGCATCCCAATGAACTAAAATTTGTGCTCATTGACCCCAAAAAGGTGGAGTTCAGCGTTTATCTCCCCATAGCCGAACACTTCATGGCCTCGTTGCCAGAAAATGACGAGGAACCTATCATCACCGACGTCACCAAGGTAGTACGCACGCTCAAGAGCCTTTGTACGCTGATGGACCACAGATATGATTTGCTCAAACTGGCCGGTGTGCGCAATGTGAAAGAATACAACGAGAAGTTTGTCAACCACAAACTAGACCTGACCAAGGGGCACGACTACATGCCATACATCGTTGTTGTCATTGACGAGTTCGGTGACCTTATCATGACGGCAGGAAAAGAAGTGGAAGGGCCTATTGCCCGTATCGCCCAGTTGGCACGCGCCGTCGGTATACATATGGTCATCGCCACACAACGCCCGACCACAAGTATCATCACAGGTAACATAAAAGCCAACTTCCCCGGACGTATGGCTTTCAAAGTCAGTGCCATGATTGACTCACGCACAATCTTAGACCGCGCCGGCGCCAACCAACTGATAGGCCGCGGTGACATGCTCATACTCAACGGAAAGGAACCTGACCCCGTACGAGTACAGTGCGCCTTTGTAGACACTCCTGAAGTAGAGGCCATCAACGACTATATCAGTCACCAGCCCGGACCGATGGAGCCTATGGAACTTCCCGAGCCTGCAAGTGATGACAACGGAGGAAACGCCTCTTCAGCAGGAGGAAACGGTGGTGATATGGGAGCACTCGACCCGCTATTTGAGGAAGCGGCCCGCTCTATCGTTACGACTCAACAAGGTAGCACCAGTATGGTGCAACGTCGCTTCTCTATAGGCTACAACAGGGCAGGTCGACTAATGGACCAACTCGAGCAAGCCGGCATTGTAGGAGCAGCCCATGGAGCCAAACCACGTGAGGTACTGATTGCAGATGAGACACAATTGGCTGCAATCTTCCAACAGTTGAGAAAATAGAAAATTCAAAAAACAGAACAAGCACAATGAGAAACATCATTTTGAGCATCGTACTTGCGATGCTTTCCACCATAGGAATCTACGCTCAAAATGCAGCAAAGGCAAAAGCCATTTTGGACAAGACTGCAAAAGTAGTAGGAAACAAAGGAGGGGCCTCCGCCAACTTCACATTATCAACAGCAAAAACCGGTAGTGTGTCTGGTACAATATCCATCAAAGGTAACAAGTTTCAAGCCCGCACCCCGCAAATCATAGTATGGTACAACGGCAAGACTCAATGGACCTACACAAAGAAGAACGATGAAGTAAATGTCAGCACGCCCAATAAAGCCTGCCAGATGTCAATGAACCCCTACGCCTTTATCAACATCTACCGTTCCGGATATGACATGAGCATGAAAACATCAGGAAAGACAAGTATCGTGCATCTCACGGCCCAAAACAAGAAAAACGGCATCGAGGAAATGTACATATACGTATCTCCCAACTACACACCTTCAATGATTAAACTGAGAAAGGGGAAAGAATGGACAACCATATCCATTTCCAATTTCAAGACCAAAACGCTTTCAGACAATATTTTTTCCTTCAACTCGAAAGAGTTTCCTTCCGCAGAAATCATTGACTTGAGATAGTATCAATGGACGACAAGGCAACGGCGGATTAAGTTTAGAATCTACCACAATTTCATACCCCTACACGATGAGAAGGCTACAGATATACAAAGAACTGAGAAGACACCGAAAATTAGCAGAAAGCCGTAGTGTCAACCTCTCACAAAACAAAATAGCGAAGTATATATTATTTTTTGTGTTCTTCTTGGCAGCAGTCTATCTTATCTTTATCGCCATCATGCTTGCGTTGATTGCCAACAATACAAGAACGATGACATCCGTTGAATTCATCTGCGGTATAGCACCATTTCTTCTTGCACTTGATTTCATCATACGGTTTTCACTTCAACAGACGCCTGTTCAAATGATAAAACCGTACGTATTGCTTCCCATTCGAAGATATGCTTGCATCAATGCATTTGTAGTAAAATCTCTACTCAGCAGCAGCAATCTCGTCTGGTTTGCCATGCTGATACCCTATAGCATTATGAGCATCCTCTTCAGTCATGGCATACCCATTACCATACTGACCCTGCTCTTATTCCTACTTCTCATCATGGCCAATAGCCAATGGTATGCCATTGTAAGAACATTGGTCAACGACACCATTGGGTATTGGATACTTCCGATACTTATATACGCCGCCATCTTTTCACCCGCCATCATACATGGGGGTGATTTCGGTCAAGCATTCGATTTCTATGCGCAGATGGGTACGCGACTGTCCAACGGAAACCCAACTATTGTCATCACTGCAGCAGGGATAATGCTGGCAACGGCATTCATCAACAGAAACATACAGTATACCCATATCATGCAAGAATTGGGTAAGAGCAGTACCAGTTCTGCCCCCCACTCCACCGTAAGTTTTTCCTTTTTGGACAAATACGGTGAAATCGGACAATACATACAACTGGAAACGAAACTTATCCTTCGCAACAAAAATCCCCGGAAGACGTTCATATTTGCGACCGTCATTGTCGCCGCATTCAGTATGGTTATAGCCTTCAGCGACATCTACGACAGTACCTTCATGACATACTTTTGGTGTATCTACAATTTTCTCATCTACGGTGTGATGGGACTTGTCCGAATAATGTGCAACGAGGGCAACTATATGGATTGTCTGATGACAAGGAAGGAGAATATCCTGACACTTCTCAAAGCAAAATACATCACATACTCCATATTATTGGGAGTGCCATTTCTACTGACCCTTCCCGTCGTCATAGTCGGGAAATGGTCGATTCTCATGCTCCTGTCCTTCATGCTCTTTACTATGGGATTTCAATATTTTGTATTGTTCCAAATGGCGATTTACAACAAACAGTCTTCACCACTGAATACAAAATTCATCAGTAAGAGCAACATCGAAAACAATTACATGCAATTGATAGTAGAATTGGTCAACTTTGCCTGTCCTATGATATTGGTATCCATCCTGCAAACTTTTTTAAGCGAGACATGGACCTACGTTATCTTGATGTTTATAGGATGTGGATTCGTCGCCACAAACAACTTGTGGCTACGCAACATCTATGTACGCCTGATGAGAAGAAGATATACCAATATGGAGTCTTTCAGAGCATCCCGCTGATTTCACGAAGTACAGAGTGTACATCGACGTCATCCTTTGAGAGAGAAAAATCGATATCAATTCCTTCGAATAAGGGATGATGGGACATTTGACCTATTAACTCCGCGACGCATTTTCCGTCAGGATCGACACGGATATAAAAAGGAGTGTTGACCATCTTACCACGCTTACCAAGAAAGCGTGACATATGTGACACGGCATCGTCAGAGTATCCGTCAAAAAGAAATGCATCAACACACGCCCCATACTTTTCACACTGTTCTTCCATCTGTAGGACATCACCTGCCACATATTTTACAATCATTATTTTGGGACAAATATCGGGAACAAGCGTTCGCCGGAGATTATCCAACAATACAGGACTGACATCACCTTGGAATTGTATGCCATCCAAATGAAACGAATGGATACGCGCAACAATAGTTTGGGCCATATCGTCGTCAAAAACGCCGATGAGTTGAGGTTTACCCTTTTCACAAAGCACATTTTCTCCATCGTTTGAATGAAGATGAGGGGCAATGTCTGGCATACAACCAACGCCCGACGATTGCATTTGTATACAATTTGGTGAACCAGAAATAAAATTCAATGTGACGCAATGCACATCCTTTGAATTCATCACATCCGATATATTCTGTATACGCAGACCGCTAACCTTTATGTTCATAACTGGCAAGTATATAATGTTGTTTCTTTGCGATGGAATTCTTAAACCACCAAATAATAGTAATTATAGATATATAGGTATAAAGGTACGGAAAATTATCAAGAGTACCAAGTTCCGACAGGCATATTCAAGACCTCTGTCTGCGTTTAACTATCACAATTTTCATTACATATAAGCAAAAAGGTTAAGTAGGTATTCAAAATTATATAATGTCAGCAAATGTTATTATACTTTGACATGTCTCTGCACTTTCTTTTTGGCTTTATGCCCGGCTTTCATCGGTCGTGTAGCCCGACATTCCCTCTTCAACCCGAACATACGGCCAAAAATAAAGCGCATATCCATATCAAATAATTTTGAACACCTACTTATGCAAATAATAAAACTTGTCGGTGATCATCCAACCTTCTTAAACGCAGTAACGGGAAATTATTTTCCCCAAAAATGTAATAAAGTTTTTTACTCTGCGTTTTATAATAAAAAGAGAATTAGCCTATGAAGTATTTTACCGCAGAAGAATCAAGACCATCCGAGCAAACCCTCAGTATCATCCGCCAGATAGCCTATACCTATAGAGTCATCAAGAAAAATGGATACAACACATCATATTGCCTGAACTGAATACACTAACAGATATGACAGACAATAATAAAGTACTGATATCCCCCTCTCTACTTTCAGCCAATTTTTCCGATTTGAAACATGATATTGATATGCTAAACCAGAGCGAAGCCGATTGGTTGCATTGCGATATTATGGACGGAGTGTTTGTTCCCAATATATCCTTTGGATTTCCTGTATTGAAATCAGTTACAAAATTATGCAAGATTCCATTGGATGTACACTTGATGATTGTACACCCCGAGCGATACATCAATCAAGTCGCGGACTTAGGGGCAAAAATAATGAATGTGCATTATGAAGCGTGCATACATCTACACAGAACCCTTCAGCAAATCCATGAAGCAGGTATGATGTCTGGCGTGACCCTAAATCCTTCCACCCCTGTTTCCCTTCTTGAAGAAATCATCAACGATGTCGATCTCGTCATGCTGATGGGAGTAAATCCGGGATTCGGTGGCCAGCAATTCATTGAGAACACACTCACCAAGGTAAAACGCCTAAAAAAACTCATCAACCAATCGAGCGGAAAAAAACCACTAATAGAAGTAGATGGTGGAGTAAATGAAAGAACCGCCCCTCTACTTGTGGAAGCCGGAGCAGACGTACTGGTAAGCGGAAACTACATTTTCAAATCTCAAGACCCAATCCAAACGATTGCACAAATGAAGCGATTGTGAGTGGACCACGTTTCATGAAATACACTCCACTACCGTAATAGAGAAGAATATCACATATATGCCAACTGCAACCCGATGCCGTAGCCTTTGGCCATACGGCGAAGGTTGAGTATGGCGTACCGCATACGTCCCAAGGCAGTATTGATGCTGACATCTGTCATCTCGGCAATCTCCTTAAAGGACAACTGCTGGTAATAACGCATAAAGACAACCTCACGCTGATTGGCTGGAAGATTATCAAGGAGTTTACGTACATCACGTAGCACTTGATCATTCACATAACGACTTTCAACACTACCTACCACATAAGAATTGCTGATATTCGACAAATCGTTGTTTTGGCTCGCTTCAACTATTTTCTCAGATTTTTGCTCGCGATACCAATCCATAACGACATTATGCGCAATGCGCATAATCCAAGCCCCAAACTTTCCACTTGAGGTATAACGTCCTTCTTGCAATCTGGTAATAACTTTCACGAATGTCTCCTGAAAGATATCATTGGCAGTATCTCGATCTCGGACGATGAAAAGTATATAGGAAAAAACTTTCGATTCATTACGTGACAACAGCACGTCAAATGCGTGATTATTCCCATCGATATATGATAAGGCCAATTCTTCATCGGTCATATCTTTGATGTTCTTCATTTATATATTGTTTTGTTTATGAAGTAAAATTTCTCGATAGGCAACAATTATTTTGAGATTTTCATTACAAAGTTATATGTTTTTGACGGATAAGCCAAATTTTTGAATAAAAAAAGAGGTTGGCGCAGGATGCAACCAACCTCGGGACGATTTCATAAAAACTCGAAATCTAAAATAATTGCCCCAAATATACATATTATTTTCAACCAACGTCAAAAAACAATTACCCAACACCTAAAAATTAACTATTGTTTATCAAACATGAGAGCGACCACCGCTTTTACAACAGATATTAACACTCATACTAAAACAAGAACAACAAACTCGACCATCCCATTTTTCATCGTTGTTTAAGCACCGACTTTTCAGAAAAAATGTATAAGTTTGCACCTACATAAGGTAAGAACAAAAATTCCCCACTGCATACCCATAAAACAAATTGAAAAAATGGAAAACCAATATATCAAGCAATTTCCCGAATTGATGAAAGGGAAAAAGATTATGTATATTCACGGATTCGGATCATCGGCCCAATCAGGAACAGTAACATTGCTCAAACAACTACTGCCATCAGCAGAGATTATCGCCCACGACATACCGCTGCATCCAGATGAAGCAATCGATATGCTGAAAGCGATGTGTGAAAAAGAACAACCGAACCTCATCATCGGAACATCCATGGGCGGAATGTACACCGAACAATTATACGGATATGATCGTATATTGGTCAATCCGGCCTTTCAAATGGGTGAGACTATGGCTAAGCACGGGATGATTGGGAAACAGACATTCCAAAATCCTCGTGCAGATGGAATCCAAGAGTTCATTGTCACAAAAGCCCTGATAAAGGAGTATGCAGAAATGACAAGCCATTGTTTCAGCAATGTCAACAAGACCGAGCATCAACATGTAGTCGGAATGTTTGGAGATGCGGATCCTGTCGTACACACCTTCGACTTGTTTAGAGAGCACTACCCCACTGCCATTCATTTTCATGGAGAGCATCGCCTCACCGACAAAATAGCCATACACTATCTCATCCCCATTATACGCAGGATAGATGACAGACAGGAACAAAGACAACGGCCCGTAGTCTATATAGACATAGAGACGTTGAAGGATAGTTACGGGCACGCAACAGCCAGCATGCATAAGGCCTACGAATTCTTGTTGGGGACATACAACATCTACATTGTTGCCCCTGCGCCGACAAATGACCATACATCAACGGTACACACACAGGAATGGGTAGAAGAATATCTCAGTGCCCCCGCATACGACCATGTGATATTCACCAATCAGAAACAACTGTTACTTGGCGACTACTATATTGGAAAGCAAGAAATCGAGAATTTTATAGGAACATGCATCGTTTGGGGAAGCAGCGACTTTAAGACCTGGGAAGAAATCATCACCTACTTTGAAAGACTCGGAGGACAGTAACTCTTTCTATCCAGTTTACCATTGTACGTCCGGCGTATCTCGCTCACCTCGCCGTACATAGACGGGACCTTATAGGCCTCCAATTTGTTTTTCAGAAATATTGCCAAGTCCTTTCTGTTATAACCATCCTGAGGCACGACCAGCAGTTTCAGCACGCACCCTATTATAGGATGCGGGGCTGAGATGCAAATACAGTCCTTTACCCCTATGAATGACAAGGCGACATTTTCTACTTCCACGGGATTAACCTTATATCCGCCTATATTCAAGACATCATCGTTTCTGCCTTTCAACTGCAAACGCCCACATTGATCAATGCTTCCTACATCAGAAGTCACAATGGTATCGTCTTTTATAGTTTGCTGAGTAGATTTTGCATCATCCCAATACCCTGACATAAGTGTCCGTCCCTTACAGGCCACCCTACCCTCACTTGTAATAAAAAACGCAGAGTGTTTCATCGGGAAACCAAGGCAGCCGGGTATGCATTCTCCACCGTTAAAATCGAAAGTCGCTATGATACCCGTCTCTGTAGAAGCGTAAGTGTTATACAACCTACTGTTTGGCAAAAGTTGACACAGCGTTTGCATATCCGAAAACGGCATCGGTGCTGCTCCGGTCTCAATAAAATCTATTTTATCGGCATACTGCGATAGTTTGTTCCCTGACAACGCAAGCAACATACGGATAGACGAAGGCACCAAAAAAGTAGCTACTTTTTTCGGTGCCTTTTCTATAGCGCCGAAAAAGGCATTGATATTCTTCATACCATCTACCAGGCATACAGTACCACCCACATAAATGGTCGGATAAATTTTTGACAAACTGCCGATATGGTTGAGCGGACCATTAACAATATATGTTATATCACGCGTAAAACGCTGCGCCTCTACTAAATTTTCAGCATCCGCAATAATAGCCTCATGACTGACCAACACGCCTTTTGCATTTCCCGTTGTACCCGTTGTATATAAGATATCTGCAATTTCCTCACTTGTATCAAACAATATATCATGAGAGAACTTATTCTGCATGCATTCCATGACACTTTTGTCCAATGGCACAGCTATTCCATCGGCAAGATGGACAGCAAAATAAGTAACCAAAAAGTCTACTGACGTACTGGCCTCGATGAGAACTGGTCGTCCTTTTTGCGCCGCCATTACCGACGACTTCATACAAACCGATCTATACAGGTCGGAATAACTTAGCACCTCATCACCGCAAACAACAGCAATATCATCGGGATGTTGCTCTGCATTCTGTCGCAGTTTGTCTTCTATTTTCATTTCTTGCGTAGGTATTCAAAATTATTCGTATATATGTCAGCAGATGTTATTATACTTTGTGATGCAGCTACTTATTTTTCTGTTTGGCCTTCACCATATTTACAAGACTGTCAAGCGATTTGAAGTTTTTAGGTGTCACGTCAGCATGATCCAGTTCTACGCCGTACATATCGGAAAGCACCATAAGGATTGTGGCTATTCCAAGAGAGTCAAGTTCACTGAACAGAAAATCAGAATCCAGGTCAACTAAAGGAAGTACCTCTTCAAGTTTTTTTCGTATTGTTTCTTTCATAATAGCATTTTTTATTTGAATATACGTGGTAAGAAATCCAGTAAATACTTTCGCCAATTTTCCCAACTATGTGCACCTCCACTTTCTTTGTACAGGTAGGCACACCCTTGAGTCGAAAGTCTGTTACGGAATTTATCAAGGAAAGGTTTCAACGGATCTTTTTTCCCAATCGCTATATAATATAATGCAGGAGCCGTCTCAAACTGTTGCTTCAATTTCTCATCCAGATCCTGATATATGGATACATCCGAGAATTGCTCGTCACGGTCTGCATACCGTTGTTTCAACCGGCCGGGCAATTTATCCTTAATCTTATTGAAACCTTTTCGCAAATGATTGATTCTCTCAATGTTCCAATCTGTAAGTATGTTAACAGACTGAGGAGAAAACAACCCGACATAATCAAACAACGTAGGATTGTTTGCAGTAATGGCTATGGTATGCAGTCCACCCATAGACAAACCTGCTATAGCGCGATGTGCCTTGTCATTTATCGTCCGGAAATTTTCTTCAATGAAAGGCATCACTTCTAAGGGGAAAGCTTTTTCTGTACGTCCCAACCATGAGGACACATTTGAATGCCGCGCCTCACCACTCATATAGGGACTATGTCCAGGAGCAGCATCTTGGTCGGCGATACCATTGGGCATAACAACTATCATCGGCTGCACATGGCCTTGCGCAATCATATTATCCATGATCTGTGCCAAACGGCCCATACCCAACCAAGCCAGTTCATCTCCGCCAGTACCATGCAAAAGATACAGCACAGGGTATCGTTTATCTGTATTTTTGTCATACTCTGACGGCAAATATACCGACAATCTCCTTTGTTTCATCTTGGAACTGAAAGACGAGGGATACCATAGTTGTTGGACACTTCCATGCGGTACATCCGCATCCATATAATAAGCCCCCGGGTAACCGCCTATGATGACATAGTTCAGCGAATCGTCGATGTCACACACGACATTTTCATTCCGCGGATCCAATAATTTCTTTCCATCTACGTCGAAACGATATGTATACATTTCGGAAGGCAATGTGTCTGTTGTGCACACCCACATAGCGTCCTGCAATGTCATTGACCAATCCTTACCGAAAGAGTTCTCTATTTTCACTTTCTTCGCCTCTCTATCTATGAAAGAAAACACCAAGGAATGGTCCTCATTGAGTACCGGTCCCGAACAGTCAGAAACAGTCTGCGATAATGCAATATTTGCAAACAACAGACAACATACAAATATATAACAACGAATCATACACATATTATAATTTGTTTATGATACTATAACCACATCTGCATCAGAAAATACAGACATTGTCTTTTCCGAAGTACAGCAAGAATATACCCGCATTCTTTCAGAATCATTGTGGACATCATCCAAACAACCAACGACACTCATATTTGGAACGTACTCGGCACAATGCCTTATCAAATCTCTTTTTATATCATCAGGTTCATACACGACTACTCTCGTATTTTGATGAACGAGTGCATACATCAGAGCAAATTCGCCATAGTTTTCATTCAGGACAATCACCACTGTGGTTGTATCTGTATGGTCAATCCACTTTGCAAATGACTTATTGTACTTAAGGCGTTTTTTTACAGAACTATAGATATCGGTTCCTTTATACCGATAACAATCCAATACCTGCTGAGCGTAATAATCAGCCGTCTGTATTTCATTCGCCAAACGTGACGTCTCCGTCCTATAAAAATCGTTTACTGCCCGGGAATATTTGTCGTCAACCGTTTTTCCGTCACCATATGCAAAAGGTGAATATGCTGCAACGGTTATGGTACCAGAGAAGATCTGAATGTCGACATTCGGCAACACATCATCCGATCCGTGAATAATGATAGGCACCACAGTCATATTGAATCTTTCTACGAAACGGAATGCCTCGGTAGGGAAGAGAGAGGAAGGTACCGACTGTTCCACGTTTTTTCTTGAAAGGAATACAAAACTACAACCATGATCTTTGTAATCTTGCAGATGCACCTTATCCAGCGCATCGGCCTCTTTCAGAGAAAGGAAGCCACACCATTTGAAGATTTTCCGCAGTAGTATCCACTTACCTTTCATATCGTCAGACACGACAACCAGTCTTTTATCCAAAGCAAAAAGTATAAACACATCGAGTACTGATTGATAATTGCAGAGCACGACCGAAGACGAACGGAATGTGTGTTCTGTTATGTTTCTTGTCTGATATTCCACATACGGGAAATGTTTCATGTCGGACAAAAGAATCCGCTGCAAGAAACCCCTCAGCCAGATCTCCCGTTTCACAGAACGTCTCATTATCCATTTCGATACTAACCCGACCAAATAGACAAAAGAAACCTGTACAAGGAGCGTCAACGTGCAAATGAACATCACAGCGGCTCTTCTCAACACAATCGGACGTTTGCGGTATGTACCATGAGACTTAACCAAAAAATTAAATATTAATGGGGGAAACACATATGCCATCAGTACAACCGAAAACATTCCCGCGACTGTCACCTCTGCTAAAGAATGAAGGGCAGGATGTCGAGCGATAATCAGCGTACCAATGCCAATAAACATGATTAGTGCTGAGATGATAATAGAATGTTTGTAGGAGGCAAGCATCTTGCGACGGTACGCATATTCATACATGGCCCCTTCCGTCATAAATATGGTATAATCATCACCTTGTCCGAAAATGAAAGTGGCGAGGATAATATTGACAATATTAAACTGCATACCGAAAAGCGCCATAATACCCAATATCCACAACCAACTCACCGCCATCGGAACAAACGACAATATAGCCAATTCTATACTTCCCATAGACAACCACAGGAAAAAGAACACGATGAAACTACATGCATAGCCTATATAATTGAAATCATCAGAAAGATGGTCGGCTATTGCACTGTTCATACTGGCCACATCGAAACTATAACAACCTCGCTCCTTCAGCATCTTTTCAACGGCCTTCACCTCCTTGTCCTTCACCGATAGTACATCGATCACATTGTGAAGTCCCTCGATACTATCATTGCTCAAATTAGAAGCGAAAACCGTTTTCGTCAACGGAGAGAAATAGGAGATATCATGAGCAACATAGTCTTTATCCAACAAAGCGTAGAACTCATCAAAACTGTCATCCGTAAAGCCTTCATTCTGTACACATCCATGCATCACCCTCCTGAGGGAATCTCTATGCGATGCAACAAAATCACGCCACATCTTCAGACGGCGCGCCTGTTCCGTTTTGGATACAACAAACTGATGACAACTACTATAACCACAGACAACACCATCTGCTACCGCTGCTTCAAGATAGGGTTGTAAGCGAAGACTTTTGTCAAGAGCCCCGTCCGCCGTCGCATCAGAAGAGATGGCATATATGGTTTGATTGTCACCACCTCGCATCATGGTACGTTGGAAATACGCCATATCAGCCTTTTGGTCTTCTGTCATATAGTTGATATGGCTCATGTTGGCATCAAACTGCGTCTGAAAACTGAAATATCCCAATACTATAGTCAAGACAACAATTAGACCGACAAAGATAGGCTTGTTTTCCAAGGACAAATTGCTCAATTTGTCAAGAAAGGTATGTTTCGATTCTTTTGTTTCCTTCGAAAGATGGGGAAGATAAACCAACACAAAAAGTATCGTTCCAATCAACAAGAAAGAACTGAACAAGCCCAAATCACGAAGGGCAACAGACTGCAACGGAACCAATGCCAGAAAAGCACCGACCGTAGTGATATTGCCAACCAACAAAGGCATTACAATTTCGCGAAGAGCCATACGTTTGTTCGGGGTATGAGACAGATGGGCGATGAAATGCAATGGATAGTTGACGGCAATACCCAAAATTACAGAACTGATACCGATGACTATGACAGACACCTTATCATGCAGCAAAGCCAACCCTCCCATTGCAAAGAGCCATCCCCAAGCGATGGAAAAAGCAATCAGAAGAAGATTGCGCACATTCCGAAATGAAAATAGGAGAAGCGCCAAGATGAGGGTCACGGAGATAACGACAGAAAATATACTGTCTGTCTTTATCTGTTTTGCATTGGTCACGGCGATAACCGGACCGCCTATAATATGGATATCAAGATTGGGATAATGGGACATGGTCTTCTTACCGCAGTTCGTCAACATATCAGCCAAACGGGAATTATTTTCCGTTTCACTTGAACCATATGGCGACTCCATTACGACAAAAGCCTTTTGCATATCTGGAGAGAAGATATGTCCACCATACATCTCATACTTCAATTCTCCTTCCGACTTCTGCAATTTCTGCACAACTGGAGTAAATAGATTCAATGGATCCCGTTGTATATTGTCAGAAAGAAGACCACCTGCAGGAAACATCAGCATCTCCTTGTCTTGATGTATCTGCGTCTGCACATAGTCTTGTTGTCGAAGTACGCTATCTATCCTCTCATAATCACGATCCGACAGAAAATAAGATATATTGTTGTATACAAAATCTGTAACACCTGCCAACTGTTCAAGATCGACCTGCGACATAACAGATGTAAGCATTTGGGAAGTATCGGATTGCTGTACACATTCAACAAATGCATCAATACCATCAACCATATTGTCTGGATTGGCCTTTGCGGTATCACGATATTGAAATACGGCAAACACCTTATTGGCACCAGAAATGTTTTGATATACACTCAGCGCATTATGATACTCACTGTCTATCGGTAAAAAATCTGCGATATCCTCCTTATAGTCAAGTCTCGACACCGACAAGGCCAACAGCCCCGTGACAACGAGAAACGAAAGGACACCTATCAGGCGGTGGCCCTTCATATAACTATAAAGTTTCAATACAAGTTCGGTCATTTATTTATTGTTTACAGGATTCGAATATATACCCAAAAAGATGTCTTTCAAAGTTTCCACTTCACAGGTATCATAACGCTCAAGAAATTTCACTCGTTCTATGAAAGCGTCCCGCTCTTGCCGGGTATAATATTCCACGTACTTTGTCGTGCCGTATCGCAAATCATAGGCAATGTAATTATTGGGATAGAGTCTGTAGGCCGTATTGATTCTTTTGTCCAACAGTTTTGCAACCGCTTTATGGTATTCATTGTTGGTCAGATGCTCTAATTCTGACAATTCGGCATACGACACAGGATCACACAACTCAATATGAACTTTGCCCTTGGGTTGTACAATTCCTGTAAGGATACTATTCAAGTCCTCTCCCGGCTTTTTGGTATACTTGGCAAACTGCGATTCATACAATTCAAGTGTCTTGAGAATATCGCATGACTCCCACTCATAGGAGATAGATACCGGGACAATATGCAGTTGTTCGATAGCCTTGATTTTGTCTTCAGGACAAGACATACAGAACATCTTAATAATACCTTGGTCTGTAGCATCATTGCCATCCTTGGTTCTGCCGTTACGCTGCGCAATCCATACAGATTGTTTCTTCTCATTGAGTGCATAGCGAATGTACTCTGACAGGTGTTTCGAACAACGGTAAAACTCCTTGATGCTGCCACCAGGACGCTCCACCTTGAACATTTTGTTACACTTGCCGATATCAATAATCAGGGGACTCATCATCAAGTTGGCTCCGAAAGTAATTTCTGTAGTGTCAAATCCGTTTTGAACTAAAAAATACTGAAGCAAACTGGAATCCAACATAATGTCCCGATGATTGGAAACGTAGAGATACTGTTTGTTCGGGTCCAACTTATCCAATCCGGAACAGGAGAAATCCGTGATACTGTTTTTGATAACACGCTCATTCACCATGCTCATCGTTTCCTCTTGAAACTCCCTCACTGTAGTGTAATTGGCAATTCGCTTGCGAACATCATCCAAGGGTTCTCCTGGATATACGTATGCAGCCAAAATCGGAAATGAAGAACTATAGGCAATACGTTGCATAGCAGCCGGTATTTCCGCCGCATTGTAGGGTCTTATATCGTCGAACAATTTTGTTTCCATATCTTTTGTTTTATTTGTAACAACCTTAGCCACTTGAGAAATTCGTTTTTCCATTGACGGCATTCTGCCGTTCCTTTATTGTCTGTAGCACCGAAACCATGTCCGCCAGTTTCATACTGAATATAGCGATGAGGTATATGGTGTATGGTAAGTGCCGAATCGAGCAATTCCGAGTTGTGGTATTTCACAATTGGATCATCCTTGCAGTTGACCACAAAAACAGGTGGGCAATCATCGGGTACATGCATCTCCAAAGAAAGGGAATCCCGCATCGCTCTGTTGTTCTTTCTTCCATCGCCAAGCAACGCCCGACGAGAACGTTTATGTACACACTTGTCCGTCATTGTCACCACCGGATAGATTGAAGCGACAAACGCAGGACGCTCCGAGGACGGCAAAAGTTCACAGGCAGACATCACAAGATGTCCACCGGCAGAAAACCCCATTGCACCGACACTGTCTGGATTTATTCCATACTTCTGCGATTGACTCTTCACATACCATATTGCCTGGTGCAAATCATCCAAGGCATCAGGATAACGGTTTCCTCTGAATATGTAACGATAATGAGTAAAATAAGCCCAAAATCCGGCAGTTCTATATTTGAGGACAAAGGCCGAAATGCCGTTTTTCTGCAACCATTTTCCTACAGTCTCTCCTTCTGCCTGCATGTCATGCCAAAAATAACTACCGCCTGGACATACTATCACGGCAACATTGCCTTGTCCCGGTGCCAAATAAGGGGTCATCTCCACCTGTTTCTTGACACCCGTATCTCGCCAAATATTGACCGCATCATCGTGATGCCGTGCCACGGATACGATAGTGACGCACAACATTGCCGCCAACAGGAGTAAATGTCTAACTACATCTTTCATCTTCATAATTCAAGCGTATCCTAAAATTCCACGCATCGTTGTAATCCTTCAAAGATAATTAATATTTTTTAGAACCCACCTTCAGTTTTTCCGTTGATTTTATTCAAAATATAGTTTTTCCCCAAAATAGCCTCAGCCGTATTGATAGCAGTGAGCGGAACGCCACAAAATCCGTGAAGATTGTTGTTTTGGCCTGTCATAAGCAGATTATCCACCTTTGTCACTACTGGAACTTGTGAAAGCGCAATATTTTTATAGTCTTTGCTATATCCACTGAGTGCGCCTCCTTTGACCCCATAGAAATCCCGAATGGTAAGTGGTGAAGACGCGTTGATTCTGTCTATACAATCATTGAACCCTGGATGTATCTCTTCTACGCACGCCAAAATCAAGCGAGTTTTTTCTTTTTTCCATTCCTCATAATCAGAACCGCGATGACCAACTGTCGTGTTTTCCCATCGCAATGTTTCCTCATAAAGCATAGGAGCCGTTATCAATACTTTACGACTATACTCACCTTGCTGTTCTTCCGGAGGCGTCATAAACAAGAAACCCAAAGGCCAATTTTCATGAGACTCTCCAAAGTTCCATATTTCCCCATACTTGGTCATATAGTACTCTGAATGATTGATGTACCGAAATGTTCCGGGTTTGAGTTTGACATATACAGAAAAAGCCGAATAAGAATTCGGAATGGTATTTAGCCTCATACGAAACGCCTTGGAAAAGGCTTTTTCTGGCATCAATTTCAGAAGTGTACACGGATGGATGGCAGATATGTAATAGTCGCCGCAATATTCCCGTCCGCTGCGAGTCCTTACAAAATCGATGTGGCGATCGTTCGTTTCCACCCACTCTACTCCATCATGGGTAATGACAGAGCCACCGAAACGCTCTATTACAGAAACCAGCAATTCGGCAAACTTGTCACTTCCACCAACAAAACGACTTGCCCCATTGATATACAATGTCGTAATAATAGCATGCACATATGCAGGCGTTTCATCATGGCGTCCACCATAGAGAGGATTCATATAGGAGACAACACTCCGCAATTTCAGATTTTTGATATACTTTGCGACAAACCCATCCGCAGGCATCAGAAAATCATCTGACGGCATCTTGAATACATCTGCAGAAGGACGAAGATTGAACATATCCACCTCATCCGTTATCGCATACACAGCATTGACATATGCTTCCAGATTGTCTCTTTCCTCTGGGAAATAAGCAGACAAAGAGTCAACAAACCCTTGACGTCCCTTTGCTACTCGATAGGTCGTTTTGTCCTCTGCAAAATAGAGGCTATCCATACATTCATCGTCAACATCCTTGATTTTTATGTTGTTCATGATGCCAAGATACTCACATATACGCCGTATATTTCCACTGGAGCCCATACCTCCGATGACGTGCATGCCTGTGTCGAAAGATTCTCCGAAACGCCGGAAGGTTTGCAATCCGCCACCTGCCGTTGCATTCTTTTCAAGTACCGTCACAGAGAGTCCTTCCTTGGCGAGGATGGCACCTGTAAACAGTCCTCCAAGACCGCCACCTATGATTACTACTTTCTTCATCTGTTAGCCTCCGTTATTTGTTCGTAGATGGTCTTTGCCGTCAAGAATTCGCTACACGTGACAATTGTACCGACCAAAACGCCCAACATTCCATGAGAATTGATGTTTTGTCCGGTCATATATACATTGGGAACCTTTGTGCGTTGAGGCACCCTATATGCAGCCCCCTGCGAAATATCTTTAGCATTTCCGTACATTGAACCAGCCTCTGTTCCCGTATAATCCAAATATGTAAGAGGTGTCGACGTATAGTACGCCTCTATTTTGTCACGTATGTCAGGAAAATGCTGCTCCAAAGCATCCAGCAATTTTTCGGCCTTTTTTCTTTTGAATTCTTCATAATCCTTTCCTCGTCGGCCAATTGCCGTACCCTTCCACTGCTCAACATCTGTCATTTGCATATAAGAGAGCACAACACCTGTTGTGGCATATGACGATTCTTCTTTTGGACAGAAATGCATATACAGAAAACCTTTTGGCCAACTGTCTTCCGTATAATTCTCGCAATTCCATGGGGTATTTTCCTTATAGCCGTAATAATTGTAATTGAGATAAGGGACAGCATTTTCTTTGAAATGCAAATACACAGAGAAACAGCCCACAGTCTGTTTGATGTGGTTGATGCGGTTGCGAAATGCAGGCCTAATCAGTTTGGTGTCCAGCATTTCCAACGTCCGCATAGGATGAGCGTCTGATATCACATAGTCGCAAGGATAGTATTCTCCTCCAAGCGTTTCAACACCGACAGCATGTGTTTCGTCACACACAATCCGCACGACTTTTTTATGCGACAAGACATTCCCCCCATACCGTTCTATCGTATGTTTCAATGCCACGGCGACAGTATCACTTCCTCCCTTGATACGATATGCTCCTTGATTATAAAAGTCCATAATAAAGGCATGTGTAGAAAAGGGTGTTCTGTCTTGCTCTGCTGCATACAAAGGCAAATTACCGACAATGACTTTGGCCAACGTGGGATCGGTAAACACTTCATTGACGACATCATTGATTGAGCGTAACTGATATGCCGTATTCACCGTAGCATCCGTCTCGGCATATTTTAGAGAATGCAAAGAAGAAGCACCGGCTATATCCTCTACCAGATCAAAATACCTAATCAGATTCTCGTGCTGATGAGGAAAATATTCCGACATCTGCCGAATGAAAGCATCTCTGCCATTGGCAAACTTGTACAACTTGCCTTCTAAAGCCACAACATCATAGCCATTTGGGTCAAGTTGCGAAATCTTGACATCCTTGTCTATTTCCAAATAACGCATCAGTTTGGCCAATGTCTGTCCTTGACCTGCACTACCGATAAAGTGCATGCCTGTCTCAAACTTCACCCCGCGGCGTGTGAAGCATTGCAAGCATCCACCAATCTGGGCATTTTGCTCCAATACGACAACGCGATAACCATTTTTGGCCAAAATTGCGCCTGAGGACAAGCCACCCAATCCACTTCCTATAATGACTACCGTTTTCTGTTTTGCCATTTTTTCTTCTTTTGTTCTCTGTTCGTGCCTACACATTCTGCTCGATGCTATCAGCAATTTCAGTATACCATTGGACATAATGTTTACGCATCGCTGAGGCTTGTTTTTTCAAATCACCCATCTCCTGCATTTGTTCTTGGGTCAAAGGACTACCAACCTCCACATAGAAAATTCCTTTTCGCAAATGATGACTGCCCTTGGGCAATATCTTTCCCGGTCCATAAATACACATCGGCAATATCTCCAATCCCAAATTTTGAGCCAAATAGAAAGCCCCTTGATGAAAACGACCTATACGGCAATCCTTCGAGCGTGTTCCTTCCGGATAGACCGCGATACTGTATCCTCTTTGCACCAGTGAACGGAGTTGCGGCATCAAGACCTCCAAACCGTCTCTTACAGGAAGATATTCTGCATTGCGTATCATCAAACCGTAAAAGGGATTGTTCCAAACCCAATCGTTGGTAAGAAACACTATTTTCGGAGTAAATACCAATTGACACATCAAGTCAAGGTGAGACTGATGATTGCAGATAATGATTCGCGGTTGAGAGAAATCAGTATCTCCCATTATCTTTTTCCGAAATTTTGTCCCTGGTATACCATGATGAATCATCACAAAACGAGAAGCATAGTAGATAAGTTGATGCAAGCGGTAGCGTTTCTTCTCTGTCATTTTTCCCAACTTGACATAAAGCCATACACAAGGAATAAACACGCATAAGGAAAAAAACAAGAAGAACAACAATGAATAGGCCGTTCGGAAAAACCTCATCACATAACGCCCCACCCGCAATGGAAGCCCGTAAACGACAGCCAATAGACAAAGAACAGTATTGAGAATACTGATTCTCATAAAATCCTTGACTGGACGGAAATGACTTACACGTTCCTCACGAGAAGGGTAATACACACTGACGGGTATTGAAACGAGTTCAACACCATGCCAAGACGCAAAAACCATCAGTTCCAGTTCTGCCTCATAACGTGATGTAAGCAGAGACAATCCCCATAATTTCCGCAATGGGTATAAACGATAGCCTGTCTGAGTATCCTCCATTTTCTTTCCGGTCTGCACATAGAACCAAAAATTGGAAAATTTATTGGCGAAATCGCTTCCTTTTGAACGATCGACTCCATCCAACTGCCGACTACCTACAATCAAAGCCCCTGGATATCTTTGATTGGCATCAAGAAAGAGAGCAATATCTTCTGGATAATGTTGTCCATCGGTATCCATTGTAATGGCAGATGTGAACCCCAATTCCAATGCTTTCTTGAATCCGACTTTCAAAGCATATCCTTTGCCTCTATTCTTTGTATAAGAGACAACTGTGATGGACGCTATACCATGAAGTATCTCGGCAGTACCGTCCGTACTACCGTCATTCACGACAATAACGTCATCACAAAAGCAAAGAGTGTCCCTCACAATCTTGTTTATCGTACCTCCATTGTTGTAGGTAGGAAGGATAATACAAATACCCCTTGCTCGCAGTCTTTCCTTCAGTTCAACATTCAACATCTGATATTCGCAGTACTAAAGACATCTTTGCTTTCACCTCATCCTCCGAAGTCACAATAAGCTGTGCTTTGATTTGTCGGGCATCTTCAGACAAGTCCATTTTCTTTATCTCATAGACAATGACGCCGGAGTTTTGAGGTGTAAGTACCGACAGAAATTTCACATTCTTGATTTTTTCTATCCGCGTGGGTCTTTTTATTCCATTAGTCGCAAGAGTTCTGTCTATCAATTCCTCTCCCATTTGTATTATGCATACGCCTGGAGTAATGGGGTCGTTCGGAAAATGTGCCTGATATATAAAAGACGAGGCAATGAGTTTTACTGTAAACACAGCATTCCACCCCTCTATCTTTTCTTCAAGCACCGTATATAGATTATTCTCCAATTTCATCATTCAATACCTTAAAATGATAGTCTATCTTAAATTTATTGTTTGTGTATTCATACACCCCACAGGAAAGACTTTCCATGACCTGCGCCAAATCCTTTTTCAGTATTTTCTTGATATACCATCTGTCTATCATCTTGATTACGCTGACGAGTTTGACCTTCTTTTTCTTTGGGAAATAGACAAAGTCAATGGCAGAAATGCCAAATTCATTGAAAAGACAACCATTTATCTTTTCACCGTCATGGGCCAAAATACAAACACCACTGAGGTAACCTTTCTTCATCTCTATCATGGCACTGTATCTCACCTTTTGGCCTGCACTGTCTGGAAACGTCAAATTTTGGGATTTTACAGGCAATGGCAACAAGAGAAAAAGGAAAATACTAATTGACTGTAAATACCTTCGCATCTATTGGAGCATTTGTTTTCACGTTCAATAATTCTATAATTGTCCGATCTCCTTTTTTCTCAATCAGTTCCACTTTGGAAACTATTGATTTCTGCCTATTGAAATGCAAGATGATTTTTTGAAACATCTGTTGCATCTGCTTCTGTTTCGGGTAAAGCGTTGCAATATACTCAGACTGGGTACCCGTGATATTTGTCTTGAAATCCTTTGTATCCGTAAGGCATTTTCCAACGACACTGTTCATCATGATGCGGGCAATCTCCTTGAAGAATTTACTCTGATTGACATTGACCACATCGTTGCGTTTACCTCTGCTAATAAGTACTTTTGAACCATTGAGCACAAAAGAGTAAGCATAAGGAGAAGAATATTCCCAACGGAGTTTATCGCTCTGCTGATAGTACATTTCCCCTTTGGATACCATCTTGTCATTGAGCATTTTTATATATTTCGTCTGCACGAAATCGCATTGCATGGTCTTCATTTTAGAAGCCACACTGTTTATTTGCTGTTTCACCTTCGCCTCATCAATACTCTGTGCGGTAATACAGCACAGACAGAGAAACAAAGTTGTCATAGACACTAAAAATCTTTTCATCTTTACTTACCAATTAAACAACATCCAATTATGATAAACCCAACACCTATCCATTTCATTGCAGACACATATTCATGAAAGAATACTATGGCCGCCAACAAGCCGAATACATAACTCAAACTTATCATCGGATATGCTACACTGAGTGGATAATGTTTCACGATATACATCCACAAAACAGAACTTGCGCCAAAGAATACGCCACAACAGGCAAACTGCCAGTTTTGTAACAGGGATATCCAAAAATCACCTGTCCATCCGAACGGATGCATCTTCTGAAGCGCAAACTTCAAAAACACTTGTCCCCCCGCAAGAAGTGTACTTTGGACAACAGCCAATAATATTACTCGCCACATGACAACACCATTGCAATAGAGTGAATATAAGGATGAGCAACCTTTCCAACCTTCTCCAACAGCAAGTTGAATGTAGGAGTACTCTCGTCATGCAGACCGACCAATACATTCTTCACTTTCCCAGACCTCAAAAGCAATTCTGCATCTCGAATAGCCCATTCCAAAGAACGTTTACCCTGCGTATAGGTAACATTGTATCCATGGCAATGCGTCTTGATGGCAATACTACCTCCAATGGTGTTATGCGTGCTTTGCATGAAATATGTCGGTTTCAGCATACTTTCACCCTCCTCACAGATTTGATTCAAAAGACGCTCGCTATTCTCTAAACATCCATAGGCGGTACCTGTGATTATAGCATCAGGTGTATCTATGCCCGCTTCGGACAAAGCCTCAAGCGATGAAAGAAGAGAACTTTTCATAATCCTCCCCATCCGCCGTGCCTCTAAGGGTTTCACATATTTTCGAATATCTTCAAGTTGTTGTTCTGATGTGATTTCAACCTTCGACAACACTTTCACCTCCTTCATTACTACTGGAGATTCCTGACCGACATGGGGATGCATGGAAAAAAGCAGAGAGGAGTCATTGCCTCCAAATCCAAAAGAATTGCAAAGCACATTCTCTAAATGGATATTTTGCCTCCCCACTGTCGGTAGGATACCATTTTCCATCGGCTTCTCCCATCCAAGATTTGACGGAACGAAATGATGCTGCATTGCGAGTATGCAAATGACTGCCTCTATTCCACCTGAGGCACTTGTCGTGTGCCCCGTATAGGATTTCGTACTTGACACAAGAGGCATATTTTCGCCAAATATTCTTTGCAGCGAAACGCTCTCACTTTGGTCATTGTTGGGAGTACCTGTACCATGTGCATTCACATATTGTATGTCTGAAGGTTGAAGGCAAGCCGTATGCAATGCTTCCCGCATGGCAAGGTAAGCCCCTTCCCCATTTTCTGAAGAGGCGGTCTGATGGTAAGCATCGCACGCATTGCCATACCCGGAAAGATATACGTGGGGGGCTACATTCCTTGACAAGGCCACCCGCTCAGACTCCATCACGATGAAAGCGGCGCCTTCTCCTAAATTCAGACCAGCCCTGTCTGCATCAAAGGGTTTGCAGCGATTTTTGTCTAAAATCATCAGCGAATTGAAGCCATTCAGATGGAACCGGGAAAGCGCCTCCGTACCACCTGCCACAACAATATCTGCATCTCCTGATTTAATCAACCGAGCACCTAAAATGATAGCATTCGCTGCTGAAGAGCAAGCCGTGGACAACGTTGTAAAATCGTCAAACAGGTCAAAATAGTCAGCCATCAACTTGGTACAACTGCCACAATCATGATGATTGATGAATTCGGCATCTCCAGACTCCTCCCAATGGTCATAGCAAGATTCTGTGATATCCATACCGCCCACAGTAGTACCAGATACAAGAACTATACGCAAAGGTTTGTCGCCGCTTTGGAGAGACGTCTTGTCTATATGCGCATTTTCCAATGCCTGACGAATAGCCAAGATTCCCATCAGTGCCGTACGACTAATCATTTGGGATACAGGTATGCCAAGCATCTCCTTCATCTGCAAATTGGACAAGTCAACTTCGCCTACAGGAAGTTCATGATGCACTGATTGGAGATGTTTCATTTCTCCAATACCTGTCTGTCCTTCTTGCAAGGATTTCAAAACTTGTTGTTTGTCAAGTCCAATGGCCGTGACCAGGCCTTCACCAGTTATAGCAACATTCATCTTGCGTATTGCCTCTTTCTTGAAGAGTTATTTCTTTCTGTTCCTACTTACGTAATCCGCAATAGTGGAAACGTTCTTGAAAATTGCCTTTCCTTCAGACGGATTGGCCAACTTTATACCGTATTTTTTCTCCAGCAACACAATCAGTTCCAATGCATCAATGGAGTCCAAACCCAAGCCATCGCCAAAAAGATCCTCATTTTCGTCGATATCGTCGACAGACATCTCTTCAAGATTGAGAGCGGCGATTATTTCCTCTTTAAGTTCCTTTATCAATTCTTCCATATACAAATTTATTTTTTCTCTAATATACAAAGTTCTGCTTCAAAGTGAGTTTCATTCTCATAATCAATCCAACCCGTCAGTACGCTCTCAGTTTTTCCATCCATAAATACAGTATCAAGCACATTCCGAATAATTGCGTCATTCCTCGATACCAATATATAGAAAGATGTCTCACCATGATAATGGTTTCGGATGGCAATCTCACCTGTCACAATATTGGGCAACGTATAAACAAACAGTGACGGACTGGGGAAATAATTGTCTGCATCGCTTATAGTTTCCAGATATCTTCTATCTGCCGATATTGAGGATGTACGATTGAATAATACGACAGCCCTATTGTCACAAGCCTGGAATCTTTCTGCATTCTCGGCCTGTAATAACAATTCGGAAGCAACAAAACCCAAACGACTTATGCCATCCATCTTGTAGAACTTAGGATAGTCACCGATTCTTTGTTTGTAAAGATATGTCAAGATATTATCATTATCTTGCTTTCCGTCAGTGCAAATTCGTTGACCATTGATTGTTGCACCTTTTGGAGTTATCTGCACACAATGTTTTCGGACAACCGGAGGCACATCGTAAACATTCTCCTTAGAATGAACATTAGTAGATACCTGTTCGACCCAAATTGCTGCATTGCAACCGCCAAAACCAGATAGCATCTTTACAAAAGATTTCTTTTCTGTTGGCCGACAAGTTGCAGATATATTGATTTTTCCCGACACGCCAAGTTCTTCATAACCAAGCGTACCTATCACGGTATGATCTTCGACTGCCCTCATGGACAATATGGTTTCCAGCACACCAGCGGCACCAAGCGTATGCCCAAAATATCCCTTAAGAGCATTGACAGGAACTTCTGACAGACCAGCGCTCTCAATAGCGACAGACTCCATTTGATCATTGAACATCGTGGCTGTACCATGAGCATTGACAAAAGCCAAATCACTAATATTCTCACCTTCAATTGTATCTGTCAATGCCTGACACAGTCCTTCTCCTTTTTTGGATGGTGTACTGATATGGAAAGCGTCATTTCTGACAAATCCACGCTTTATCTGCCAAAGAAATTGTTTTGAAGGCTGTTTGAAAGAAGATTCTGCCACATCTTTTCCGAGAACTACAGTTGCCGCAGCCTCACCAAGATTGAGACCTAAGCGTTCTATATCAAAAGGTCGACAAGGTTCTGCTGAAAGTGCTTTCAATGATTGAAAACCTGAAATAACGAAACGTCCGGGGCAATCACAACCACAAACCACAGCATAGTCGTACTTGCCTGCTTCCAAAAGGCGCGTTCCCAAGATTATGGCAGATAGACCAGATATACAAGCATTGCAGACTACTATAGGCGGTGTGTTTATGCCCAACTTCAAAGCAATACGTTGGGCCGTATCGCCAAGGCACTTTTCATCATTCGATTTGGTTTTCAGATCTTCTATATCACCTTTGGTGGTACTCAGAATGAATACTGTACGATCTTTTCTGATTTCGATGGCTGAATTTTGCAATGCCGACATCGCCGAGCGAAAGACCAAGTTCTCAAAATGATCTGTCATCAATGATGCAGCATAGTATTCCGGCAGTCCGTCCTCCGTCGGACCATACACACGGATACCTGTCTTGCCAGTCTTCGCTGCCAAGTAATTCTCCTCTGAGGTTGTCCCTAATGGAGAAATAATATTGTCTGCCAATACGTTAACCATCCTTATCGAAATATTTCATCATTCGACACTAACATCAGACAAGACCTTACGTTTCCACTCCTGGTAGAACGGTGGATTGTCCCACACCAGTTGATAGTTCAAGTCCATGAACACTTGCACAGAATGTCCGGTTGCCAATAGACTTTCATCTTCCGGATCGCGAATTTCATAATCAAATACAATCTTTGCCGCCTCCGTCGCCTTATAGACAATATCTATACGCGGAGTCATACCATACTTGATCGGCTTTTTGTAATGGAATGTCAGTTCAACCAAAGGCGCAAAATAGCCATGTTTGAAGAAACTCATGTACTCCAGGCCATACTTCTTTCCGAAAGCCTCCCGAGCATCCTCAAAATATAGCGGATAGGAGCCATGCCACACAACATTCATTGAGTCGACCTCGCTAAATCTGACATCAAACGTTTTGGATACTTTCAACTCCTTCATTCCTACATTTCTTTTTCACGAACTGCAATCTTCATTTCCGTTGTGACAAGGATACTATCATTGCACATTATCTTTGCTTCAGCAAGTGTCATCCCGAAAATTTCTTCCTTTACAAATACATATGTGACGATTGTAGATCCTACAGAAGGAAGCGCATGCACGACAAAATCGCGAACCGCTCCTATAAAACCTAATTGGACTCCCTTCTTCAGAATGTACTTGTTGACATAGCCTATACGAGCCGCACACGTTTGTGCAATATTCTCCACCAATCCAGAAGCAGAAAAACAACCGTTGTCAACAAATATATTGTCTTCTCCTATAGTTGTTTCAGTCACTGTGAGTGAACGGTCAAAATGTGTCAGCGTACCAATCATTACAAATGGTTCCTGCTGTGGAAGGAGTTCGTGGACATCTATTTGGCGTAGATATTCTTCCGAAGGATTTTCCGCATCAAAGTTACTCATTTTCTTCTACTTCTTAGATTATACTTACGCCCAAAAATCATAAAAATTAAACCACTGTGTGGGATACATTCGTACCACACGTTCAAGTTCCGTTGCATACTGCGTAGCTAACTGTTGCATTTGGTCGCGCCTGGAAGCCTTTTTGTCATACAACAAGGGCTTGATATGGACAGCATAGACATAGGTGGATTTTTTCAGCACATTGACGGAGATCACATTGAGTCCTCGCATAGTCGCCACTGAGAAAGGGCCCATCGGTAAATGTGCCTTACTACCAAAGAAAACGACCGACAATGATTTGCTTGAACCTATAATCCGATCGGCAGGCATACTTACTATCTCATGATTGTACAATGCTTCATTGATGAGGAAAAGATGGCTCATATCTTCTTGCACAGGTATCATCCGGATATTGTTTTGGTCCAGTACCTTCTTCCTTCCGTTCATAATACCTTCTTTCTCGCCTCCATACACCAACGCATTACAACATTTGTCCTTGGCTGTTAGGGTATATCCCGCAACCTCATAGCAACCGACATGTGAACTGAGTTGTACAAAACCATCCTGTTGCTCCGTCAAATTCTGGTAATATTCGTATCCATCAATCTCCACACGAAATCGTCTTCCCGCAAATGCAGCAAAACGATCGACAACCACTTGTCCAAACTTGCAATGATTGACATAGGTAGCCCACATCGCACGCAATATACCATAGCCCAAGCGCTTGCGATAAAAGCGAAAGGCTATGGTTCGACTGTGATTCGTGTTGAGCAATAGACATACCGGAATAATAACAAACACCACAAGGGCGTAAAGCACGCGCACATCAACCACTCGCAGAAAACGAACCAGTTGACGATGCATTCTGTCATTACCGAAGGTCGTATTTTTCACCTACCCTACTTTGCTTTCTATATAATCACAGAACTGGCTTAAAGTAACAACCCCTTGCATTTCTTCCGGTTTGATTTTGAAACCGAAATTTTTCTCAACGATGACCACAATATCAACAAAATCAAGACTATCAATACCGAGATCGTCTTTAAGTTTTGCTTCAGGAGCAATTTTTTCCTCATCAATCTCTAAATCCTCAATGAGGAAATTTCTCACTTTCTCTTCTATTTCTTTTCTTTCCATTATAATAATTGTTTGTATTTTCTTGTACGTGTATGACGTTCTTATCTACTTGCGCGGATTTATAAAGCCCCGTCTAAACTCTTTTTACTTCAAGAATGGTATGTCCCTGTCCGATTCCATCATGAGTTCTCACTACTTTTAGGCCTGCTCTCTCTATTTGTCGTATCATATCGTCAGAATGATACATTTTACTATTGCCATTCGCCATAACTGTAAAGTATACACTGGTCATGGTAAGACAGAGTGAAGCAGGTTCGTATTTCTGACGATCCCAAAAAGTTTCCATTATATACAAAGTCGTGTTCTCAGACATCACATCAGCAGCACGTGAAAGTATACTATGGATTTCCTCCTCGGAGAAACAATCTAAGAACTGACTCATCCAGATTGCATCCCATTCTCCAGTAGGCAAATGATTGTCTTCATTGAGGATATCTGTAGGAACCCCTTTTATACGTTCCGATCCTGTTTTATCTTTGATATTTTTCTGCATCATGCCTATTTGCCCTGGCAAATCCACAATAGTAACATTCACTTCCTTGTCGTAATCTACGCACCGAAGTGCAAAACGTCCTGTATTGCCCCCAACATCCATCAAATGTTTGGGACTTTTGCCAAAAACAATCTCTAATGCAGTATCAAACGAATGATCACTGTAAAAATGATCGAATGCGAACCAACTATTCTGCACCCGCGAATCAAGTTGTGAAAGTCCTTCATAGATAGTTGACCAATCGCCAAGAGTCTTGAGGCCTGCAGGTTTCCCTTCACAAAGAGCCTCGTCGAGATAAAACATTCCACGATAGTTCACATCATGATTGAAATTGATATTTACACGTGTTGCAGGGTCATTGAGAAGAAACCAACCTACTTTAGAAATGGTGTAGCGGTCAGTCGTCTGATTTACCAAAATAATGCCTGCACTAAGCGAAGCCTCAAGTAGTATCTTCAACGCATATTCGGACAGACCTGTTTTTTCAACTAATTCCGGCAAAGAGATACCTTCAGCACTATCTCGCAGTTTTTCCAAAATACCCCACTTTACCATAAGCCGAGACACTTGGAATATCACCGGTCCCCACGCTATATACTCTGCAAGACGCTGAGCCTCACGCGCTGAAAGATGTTCCTCTGTATATCTGTCTCTTACAGACCTAAATAAGTTCATCGTTTTTAGAAACTTCTTAAATTTAACTTTTGGAAAAATCAGACTCAACAAAATGTATTTCACATCAGAAAAATGCTCATACATTTAATTATGACAAACATCTACAGATGATAGTTAGAAAGAAATAGACTTACTTCATGAAGTAATTTTCTTCGAAGACTATCATCCGTAGATTTGAGTGGCAATAGGCTTACTTATTTAAGCAACTTGCAGAAATATTTTCCAAACGTTTCTCCCAAGTCACGCAGTGCGTCACGCAGCACTATGTCATCGTCGTCATCACCATCATCCGAAGCGATATCGAATTTTGCAACAACTTGACCGGTAGAAATCTCCTTGAGAAGGGCCTCTCCTTCTATTTCTCCATTACCCTTGACATTCGTAGGAGCAATCACAAGAATATATTTCACAGCAACATTTTCTGACACGAGGTGTGACTCAAATCCATAGCGGAAGGTTTTCTTGTTCATCTCCTGCATAAAACAACGCAAAGATGATTCTTCCCAATCGGTCGCACGCGTAGCCTTGGCCAAAAAATCTGCAAAGGGAAGTGTCTTCTTATATTTCACATTGGAAAGATCCAATGAGATATTGATATCTTTACAATCCTTGACGACAGACTTCACATCACCTGTTGTCAGTTTGATAGAAGCAAATGTGCTGATGCTCACCAAGAACATCACTGCAACCAATAGCATTTTTTTCATAATCGTACTTTATTTATGGATTATTACTTCAACAATACTTTTCCCAATTCAGAGAAACTCTTTTCAAATCTTTCCGTTTCATTGAAATCATCACCGCCGGAAACACCATCAACAGAGTATGCGCAAACTGTTTCTCCGGTTGCAATGTCAATCACAGTCAACGTTCCGTAGATTTTCACATGGAATCGTCCCCAACCAAAACTAGCAGATTTTCTCTGGAAATTCTTTACATCAATTACGATTTTGTATTTTGCTTCGCTCTCTGAATCTGTAATCTTGAGACCCTTGCTATTTTGATTGAAGGATTCGGTAAACCCCTTTTTAGAAACGGATACTCTCTCTTCATAGTCTTTTCCACACCAAGTCATGAAACTTTGTTTCTTGTCAAACGTGGTATTTGACAGATCCATACTGAGCACGGCGGTAGCATTTTCCGAGAAACATTTGTCATCGCCGGAAGTCTTTTTGAGAGGACCGGCAAACATCACTGTACTACACAGCAAAACAATGAATGTCAACAATAGTTTTTTCATAAGCGTATTATTTATTAGTTAGACAATAACTTGCTTTTATTCCTTGTATTTCTTAATCACCAATGCTGAATTTGTTCCTCCAAATCCAAAACTATTACTCAAGACTGTATCAATTTCCGCTTCAACAGTATGAGCCGCTATATTGAGTTTTTCTGAGTACTCATCAGGATTTTCGAAATTGACATTCGGCGCAACAAAATTGTTTTGCATCATAAGCGTACTATAGACAATTTCCGACGCGCCTGCCATCCAACATTCGTGACCGGTCATACCCTTTGTAGAAGAAATAAGTGCATGCTTTCCACAAAACATACGGTTTAGGGCTATAGCCTCATACATGTCACCTTGATGCGTACTTGTCGCATGAGCATTTATATAATCGACATCATCTGGGGTAATACCAGCAGAGTGGAGTGCACGCGACATCGCAATGACACTTCCATCATCAGAGGGTTGACTTATACCACCGCCATTGCTTGAAAAGCCATAGCCAACAACTTCTGCAAGGATATTTGCCCCTCGTGCCTTTGCATGCTCATAATCCTCAAGCACGAGTGAAGCCGCTCCACCACTTGGAATCAATCCGTCGCGATCACGATCGAACGGACGGCTTGCCTTGGAGGGTTCATCCATTCGGATAGAAAATGCACCGAGGGCATCAAAAGAAGCCATGGAATAATAATTGGTTTCTTGAGCACCGCCACATAACACCATCTCCTGCAAGCCTTGCTTAATCATCATATATCCTAAACCAATAGAATGGCTTCCACTGGCACATGCGGAACTGACTGTGAAATTGACACCCCGCAAATGGAATATGGTACTAAGATTCATATTGACAGTCGAGTTCATCGACTGAAAAATAATACCATATCCAAGCATTGCAGAATCATGCTTCTCATCCATGATTTTCGATGCCTCTATGACAGGTTTCGCCGAAGAATCATTGCCAAATATACATCCCACTTCATTCTGCAAGAGATATTCGTCGTCGATACCAGCCTGTCTGAAAGCCTGAATGCTTGACATATAGGCATACTTTGCCTCTTCTGACATTCCGGCACGGGTATGACGGTCAAGCATCTGCTTGGTTATCTTCGGTTCCTCAACAATACCAGTAAGTGCTGAGCGATATCCATATTCAAGGCGTTCGGGTTGTAACCCGATACCGGATTTTCCTGTATACAAAGAATGTTTTACGGTATCGAGATCTGTACCAAGACATGACCAAATACCCATTCCCGTGATTACTACTCTTCTACTCATTGATTTCCGATTGTTACTATTCTTGGGAAAAGACGATGACAAAGTATATAGACCAACCTATATTAGGTATAAAGTCCACCGTTGACACTGATAACTTCACCTGTTATATATGCGGCCGCATCCGACGCAAGAAATTCTACCAAAGCAGCCACTTCTTCTGGTTTACCAAAACGTCCTACTGGCACCATTTTTTTAAGTTCGTCCTGCGGGAGATCTTTGGTCATATCAGTTTCTATAAAGCCAGGGGCTACAGCGTTGACAGTAATTTTGCGAGGAGCGACTTCTTGCGCGAGAGCTTTTGTAGCACCTATAAGTGCTGCCTTTGCCGCACTATAGTTCACTTGTCCCGGCATTCCCTTCAAACCTGAAAGCGAAGCCATATTGATAATTCGGCCGCCATGCTTGCGTGGCATCATATGCTTGAGGAGACGACGTGTAATATAGAAGAATCCGCCTAAATTTGTATCCAATACGCTATTCCAATCTTCATCAGACATCATAAACATAACATTGTCATGACGAATACCGGCATTATTGACCAAAACAGAAATCCACTCATCAGGATGTTCACTTTCCCATCTGTCAATAGCGTTTTCTACTGAAACAGGGTCTGCCACATCAAAAGGCAATAATTCCGCATTTCCTCCTGCGGACTCTATTTGATCCTTTACCTGAAATGCATACTCAGTATTGTTTTTGTAGTTGATAATCACGCTATAATCTTTCGACAGGCACAAGGCGACGGCCCGTCCTATACCACGCGAAGCACCTGTGATCAATGCATATTTCATACTTGCTTGTTTTGCGTATTACGGCGCTAACAGCCATTGATGCTGTAGCCATGTTTCATCGGGGATATACCATGCAAAGTTAAGGATTTTTTTTATAAGTACAAAAAAATCCCAACTGCATAAAGCAATTGGGATTTTCATATTATATTTTTCTTTTTTCTTATTCAGCTGCAGCAGTTTCTTCTACTGCAGGTGTCTCTGCATCTTGAACAGGAGTTGTCTCCTCTTTGGCTTCAGGAGCGACTACTGCATTTTCAGCAACCACCTTTACAGGGATGATAACTTCAACCTCCTTGTGGAAGTGAATTGTTGCCTCGTAGTCACCGACCTTCTTGATATCGTGCATAGTGATAATCTTACGGTCAATATCGAAACCTTTCTTCTGCAACTCATCGGCAACGATGTTCTTGTTAACAGATCCATAAGTAACACCCGTAGCGCTAACCTTTGTCTCGATAACAAGAGCAACATCTTTCAAAGCCTCTGCCTTCTTCTCGGCTTCTGCCTTAAGAGCGGCCAACTTATGGGCCTGCTGCTTGAGATTCTCAGCAAGAACTTTCTTAGCAGACTCGGAAGCAATAACACCCTTACCTGTGGGAATAAGGTAATTACGGCCATAGCCGTTCTTCACGGTTACGATGTCATTCTTGTAACCCAAGCCGATGATATCTTCTTTCAGTATTATTTCCATTTGCGTTCCTCCTTTTTATTTCATCAAGTCAGTTACGTAAGGAAGCAGAGCCAACTGACGAGCACGCTTAACTGCTTGGGCTACGCGACGCTGGTACTTCAACGAGGTTCCAGTGATACGACGGGGAAGGATTTTTCCCTGCTCATTCAAGAATTTCTTCAAGAACTCAGGATCCTTATAGTCGATATACTTGATACCGCTTTTCTTAAAACGGCAATACTTCTTCTTTCTGGTATCCACTGAAGGTGGAGTCAAATAGCGAATTTCAGATTCTGCTGCCATAATTTAAGCCTCCTCTTTTTTTGCGAATTTGTTACGTCTCTTTTCTGCATACTGTGCAGCATATTTGTCGAGACGAACAGTTGTAAAACGAATAACTTTCTCATCACGGCGATAGCCAGTTTCGAGAGTCTTAATAACCGACGGCTCAGCTTTGAATTCCAACAGGCAGTAGAAACCTGTAGACTTCTTCTGGATAGCGTAAGCCATCTTCTTCAAACCCCAGGTCTCTTCATTCAAAATCTCAGCACCCTTGTCGGTGAGCAGCTTTTTGAACTTTGCGACCGTTTCCTTCATCTGTTCATCAGACAAAACGGGAGTCAAAATGAAAACGGTTTCGTATTGATTCATACTACTTTTTGATTAAATAATTATTGTTGCTTGCTAAAAAGCGGTGCAAAGGTACACATTTTTATATCAAAAAAAGAACTATATCCAACATAGGGCATGTTTTTTAACATATTTTACCCTACACTTAAGATATTACCCTGCCAATGTTTTATAATTTTGCGTCCGAAAACGTACAATCTATTTATAATAGTGTTTTTTTAGAACCCACTTACACTCACATAATAGCACAAATAATATATGGCAAAACCATACACAAACACCCCCATGTTTTCCACTATCGCCATCGCATTAGGGTGTATCATACTCGTCATCACATATCTCAGCAAAAACCAATTTTCCAATTTACTATACGTTCTGTCCTCGCTGACGATTTTCATTGGTATCGTCCTCCAAGTTTACGACATAAAAAGAGACAACAGATACTAGACTTGGAATACTAAAGGCGAAGCGTTCCCAAAACGACACCATCCAAGCGATAGATCGTTAGTAACTCGTTGTCAAGAACTGCAAAAGTCGGAGGGTTACCGCCTTTAGGGAACGTCACGGAACCTGTATTACAAACCGTGACACCATCCAATTTCTCTAATTTCCACAAATGGGTGTGTCCATAAAAAATAGCGTCGACGGCAAGATGCTCACCATTCGTCTCATTGTATTTGTGCCCATGTGTCAAAAATATTCGCTTCCCGCTTTCTACCAACAACACATAATCTGACATTATCGGAAACTCCAACAACATTTGGTCTACTTCCGAATCGCAATTACCCCGAACTGCAACTATCTGATCTGCCATCGCATTCAGCCGAACTGCAATGCCTTTGGGATCAAGTCCTTCCGGAAGTCCATTGCGTGGACCATAGTTCAGCATATCACCCAATAGACAAAGCATCTCACAATTATTGTCCGCATAAAAATCCAACACGCGTTCCAACGCAGGAAGCGAGCCATGGATATCAGACACTATCAAATACTTCATTCGCTCTTAATATTTACTTATGATTTCTTTTCAGACATTCAACAAAGGTATGATTGAGGGTGTCAACAACGCAGTAAAGATACCATTCAGCGTCAAGCCCAAACTGGCATACGCACCATGAACATTACTAACATCCATTGACGTGGCAGTTCCTAATGCATGAGCAGCAGTTCCCATAGAAAGCCCCTGCGCCACAGGTGTCTTCACACGTGCAAATCCCATTGTTCTATAACCACAAACTGCGCACAACAACCCTACACACACCACCACAGCAGCAGTCAAAGAAGGTATTCCTCCCACAGACCGTGTTACCTCCATCGCAATAGGGGTCGTTACAGATTTGGAGGCCAAAGACAGTATCACATCTCGTGAGGCGCCCATTTTTTGAGCAATATAAACTACAGAAACAATACCAACAACACATCCAGCAAGTTCTGAGATGAGAATGGGAAGAAACTCTTTCTTTATCTTCTCAAGTTGCATATACAAAGGAACGCCCAATGCCACAACCGCAGGACGCAGCCAAAACTCTATCATATGCCCCCCTGCATTATAGGTTTCATACTTGATACCTGTCAATTCCAAAAAGGAGATTATTGTTATAATTGACACTAAAATAGGATTCATAATAACCCACCCTGTCCATTTTCTCAACAATTTACCCAAGAAATAAGAACCAAAGGTCAACGCTATCAAGAAAAACTCATTTGAAAAATATTCCTCCATTTACTCCTCCGCTTTTTTATTGTTTCTTTTAACTACTCTTCCATAAAGTTGGTGCACCCATCCTGTAACAGCCAATACGAGAACCGTAGACAATACTGACGCGGTAACGATAGGCCAAAATTCGGCTTTGATAATATCAAAATAAAGCATCACCGCAACACCTGGAGGAACGAAGAAGAAACCTATGTTGCTAACCAAAAAATCAGAAATTGATCTAACCCATTCCAGTTTAATAATCTTCAGTTTCAGCAACAATGTCAACAACAACATTCCCAAGATACTGGAGGGGAGAGGAATGTGAGTAAGGGCTATTACCAATTCACCTAACGCAAGACATCCGAAAAGGATAGCCAACTGCCTTATCATCATAACTTATTTGTATTTAATTATCCTGAATTCCGTAAATCTACTACGAATATGCAAATATACAAAGAATACACCAACAAGCCTTGCCTCACAACAAATAAATTTCGGCCACATCATAGGATTTCATTATTAGTATTTCCTCGACATTTCGTCTTTCTCCGAATAAACAAGCACTGCATCCGGAAAAAATTCATAAGCAAGCGACAGACAGCGATTTTCCCGTATATTTTCAACACGCATTTTTCCTTTCTGCGAAATATCTCCCACCAAAGGAATAACTTTCATTTCCTTGAACTCCAAATTCGAGGATGACCAAAATTTATAGGCAGTTTCCTTTGCACACCAATGCAATAACAAAGCATCTATATTGTCAGGATGTTCATCAGGCCGAAGAAATCTTTGAGCCACACGCTTCACTCTTGAGGAACGATATTCCATATCAAGGGCAACTTCATGTTTTTTCGACAAAAGAACAGACACATACCCTTCAGTATGTGTAATGCTCACATAGAAGCCATCCAAAACTGGTTTTCCGGAAGGCAAGTGCCGTACTACAATATTTTGGTTTCCTGTCATCGCATACAAGAGTGCATACGTACAGAGCACTTCCATTTTCCTTTTATGGTTTTTGTACGAAGCAAGAACCATGCGCAATGTATAGGACAAATCAAAAGAAAAATCCTCCACCTTTTGTTCTCCTATCTTCCAAACACCAAGCAGCCCTGA
Organism: Lachnospiraceae bacterium; assembly: GCA_963604975.1. Taxonomy (GTDB): domain Bacteria; phylum Bacteroidota; class Bacteroidia; order Bacteroidales; family Bacteroidaceae; genus Prevotella. The sequence continues at coordinate 2,915 of CAVCSC010000020.1, read as the reverse complement.
ATCAGATAATTTTCTGACAAATTTCACCGGCATAACACAACTATCCTTTAACGATTCTGCCTATCTACGCCCGAACCGTCCCGAAGACCAGAACCGTCATGTACAATAACTTTCACCTTGCTGATACGGCGCTCTTCCAAGCCAACAATTTCAAAATCATAATTCTTATAATCCAATTTCTCGTGGATACTTAGAAAATCGCCTTTGATTTCAAGCAAGAGACCTGCTAATGTATCAGCATCGCCTTCTACATCTCTGAATTCGTCATCATCAATATTCAATATTTTACAGAAATCGCTCAACAAGGTTTTACCCTCAAAGATATATGTATTGTAATTCAGTTTAGAATAACTTTTCCCGTCATCGTCATATTCATCATTTATTTCGCCTACAATTTCCTCAAGAATATCCTCCAACGTCACAAGGCCACATGTTCCCCCAAATTCGTCCACAACAATTGCGATGTGTACTTTATTCTCTTGAAACTCTCGCATCAAGTCGTCTATTTTCTTAGTTTCAGGCACAAAATACGGAGGACGTATCAGACTCTGCCATCTAAAGGTTGACGGTTTTGACAGATGGGGTAAAAGATCCTTGATATACAATATTCCACGTATATTGTCCACACTATGTTGGTAGACAGGTATACGACTGTAGTTATTGTCCACAATGCTTTTCAGAACATCACCATAATTACTCTGTATGTCAAGAGCTACTATATCTTGTCGACTGGTCATCACTTCTTTGGCCGTTTCGTCACCAAAGCGTATAATACCTTTGAGCATGCTTTGCTCATCCTTGATTTCACTCTTGTCAGTGAGTTCAAGGGCTTGTTCTAATTCATCCACGCTCAACACATGCTTTTCCTTACTGATAACCTTTTCTGCAAGCATTCCACTTCTGAGCAAAATGGTCTCAATGGGCCAAAATAATTTTCTGCAAAAAAGCACCCCGGGTACCCATCTACGACAAAAAGAAAGAGGATCCTGACGGCTGTACACCTTAGGCATAATTTCTCCAAAAAGCAGCAAGAGAAATGTCAATAAGACTGTGATACATAAGAACTGCAGCCAATAGGCTTGCGGGCCAAAGACAACAAGGCGACCAAAAACATAATTACACAACATAATAATGGTCACATTGACAAAATTATTTGTAATCAGAATGGTAGCCAAAGTTCTCTCGCTGTCTTCTCGCAACATTTGTATCTTTTTGTCACGATCTGATCGGACTACATCTAAATCAGAAAGGTCAGAAGGAGATAGGCTAAAAAATGCAATTTCTGACCCACTAGCAAAACCAGAAACGAACAACAGTACACATGCCAACACTCCTGAAAAAACAACACCAGGAGTCAAGGTTCCAAAATGCACATCCTGCAAAGAGGACATTAATGTTGATATATCCAAATTCTCAACGTATTTATTACCGACTAAAACGGAATATCATTGACACTCGATTGTAAATCTGCAACTTGCGATGGCTGATCGGGTACGGCCGCAGAATTTGCCACATTATTCTGTATTTCAGACGTTTGGCTATTCCGAGGAGAAAGCATTTCCAGATTCTCACCATATATTTCAGCCACAAACCGACGCTGCCCCTTTTGGTCATCATAGGAACGATAATTCAAACGTCCTTCTATGTAGAGTTTATCGCCCTTATGGATGTATTTCTCTGCTATCTTTGCCAAGCCCTTCCACAACACGACATTATGCCACAATGTTTTATCGGGTACTTTCGTACCATTTTGCAAAACATAGCCTCGCTCGGTCGTTGCCAAAGGAAACTGTGCGACAGCCTGGTCGCGGTCATAGTATCTCACTTCCGGATCCTTGCCCACATTACCAATCAACATCACTTTGTTCATAGTCGTATACTATAATACCTTTTGATTTTTTACGTTATTTCCACATTCCCAAATACCGAAAATGGAAATTTTTTCCTTTAGCTGATGGAAATTGTGAACGATTGTCCACTCGACTACGCAAATGCTCTACCATTCGATTGTAACAATCGAGACCTGAATGCGCCTTACATTGCACAACGAAATGGGTATCCCGATATTCATGTTTCCCTGTAGAAGGAATCATTACAACACGTTTGAAATCCAATGTTCCTTCATACCATCCCTTACGCTCTTCATTAAGACGGGTCACCACAGTAGCAATCGCATCACGTTTCTCTGAAACCGGCGTCGGTTGACTTGTAGAATGCAATGCTTTTTTCTGCTTAAAGTCGAGCATGGTAGCAGCGGTTGTCTTTATGATAATAAAGTATACGCGTTGACGGATTTTGTACCGTTTAGGATAAAAGACATCACTCTTGGCATATTCACGAACATCATTTTCTAAGTCTTGAGTCACACCAATTTCTGGGATTGAACGAAGAAAAGCCAATGCACCATCTACAGTCGGTACTAATGTCTCTTTATCAAAATATCTAAGGTATAAATTCATCGGAACAAAAAAAATCTAAAAAAGAATCTTTATAAAAAATAAAAACGAGCGGCAAACGGGGTTCGAACCCGCGACCTCAACCTTGGCAAGGTTGCGCTCTACCAACTGAGCTATTGCCGCAAACGAAATTGAATTTAATATAGTGAAGAGGAGGAGACTCGAACTCCCACGACACAATTGTCACTACCCCCTCAAAGTAGCGCGTCTACCTATTCCGCCACCTCTCCAATATAAAAAACCATTCTGAATAATCCAGTGCCCAGAACAGGACTCGAACCTGCACGTCGTAAAACACACGCACCTGAAACGTGCGCGTCTACCAATTCCGCCACCTGGGCATTCAAAGGATTACTTCCTTTTGGTAATCTTATCCAGAATGTTGAGCGGCAAACGGGGTTCGAACCCGCGACCTCAACCTTGGCAAGGTTGCGCTCTACCAACTGAGCTATTGCCGCA
>CAVCSC010000019.1:0-42419 GCA_963604975.1 Lachnospiraceae bacterium | reverse complement strand
CGACCGTAGCCCAGGGTGAAGATGGAACGTAGTGACATCTGTAACCCTGGGTTTCCACGGTATGAGAAGAAGGCTGGCCTGTAAGGTCAGCACAATACCGATATGGATTTGTTGTTGCGGTGCTGACCTTACAGGCCAGACCTTGCATTGATACATTAAACCCAGGGTTACACCGTTTGCTGGCGCAAACGGCTCACCCTGGGCTACGGTCGTTACGCCCTAAGGGGCTGATGGTAGTCTTGTGTTTTATAATCACAAAATCAGTTCAAGTTTTGAACACCCCACCAAAGGGGCTTTGCAACATCCTGTTCCCCTGCATTTTGTAAGAAATTGGCCATTTTTTGAAAAAAATATCCTACCCGTTTCGTCGGCGGTTTTGTTCCTTTGCAATGTAATAAAAATCCTTTTCAAGACGGTCGGTTGACCACCCATTTTTCTCCCAACCAACGACACTGGACGAGACCTTGCTTTCCCCGAAAAACAAAAAACCGAAAAGATATGAAACACAAGAAAAGACACTACACTGCACCCGACATCCGCATGGTGGCCATACATACGGAGTCACTGATGCTGAACATTTCCGACGGCGGCAATGCCAGCGAGCACGGGAAACCCACGCCACGGTCCAACGAGAGCAGCATCTGGGACGACCAGTGGCTGAACGACACTTGGGGGAGCAGTTCCTCCTACCCTTCCTACGACGAGGAGGGCTATTGAGGGCGCACGCTCTACCCCACCCTCTGCACCAATGATGCAAACCCTCTTTTCACATCACGAAAAACAAAACAAAAAACACATACACGCATGAAAAAGTACTTCCTCCTCTTTGTTGCCCTCATGACTATGGGCATACAACAGGCATTGGCACAGATCGACGCCGACCTGAAATTTCTCGTCACCACCTCTGACGACATCACGCTCACCGAACTGTCCAACGACGCGGCCTACCCCTGGACCGTGACCGATAGCACGGTGACCAGCACGCATGGCAAGACTGCCCAATACACGTTTTCCGGCATCACCCTGAAGGTGCAGGCCAAAGGTCGGGTGGTACTCTGCTACGATTTCACCTCGGGCACTTATAACAGCGACCGAAATCGGGTATATCTTGATGGCGTCTTAGTTGACGAGAATACCTATACCGGTGTTCTAAAATACAATTACTTCGATTTGGAGGAAGGCGAACACACCATCAAGATTGGCTATTACCACGGTTACAGCACCTCCAGCAGTTACACCCAGGCGATGACGCTGACAGGTATCAGTCTGAAAAGCGTTGAGAGCCAGTACACCGACATCCACCTCGCTGCCGCCGGCACCCTGGGCATAGAAGCCCTCTCGAAGGTCAGCACCCTACCCGCCATGCAGTACCTGCGTCTCTCGGGCAAGATGAACGCCGACGACTGGAACACCATCAACAATATGACGGGCCTCAAGGCCATCGACCTCTCGGGGGCAGACATCACCGAGATACCGGCCAGCGCCTTCGCCAATACCGCCCTGCGGTATGTCACCTTCCCCTCCACACTGAAGACCATCGCCGACAAAGCGTTCTACGACCGTTACCTCATAAGCACACTGACCCTGCCCGACGGATGCGACAGTATCGGCAGCCAAGCCTTCTATCGAAACAACATCACGAGCCTCGTGCTTCCGTCGAGCATGAGGAGCATCGGTACCTACGCTTTTGATGAGAACAACTATCTGAAGACGGCCGACCTGGGCGGTAGCATCGAGACCATTCCCGCCAGTTGCTTCCGTGACTGCGATAGCCTGAAAACGGTGACGGGCTGTGGCAATGTCACGACAGTAGGGGGCAAAGCCTTCTATAATTGCTACGTTCTCCAAAAGGTAGAAGGACTGGCACCTGTCACCATCTACGATGAGGCATTCCACAATTGTTATGCCCTACAATCGATGGATTTCTCCAAGACGGAATACATCTACGACTATTATAATTTCAGTGAATGTAAGGCACTGACTGAGGTTATCCTACCCGAAATCATCAGTATGAGCAGTAATTGTTATGGAACCTTTTCGTCTTGCACTTCCCTCAAAAAGGTAGTCATCGGTGACAAGATCTCCAGTATCCCCAATAGCGCATTCTACGGATGCACCGCCTTAGAGGAGGTCACCATCGGTGCATCGGTATCCAGCCTTGGCAGCAACTGTTTCAACGTTAATAGCGGCAGTACATACGCCCTGAAGCGGGTCTATGTGAACGCCCCCGCCCCACCGTCGGTGAATGGTCAACCGTTCTACTCCACCTCCGGCATCACCCTCTATGTACCGGAATACGCCACCGTGAGTTACAAACTGCACGACTACTGGAGCAAGTTCACCTCGGTAGACGTCAACCCCAACGTGGTGAAGAGCATCACCCTCCGCTCCAAACTCGAACTCTCCAGCAATAGCCGCATACCCAACTCGCCCGACCTCACGCTCGACCTCTCATATAACAGTAGCAATACCACAGGAGATACCAAACTGATTGTCAATGGTGACAATCCCCAGGCATTGGGCATATACAACCAGGATATATGGGGGGTGTCCGGAAAATGGTCTCCTGTACTACTCAGCCGCTGCAACGCCATGACCTCCGCCTCCTCGATCATCACTTACTGGATGCGCCCGGGCTACTGGTACTACGTCTGCATGCCCTTCGACGTGAAGCGCAGCGACATCTCCACAGGCGACGGCATCGCCGTACGCTACTACGACTCTGCCAGCCGCGCCGAGAACGGCTCGGGCGGCAACTGGAAGGATGTGGCCGACGATGCCACACTCAAAGAAGGACAGGGCTACATCTTCCGCGTGAACGGTTCATCCTATTCATCATACGGTATCAGTATGACCGCCACCGAGGACACCCACAACGACATCTTCCGCAGCACCGCCGCCGTACAACCGCTTGAGGAGTATGCCTCCACCGTAAGCAACGATGCCGGATGGAATCTCGTGGGCAATCCCTACCCCTGCTTCTACGATATCTACTACATGGACTACACCGCCCCCATCACCCTGTGGAACACCGATAAGTCTACCTACACGGCCTACAGTGTGGCCGACGACGAACTGGCCCTCGCCCCTCTCCAGGCCTTCTTTGTACAGAAACCTACGGGGGTAGACCAAATCACCTTCCAACCCGACGGCCGACAGATCACCAACACCATCGACCACTCGACACTGACCAAGCAGCGCACGGCCACCCAGCGCCACCTCATCGACCTCACCCTCAGCGGTGAGAACACGGCCGCCGACCGTACCCGCGTGGTGGTCAACGCCACCGCCAGCGATGCCTTCTGCGCCGACAACGACGCCAGCAAGATGCTCGCCTATGAGGGCACACCGCAGATCTACACCCTCGCCGAGGGCGACATCTACGCCATCAACGAGGGTGCCCACCTGAGCGGCAAGGTACAGATAGGCATGTACTTCCCCGCCGACGGCACCTATACCCTCGACATCGAGCGCAGCGACCTCAACGCCCGCCTCTGCGACCACGGCGTGGAGGTAGCCATGCCCTACACCTTCACAGCCGGACAAGGCACCGATGAAGGCCGCTTCACCCTCCTCTTCGATACACCGACCGGCATACACAGTGTGACCGACGGCCACGACGCTACCGGCGACCAAAGCATCTACACCCTGAGCGGCGTGCGTGTGAAAGACACTTCGGCCAAGGGAGTATACATCCAGAACCACAAGAAAATCGTGAAGCAATGAACAGAACCAGATACCTGCTTGTTCTCCTCACCCTGCTACTGAGCGTTGTGGCGAGAGGACAGGACTTCAATCCCGACAGCCCGGCGGAGCCCAACGCACGCTACCGAGTGAGCGTGAAGGCCAGCCCCGCCGAGGCAGCCACCGTCACGGGCACCGGCTACTACCCGGTGAACACCCGTGTGACGGTGGCGGCCACCGCCAACGACACACGGTGGCGGTTCATGGGCTGGACCGACGACGACAGCACCTCGGTGAGCACCTCATCGAGTTTCACCTATACCACCACCAACCGTAACGTGACGCTCACCGCCCACTACGAGGAGTGTAGCGTGAGCCACCTCAAGGTGGTCTACAATCCCACCAGCGTCGCATCGACGGCGAACTACACCTACCGCGTAGGATCGACGCTCTATCTCACCGCCCCGACGGTAAGCAACCTCACCTTCCTCGGTTGGACCGACAGCGAGGGCGACACGGTAAGCACAACGCGCACCTATACCTACACCTTCACCGACAAGGACGAGACGCTCACGGCCAACTACCGCTTCACGCCCGGCAGTCCGTCGGAGCCCAGCGAGACCAAGCCCAAGCATCGCGTGTACTTCACGGCCGACCCCTCGGGAGCCGGCTACTTCTCGCAGACCAGCGGCATGCAGGTGCAGGAGGGCTCTACCTTCAACATCCTCGCCACCGCTTACAGCGACTACACGTTCAGCCACTGGACCCGCAACGGCGAGACGGCCGGAACAAGCCGATGGTACTCGGACACGATGGGTACGGAGGACATCACCCTCGTGGCCCACTACGACTTCACCCCCTCCTCGCCCTCCGAACCGTCGACCGACACCAAGGCCCGCTACACGCTCTACGCCACCACGACCGAGACCTACAAGGGGCAGACCACCCTGCTGCCCGTCTACATGGAGAACACCGGCAACGTGAAGGACATCTCCTTCACCCTCGCCCTACCTCCTCATGTGCAGGCCGACGTGACCGGCATACAGACCACCCTACGCTCCTCGGCCTACACGGTATCGGCCAGCCAGACCGACACCACGCTCACCGTGTCGCTCACCGGCGGCACACAGTTCAGTGAGAAGAACGGTGTGCTGCTGCGCATACCCCTGACCACCGACAACGACCTTAGTGACGGCATCTACGCCCTGAAGTTCGGCAATATCACCGCCACGCTCACCGACGGCACCGCCCCGACGTTCACCAGCCGCAACGGACTGCTATCGGTGACCACCCTCGACGAGAGCGACCTACAGGCCCTCTTCTCCGTCGACCGCTACATGAACCGCGCACAGTTCACCAACATGAGCACCACGTCGGCCCAGTCGTTTGAATGGGATTTCGGCGACGGCACCACCAGTATCGAGCGCAATCCGATGCACATCTACGCCACCGACGGCACCTACACCGTCACGCTCACCGCCCGCGGAGTGGTCAAGAGTGTCACCGCCGAGCAGACCATCGTGATCAATCCGTCGAGCACCTGGACGGCCAACGGCGACTACACGCTCAACGCTTCGGCCATCGGTCCGCGCAACTTCACCTCGCTGCACGAGGCCCTCGACCTGCTCGGCCAGTGCAAGCCCGACGGCAATATCACGGTCAGCGTGCGCGACAAGAATCTCTACGCCGCCACGCTCACCGATGCCGACTCTCTCGCCCTGCTCAAGACCCTGGGCGACAAACTGACGGCCGCCAACGTGAAGATGACCTTTGTCTGTGAGCAGGAGACGGCCGCGACGCTGCTCTTCACGGCCAACGCCGTAGACAGCGAACTGCAACAGGTGACCGCCTTTATCGCCACGCTCGGCACACAGAACGTGCAGATCGCCGTCAATGGGGCCATCATCAACATTGCCGAGATAGGCAAGTATACCAGCCAGACCATCTGCTCGGGTGCCACCACTCAGCCCGAGGCCCTCACCGCCATCAGCAGCGACAGTCAGGTGACTGTGGTATGGACGGCCAGCATCGCCTCCGGATGTACCGTCACGGGCTACGAGGCCATCGGCACGGGCAATCTGCCGGCCATGACGCTCGACAACAACGGGTCGGCGACCGACAAGGTCACCTATCACGTAGACGTACGTCTGGGCAGTGCTGTGCTCTACACCTACAACTATATTATATATGTACGGCCGCTGATCACCAACCAGACGTTCACCCTCTCGTCGCCGGCCACAGGCAGCACGCTGACTGCCGGACAGCAGACCCTGGGGTGGAAAGGTCTCGGATCGCTGGCCACAGGCTACACCCTCCTGGTCACCCGCACCGACGCGGACGCCAGCGAAGAGGAGGCGGCTGGTGTGAAGTACAATACCACTGCCACATCGCAGACCATCACCGTGGCCGAAGGTGCTTCCTACGAATGGAAGGTCACCGCCTACGGCGAGTGTGGCGAGAGCATCGAGAGCGAGACGCGCACCTTCAGCGTGAAGTACCTCCCCGACCTGACCATCATGTCGGTGACCATCCCCGAGGAAGTGAAGGCCAAGACTGCGTTCACCGTCACGGCCGTCATCCGCAACACGGGCAAGGGCGACACAGGCAGTTACTGGACCGACGCACTTTGGTACAGTGCCACGGCCGACGGGTCGCTGAGCCAAGTGGTCTCGACAAGTCATAGCGGCGTACTCGCTCCGGGCGAGGAGTACACCACGACCTTCACCGTGGTCAGTCCGGAAGCCAGCGCTGACGATGCCCACTTCCTCGTGTCGACCGACGTCAACAACAACGTGTCGGAGTCTGACGAGTACAACAACCGTAGTGCGCGCTACCCGGTGGCCATCATCAGCCGCTACATGTCGGTGGCCGACTATGAGGCACTCAAGGTGCTCTACAACGCCACCAACGGCGGCGCATGGACCACGACATGGAAGATCAACAACAACGCCATCACCGCATCGGCCTATCCGGGCGTGACCTTCGACGACGACGGCAACGTGACGGCCATCAACGTGACGGGCTTCGGACTCAACGGCACCCTGCCCACGGAAGGGTTCACTCTACCCTACCTCACCTCGCTCAATCTGAGCAGCAACGCCCTGACGGGCGACCTTCCGGCGTTTTGCCGGCAACTCACGGCCCTCACCTCGCTCAACATGAGCCGTTGCCTGTTCACCGAACTGGCTGAGCCGCTCCCCGCTACCATCACGAGCCTCAACCTGGGTTACCAGTGCAGCACCCGCAGTCTGGAGACCATCACGCTACAGACCTGGGGCATCGGCGATGTCACGTCGGAGATCGTGTTGGGGTCTGTCATCGGTTACGACCACGCCGCACAGGACTTCAATGCCCATCCCACCCTACAACTGCTCACCGCCTCGGGCAACAACTACGCCGGAAAGATGGTCTACGACGGCGAAGCCTACCGCTACACGCTCAGCGGTGACTATACCTACGCCCAAGGCACGGAGTTTGTCGTGCAACCCATCGAAGGAGCGGCTGCCTATACCCGGCTCCGCGCCCAACTCAACTGGACCAAGGGCGATGTCAATGCCGACGGCCTCGTCGATGTGCTCGACGCACAGCAGACGCTCAACTATATCGTTGGCACGCACAGCGGCAACTTCAACTGGCTGGCTGCCGACACCTATGAGAGCAGCAGTATCAATGTGCAGGATGTCGTCGCCACGGTCAACCTCTTCATCACCGACGAGGAGACCGCCGGGACACAGACCCTGGCCAAGGCTTATGCCGACGGCGACCGCCTGTCTGACTGCACGGTCAGCACTACCGGTGACGGTCTGTGGCTCGATGCCAACAGTGCCGTGGCCGCCCTCGACCTGACCCTCAGCGGTGTCAAGGCCACCGACGTGCGGTTGCTCCTCAGCAGCAAACGCTACCAGATGATCACCCACAACACCGCCTCCGGCGTGCGCATCGTCATCATCAGTCCGACAGGCGATGCCATCACCGGCCGTCAGTGTCTGCTCCGACTGGGCAAGGCGGCACAGATCGTCCGTGCCACGGCTGCCGACCCGCAGGCCCAAGCCCTTCCGCTGGCCATCGGCGACACGGCCACCGGCATAGAGGATATCCGTCTGCCGCAAGGCGACGACACCATCTACGACCTCTCCGGCCGACGGTTGACCCGCATCGGCTGCAAGGGAGTATATGTGGTCAACGGCAAGAAAGTAGTGAGAAAGTAACAGGAACACGCCCCATAACAACAACAACGATATGAACATCAGAAAATACATAATCCTTGTGCTGCTCTGCCTGGTCAGCGTGGCCGCCGGAGCGCAAAACACGCTCTCGGTGGCTGCCCTCACCGGCGGACAGGGCAAGAACGTGATGATACCCATCAGCATGGACAATGTCGACGAGGTGGTGGCTGTACAGTTCAATATACAGTTGCCCTTCTCCAAGACCTCGGGCGCACAACCTACGCTGACCGACAGCCGCAACATCAACGGCCATACCATCACCACCAAGGCACTGGGCAGCAACCGCTATACCGTGGTTATCGCCAACCTGAGCAACAAGCCCATCGGCGGCAGCGGCGGCACGCTGGTCAACTTCCCCATGACCGTGCCTACCGGTCTCGACCCGCAGACCGTACACGCCATCACCCTCTCCGACGTGGTCATCGCCAACCGCAAGGGCGACAACGTACAAACGGGAGCCACCAACGGCAGTTATACCATACAGCGCGAGTCGAGCCCCGACCTCGAAGTGAGCGACGTGGCCCTCAGTGCGTCTACGCTCGTCCCGGGACAGACCGCCAACGTGACATGGAAGGTAGCCAACGTAGGCGATGCCGACACCAAGAGCGGATGGATGGAGAAAGTCTATCTCGTGAGCACCTCTACCGAGGAGGCCGTCAGCATCGGCAACGTGTACTTCAACAACACACTGCTCAAGGGCGGATATACGGCCCGCAGCGCGACGTTCACCCTCTCGGAGACCATCGGACTCGAAGGCGAGGTGACCGCCAAGGTGGTGGTCGAGCCCAACAGCAGTACGGGCGAGTATGCCGCCGACCGACTGAACAACACCGCTACGGGCGGCACGGCCGACCTGCAAAAGCGACTCTTCCTCACCGTGCCCGCCACCACCGTCAAGGAGGGACAGACCCTGCGCCTGACCCTGAAGCGAAGCGGCGACCGCAGCCTCGACGAGACCTTCGCCGTGAGCACCTCGCTTGCCGACCATGTGACAGTACCCTCGTCGGTGACCATCCGCTCGGGACAGTCAGCCGCATCGTTTGATGTGACCGTACCCGACAACAACGTGGTCAACACCTACCAGGAAGCCACCATCATCGTAGCCAAGGCCAACGGCTACCCCGATGACATGACCGCGACCATCAGCATAGAAGACAACGAACTGCTGCCGCTCACCGTGAAACTCGACAAGAGCGAGTACAACGAGGGCGAGACCATCAAGGCCACCGTCAGTGTGCCCTACCGCATAGAGGGCGAAGACCTGAAACTGAGTTTCAGCATCGAGAAGTCCAAGCGTTTCCGCCTGCCCCAGAGTTACACTTTTGAGACGGGGGCAACCACGGCCGTTATCGAGATACCCATCGTACAGGACAATACCCCGGCCAACGACGAGACCATACAACTCAATGTGTCGGCCGACCACCATATGCCGGCCAGCACCCTCTTCATTCTTCACGACGATGACGTGCCCGCCATCGAGATGACCCTCCAACCCAAGACGGTCAGCGAGGGTGCAGGGTACAACGCCGTCTACGCCACCGTGAAACGCACCAGTGCCACCAACAGCAAGATCACACTCAAACTGAGCGATGACGGCGCGGGCGACCTCTACTACTCCAGTACCGTCACTATGGATGCAGGCGTAGAGGAAGCCACCTTCCCCATCGGTGTGAAAGACAACCAGAAGGTGGACGGCACAAGGAAGATAAAGTTTACCGCTGCCGTCTACATCACCGACTGCGGCTGCTCGGCCATTGGCGACAAGCAGACAGCGGTGTCTGACACCATCACCATCAACGACAACGACGGTCCGACCCTCTCCATCGTCTCCAACAAGACCACCATCCTGGAGGGCGATGCCCAGGGTGCAACACTCACCGTCAGCCGCAACGACGACACGTCTGCCCCACTGACCGTCACCCTCAGCACCACGGCCACCGATGTGGCGTATGCCAAGACGGTCACCATACAGGCTGGCTCGGCCAGCGTCACCACCACCTTTGCGGCCCTGAGCAATGACGAGAGCGAGGGCAACCGCACGCTGTCGGTCGTGGCCAGTGCCGAGGGGTATAGTCCCGGATCGGTATGGATGCTCATCTCCGACCAGACCTTGCCCGACGCAGAGATGCAGAAGCCTGTGGCTGCCACCGAAGTGGAAGCCGGAAGCACGGTCAGTGTAGAACTGACTGTCAAGAATATCGGTGCCAAGGAACTGCCTGCCTCCACCCCCATAAAACTGACCATCGGCAGCACGACCACCATACTGCAGACCGAAAAGGCCATACCCGTAGGCGGCACATACACCGTCACGGGACAACTGACCGCCCCCTCCGTTCCTGGCAACTACACCATCACCGCCAAGATCAATCCCGAAGGAATCATCACGGAACTGCAGACGCTGAACAACACTGCCGTGGCCGACATCAAGGTGACGACCGCATACGCCTACACCATCGCTTCCGAAAAGGACAAATACCTGATGGGAGACGAGGTGGTACTGTCGGGAACCGTGAAGAACAATAGCGGAACGGCAGCGACCGACTCCAAGGTGGAGGCATACGTGATCTATGCCGGATCGCGCACCACACTGTCTGCCACCAGCGACAAGAGCGGCAACTTCTCCGTCACCTACACCATACCGGCAGGTATGGGCGGCGAGTTCAGTTACGGTGTGTGCATGCCCGGTGAGGGACTGACCACGACCAACGGCTCCTTCAAGGTCTATGGCCTCAGCCGCAAGACGACCAGTTACATCACCAACAAACTGTACCTGAACGAACCCTACGAGGGGACGATAGAACTGAAAAACATGTCTGACCTTGACCTGCACAATGTCAAGGCCAACTGTGCCGATCCTGGCAACTACACCATCACGTTCACCGGCGTAAGCCTCTTGCCGGGCAATGGTTCTGCCGAGATAAAGTACGTCATCCTGCCCACCGCCCTATCTGAAGGAAACTACTGGGATCGCCTGTCGTTCTCCATCACCACAGACGAGGGCGCCTCGCTCGACGTGATGACCTACAACTACACACAAGAACATACGCCGACACTCGTGGTAGAGACCAATAGCATCAATACCACCGTGACCAAGGGCAAGTCGCGCCTCTACCCCATCGTCATCACCAACACGGGACTGGCCGAAACCGGAAAGATCACTGTCGATCTGCCGCAGGCCCTATCGTCGTTTGTCAGTCTGGCCACACCGTCGACGATGCCGTCGATGGCGACAGGCGACAGTGCCACCGTCATGCTGCGTTTCAACGCCGCCGACTTCGACGTGAACATCATACAAAAGGGAACCATCGCCATCAACTGCGAGAAGGGCGACGGCAAGCAAGTGAACTTCAACGTCAAGGTGGTGAGCGACGAGCAGGGCAGCCTACGCGTAAAAGTGCAGGACGAGAACACTATCTACGGCAACAAGGATGGCGAACATCCCTATGTGAGCGGTGCCACCGTGAAACTCACCGACTACAACACCGGTGCGCTGGTGATGTCTGACGTGACGGGCGACGACGGCAGCCTGCTCTTCGAGAACATCAACGAGGGCTACTACCACATCTCGGTGACGGCCCCGAAGCACGACAGTTACAACCAGAACGTGCTGGTCAGCCCCGGCACGACCACCGAGCACCTCGCCACCATCAGTTACCAAGCCATCAGCGTGACATGGGAAGTGGAAGAGACCGAGGTGGAAGACGAATATGAGATTGTCACCAAGGTGACCTACGAGACACAAGTGCCGGTGCCCGTGGTGGAAATCACCGCTCCCGACACACTGTGCCTCGAAGAGATTGCCCCCGGCAAGAGCGCACTCATGAACGTGGTGCTGCGCAACTTGGGACTCATCACAGCGGAAGACGTACAGTACTCACTCCCTACGGCAACCGGATTCGTGTTCAAGCCCATGGTAGAATACCGCGGATTCAGTCTTGCCCCTGAGCAGAGTTACGTCATACCGATACTCGTCATGCACGAGGAGGATTACAACGGCGGAAGTACATCTGGCGGCGGTTCGTCCAGCGGCGACGGCAGTTCATCCGGCGACGGCAGCGGCGACGGCGGCTCGTCTGGCGGAAGCACTGGCGGTGACGGCGGTTCATCCGGCGGAGGAACTGGTACTGGCGGCGGAGGAACTGGCATCGGCGGAGGAGGAACTGACACTGGCGGAGACGGTGGAGGCACCGGCTCTGGTGGTGACGGCGGGTCATCCGGCGGTTCATCCAGCGGGTCGGGCGGCAGCGGAAACGCTGGCGGTACTGGCGGCTCGTCAGAATGCTATGGAAGCATGGGAGTACGGTACTCATGGGCTTGCGGTCCTGACAGCAAACTTGCCTGGATAGCAAAAGCCCTCAACTGGGGTGCAAGCGATTTCAAGTGTAAAGGCAGTGGCAACGGTATTTCTTCCCCATTCTCCATATCTACAAGCGGCTCAAGCGGACCCGGACTTATAGACCTTAGCGGCCCTATGAGCGCCAATGCTGCGGGCAAAGTAGACGTGGCGGCCATCATAAAGTTGTTATGCATGATGTGCGAATGTCTCTGTTACGACCCACTGCCGCCATGCACCAACTACGCCATCAGTTATCTGGCAAGCGACGACGGCGAATACGCCACATCGAAGTTCATCGGCGATTGCGCCATCGACATCATTAGTGCACTACCTAAGTCCAAACTGGTCGGAGGCGCCGTATGTCTCGGATTGACCTCTATACGAGATGCCGTGACAGATGCGTTGAACAAGAAAGACATCTCTCCCAGACGAGGAGCAGGGGCCAGTGTGAAGGCTTCCAACCTACCTGCCCTGCTTCAGTCCTCGGGACAGAAACAGATGGTCTACATGGCATATTACGACTCGTTCCGGGATGAAAACATCCTGCTCAGCGGAGCACCGGAAGCCATGAACTCCTCCGAGTTCTACAAAGACTTGGTTACCTCTCTGTCGGACGTAGACTACATGCTGACACAGATGAGGAAAAACGGTGACCTGTGGGACTTCGACCTCAACACCATACCCGAGACCACAACCGTCAGCGACAAGAGTGAAGGCGTAGGCCCCTACCTCACCTCGCTCATGCCCAACAAACGTGCCAACGTGTATGACTTCTCACTGCGCAGTTACGTGGAGCGCATCCGCAACCAATGGCGCAAGACGGCAGGCATGGAGTACGATAGCGACAACATCATCGACACCGACTCTCTGGCCACGATACAGAAACTGAGAAGCGACTGCATAGCCGCTATGGTAAAGATGGGCTTCGCCAACATGGACGAACTGATCAACTCGGCCCGCAAAGACTGGCTGGAGTATCAGGAGACCGCCTCCGAGAACACCTGCGCCGAAGTGAAACTGGAGATCAGCCAGAAACTGGTGCTCACCCGACAGGCTTTCCGCGGCACGCTCACCATAGACAACAGTTCCGGTAGCAACCTCAGCGAGATTCTTGTCAACGTGAATGCCACGAACATGGGTACCGGTGAGTTGTCTACCTCGCACGAGATGCAGATCAATGTGGAAAGCATCGAGGGCTTCAGTGGTGACAAGGACGGCGAATGGAGTCTGGACGCAGGAAAGAAGGGCGTGGCCACGTTCCTCTTCATCCCCACCAAGTACGCTGCCCCCGACACGCTCACCACCTACAGTTTCGGAGGTACACTGAGTTTCAACGACGGATCTACGGTACAAAACCGCTCGCTCTATCCCGTGAGCCTGCAGGTGAAACCGTCGCCCGAACTTGACCTCACCTACTTCATGCAGCGCGACATCTACGGCGACAACCCACTGACGACAGACGTTGTGGAGCCGGTCATCCCGGCCGAGTTCTCCGTGCTCATACACAACAAGGGCAACGGCGACGCCAACAACGTGCGCATGCTCACCCAGCAACCGAAGATTGTGGAGAACGAGAAGGGACTGGCGGTAGATTTCGCCATCGTCAGTTCAAGCCTCAACGGAGGCGAAAAGGCCATGTCGCTGTCCGGCGAGATAGCCACGGAGTTTGGAACCATAGGAGCCGGAAAGTCGTCGTACGCCACCTGGGGACTGACCTCTTCGCTCCTCGGCCACTTCACCGACTACGATGTGAGCGTCACCCACGTCACCGACTACGGCAACCCCGACCTCACGCTGCTCGACAAGGTGACCATACACGAACTCATCCATAGTGTCAACGCCAAAATCGGCGACACCACCTACCGCGCATGGATCACCAACGACGTGGCCGACAGCAAGGACGAGCCTGACCATATCTATCTGTCGAACGGCACCGACGAGGATCTCGTGGCGCTCAGCGATGCCACAGAGATAGTATCACTGGGCAACAGCCGCTACCGCATATCAGTCACCGTACCACAGAAAGAATGGTTCTACACATCGGTGGCCAACCCCGCCGGCAAGTACTCCAACATCATCGGTATCACCAATGAGGATACGGGCGAGGCGCTCGACGCCGAAAACTTCTGGACTACGGACTACACGATGCGCGACGGCATAGACCCGATGCTCGACTACCGTCTGCACATCGCCGACCTCAGCACGGCCCCGGGCACACGCCACTACGTCGTGGAGTTTGAGCCCATGCCGGAAGTGCGCCTCGACGTAGAGAAGATAGAAAGCGTGCCGGCCGACGACCAGATCGCGGAAGCACCCATCACGGAACTCACCGTGACGTTCAACAAGGACATCAACACCACTACGTTCACCCGCGACGATATCCAACTGCGACACGAGGGCAAGGTGCAGACCACCGACCTGCCTATCAGTCAGGCAGAGGGCAGCGGCCGCATCTTCAAGATCGACACGCAACGCCTCACCGACAACGGTTTCTACGTTCTGCAGGTACGCACAGACAGTATCAAGGACACCGAGGGATTCTATGGTGCCGAGGGCAAGCAGGTACGCTGGATGCTCTTCAAGGACGGTCTTGTGCACTACAATATCGCCATCTACCCGTCGGCCGACTACGGCAGTGTCAGCATAGCGTCGGATGCTACCGACGTCACGGGCAAGAGCGTAGCCATGCTGAAGGGAGAGACCACAGGTACCGTCACCGGCACCAAGGCCTACGGCTCAACGATCGTCATGACGGCAGTACCCACCGCCGGTCATAAGTTCTCGTACTGGAAGGACAATGCCACCGGACAAATCCTCTCCTACGACGCCTCGTATGAGACGGAGGCCCGCAACACGCTCAACATCTCGGCAGTGTTCGCCCTTGAAGCCTACAAGGTCACCGTCACCTGCAACACCGATGAGGGATCTGTCGATGCGGCCTCGGGTATCTACGACTACGGCACCGCCATCGTTCTCGATGCCCAGCCTACCGACGGCTATCAGTTGTCGGGCTACCGCATCAACGACACCTTTGTAGAGACCAGCGAGCCTTACACGCTGACCGTAGAGGGACAGACCGCCATCGACGTAGTGTTCCGCGAGATATCACCGTCGGTACTGCTCGACGAGAGCAGGGACTATATGCCTGAGTCGCTGGAGAGTGCCAAGGTGACGCTCTACCGCACGTTCTACAAAAACGAGTGGAACACCATCTGTCTGCCTTGCGCCGTACCCCATCCCGAAGAGGTGTTCGGCAAGGGAACAGAGGTGGCACGCCTGACGGCGTTTGACGGCAAGATGCTCCGGTTCAACACTGTGACCAGCATGGAGGCCAACGTACCCTACCTCATCAAGCCGACCACCATCAACAGTTATCTCTCGACCGACGCACCCACCGTACTCTATACGCTGGGTACCACTAAGATAGAACAGCCCGACGGCGATACGCCCGAAGACCGACAGAGCGGCATCACGTTCGTAGGTACCTACTCGCCCGTCTTCATGCCGGGCAACGACGGCAACTACTACATCGCCTACAACAAGTTCTACTTGGTCGATACCGATGACATCAGCATCGGACGTTTCCGCGGCTATTTCCACGCCTCCGGCATCTCGCTGTCGATGTTGTCGCTCGGTGTCGACGAGACCACCTACATCCAGGACACCACCATCACCGATGAAGACGGTGATGTATACAATCTCAATGGTGTGATGGTACGGAAGAAGGGAGAACCGCTCACCGGACTGAAACCCGGCATCTACATCACTCGCAACAAGAAATTTGTCGTCAAGTGATGAGATAGCACAATAGACAAAAGCCCCGCAAAATGCTCGCCATTTTGCGGGGCTTTTGTTTGCTATACTCTTGCGGGGCTTTGCACAAACTTCTCTACTTTCGGATTTTTTTGCTAAGTTTGCACCTCAAAAAGAAACATACACTATGCGCAAACTACGTACAATAGAGATGGAGCGTCTCACGCTTGAGGAGTTTCGCCAAGCACAAAAGTTGCCGCTCACGGTGATTCTCGACGACGTGCGGTCGCTCTACAATGTAGGGTCGGTGTTCCGCTCCTGCGATGCCTTCCGTGTAGAACAGGTCTGTCTCTGCGGCATCACGGCCACCCCACCCCATCCCGAGATACACAAGACCGCACTGGGCGGTGAAGACTCTGTGGCATGGCGGTACTTTGCATCGGCCACGGAAGCCGTCGAGCAGTTGCACGCCGAGGGTGTCTTTGTCTACTCGGTGGAGCAGGTGGAAGGCTCGACCAAACTCCAACGCCTTGCCCTCGACCCCAACCGCCGCTACGCTGTGGTGCTGGGCAACGAGGTGAAGGGCGTACACCAGGAGGTGGTCGACCTGAGCGACGGTTGCATCGAGATACCGCAGTTTGGTACCAAGCACTCGCTCAACGTGAGCGTCACGGCCGGCATCATCGTCTGGGAGTTTGCCCGCCAACTGCTGGTAGGACGGGAGTGAACTCCGTCAGGAGATCCGTTCCCATCCTCACTTCTTCAACTCCCGGCATATCTGGTAAAAAGCCGCCCCACAGATGGCCAGCGAGAAGACCACGGAGAGGGCGATGCGCACCGTGCTGCCGCCATAGAGTTGGATGAGGGTCATGTCGACAGTCTGGGGCATCAACCGCATGACGAGCGTCGAACAGGTATTGATGGCGATGTGCATGGCAAGGCCAGGCACGATACTGCCTGTGCGGTAGTAGAGCCATCCGAGCAACAGACCGATGAGCAGGGCATTGAGCCCCTGTGCAAGATTGCCGTGCATCACGGCGAACGCGAGGGCGGTAATGGCGATGGCCATCCAGTGGCCACGCAGCGAGTGGCACTGCAACAGGCGGCGCAAGATGGCACCGCGGAAGACCACCTCCTCTACCACAGGAGCCGCCACCGCTGCGGCAAGAAGGCCCCAGTCGCTGGTCATCATCTGCGTGAAGATGGTCTTGTACTGCTCGGGCATGTCGATACCGATACCCTCTTGCAACAGTTGCAGGGGCACTATCAGGCCGACGGCCAGACATACGACCCACATCAGCAGCGCCCACGGGCGTGTCTGGATATACGTCCGCGAGAAGGGCGACCAGCCACGCCACACAAACAGGGCCACCGTCAGCACACTGCTGGCAAGGGTTGTGGTCACCGTGAGAACGGCCAACTGGTCGGGGCGTGAAAACACGAGGCCTCCGACAAGATCCAGGAACACTTGTATGACGGCATACGCCACAAGATAGAAGAAGGCGTCGAAGAGCGTCTTCTTGGTAGACGATTCTGAACTATTCATCATTTTTTCTTTTTGTCAGGTTCTAAAAAAATCCGGTTTCATCGGGATGATGGAAATCGGCATTTATTATTTCTTTATTTTCTACGATTTTCTTTCTCCATCCCCGAAAAACCGCCGCACGGCCTCACGGTCTTCCGAGAGTTGGGCGGCCAGGCCTTCGGGCGAGCCGAAGGGACGCTCGCCACGCAGACGCGACATGAACGTCAGCGTCATCTGCCGTCCGTAGAGGTCGCCGGCATAGTCGAGGATATAGGTCTCTACGGTCACACCGTGTGTGCCGAAGGTAGGACGACGGCCGATATTGGTCATGCCGTGCAGGGGTTTTTCCTCACCTGCGATGCACACCTGCGTGGCATACACGCCGACGGCGGGCAGCATCTGGCCAAGATGGGCAATGTCGAGATTGGCCGTGGGGAAACCCATACGGCGCCCCTCGCGGTAGCCGCCGACGACAACGCCCGACACGCTATACGGGCGACCGAGACACGAGGCGGCACGCTCTACCTCGCCGGCAAGGAGCAGGCGGCGCACGAGCGACGAACTGACCTGCTCTCCGCTGGCATCAAGGGCCGGTGCCTGCTCGACGGTCATGCCCAGTGCGCTGCCATAGCGCACATAGTCGTCGAACCCTTCGGCACGGTTGTGGCCGAACCGGTGGTCGTAACCGATGACCAGTCGTCGCACACCCAGGCCGTCGCGGAGTATGTCACGCATAAAGTCGCGGGCGCCGCAAGCCGCCATATCGCGGTCGAAGTGGAGCACGGCCGCATAGTCGATACCGGTAGCGGCAAGCAACTGCAACTTTTCGTCAGGCGTGGAAAGGGCCTGCGGCACATAGTCGCTGTGCAGCACCTGACGCGGATGGCGGTCGAAGGTGACGGCCATCGATGCCAGTCCGTCGGCACGCGCCTCAGCGATGACATGGTCGAGAAGAAAGCGGTGACCGCGGTGCACACCGTCGAAAAATCCGATGGTAGCCACAGAAGGCTGCACGGCGGCGGGGTGCGAGGTCATGGATATATGTAGTGTCTGCATGTCTGGATGTTCAGTCGAGCGTGAGAAGGTCTTCCCACCGATGGTCGGGACGCTCATGGAAGGTATGGATGCCCAACTGGGCCGCCGCCGTGAGGTTCTCCTCGCGGTCGTCGATGAAAAGGGTCTCGCCGGCCGCAAGACCGCTTTGGTCAAGCACGGCGGCATAGATGGCGGTATCGGGCTTGACGAGGTGCATCTCGTTGGAGAGATATACCTTGTCGAAATAGTCGGCGGCCGTGTGGCCACGATATTCGAGAAGGCAGCAGGCCCGCTGCCAGTGCATCTCGTTGGTATTGGAGAGCAGAAAGAGGCGGTAGCCGGCGGCACGGAGCCGCAGCAGCCGTTCTTTCTTGCTATCGGGGATGGTGGTGAGCAGTTCGTTCCATGCCCACACGATCTGACTGTCGGTGGCCGTGCACCGGCTGATGCGCCGCACCTCGTCGCAGAACTGCGAGACGGTGATCAGTCCGCGCTCTATCTCAAGAAACAGGTCTTCCGTGCGGTGCTCGGCCACATAGTCGGCGATGGCGTCGCACCCAATCTGTGCGAAGGCACGTATGCACCGTTCGCCGTCGAGTCCGACAAGCACGCCACCGAGATCAAAGATGATATTGCGTATGTCCTTGTTCATTCTGTCTGCAAAATTACTGCAACTGCAAGGAACGGCAAAACATCGACCGACATTTTACCGCCAACCCTTCCCAAAAATCCCTTTTTTCCGTCTTTCCATTGCGCGATACCATTCCTTCCTCCGTCCCTCCTTTGGGGTAAAATATCATAAAAAGCCGCCTCGGATTTTGTATTTCGCATGATTTTCAGTATTTTTGCACGTTTCAAGGCGAACTGTATATAGTATACATCAGCCACCCATATCAGCAGCATACAGCATAGCGCCGCCGGCGCATTCCCCGACAAGGACCGTCCACAGAAGGCCGACCCAAGGAGAACAACACCATCAACAAGCACAGAGATGTCATCAATAGAAATCAAGAAGGTAGCCTCGCGCTACGACCTGCGACAGTTTATCGATTTCCACTACGACCTATATGAAGGCAATGCCTACGACGTGCCCAACCTCTACACCGACGAGGTGAACACGCTACGCAAGGACAAGAACGCCGCCTTCGAATTCTGCCAAGCCGAATACTTCATGGCTTACCGCGACGGACGCATGGTAGGACGTGTGGCCGCCATCATCAACCACCGCGCCAACGACCGTTGGGGACGCAAGTCGGTACGCTTCGGATGGCTCGACTTCATCGACGATATGGACGTGTCGCGCGCCCTCTTCGATGCCGTGGAAGCCTACGGACGCGAAAACGGCATGACAGAGATGGTCGGACCGCTCGGCTTCACCGACATGGACCCCGAAGGTATGCTCACCTGGGGCTTCGACCAACTCGGCACCATGCCCACCATCTACAATTACCCCTACTACCCCGAGCACATGGAGAAACTCGGCGGATGGGAGGTCGACAACAAGTATGTAGAGTACAAACTCTACGTGCCCGACACCATACCCGAGAAGTACGCCAAGATTGCGGCCATGATCGAGAAACGCTACAACCTGCACGTCAGAAAACTCACCCGCAAGGATGTGCTCAAAGACGGCTACGGACGCAAGATCTTCGAACTGGTCAACTCTACCTACAAAGACCTCTACGGCTACTCGCAACTCAGCGACCGACAGATCGACCAGTACGTCGAGATGTACTTCCCCTTGGCCGACCTCAGCCTCATCACCCTCATCGAAGACTGGAACGCCGACAAGAAACTCGTGGGCGTAGGCATCACCATACCCTCACTCTCGCACGCCCTGCAAAAGTGTCACCGCGGACGTATGCTGCCCCTCGGATGGTGGCACCTGCTGCGCGCCATCCGTCACCACAAGACCAACATCGTCGACCTGCTCCTGCTCGGCGTACTGCCCGAGTACCGCTCCAAGGGTGCCAACGCCCTGATGTTTGCCGACCTCATTCCCCGCTACCAGGCCTACGGCTTCGAGTGGGGCGAGACCCAGGTCGAACTGGAGAGCAACGAGGGCGTACAAAGTCAGTGGGGCGCACTCAGCCCCGTCATGCACAAGCGCCGCAAGTGCTACCGCAAGACCATCGGCTGATACCAGTCCACACCTATATCTACCAACACCGGCGCACCGCCCCGCGGCACGCCACAACCGCAACAAGATGAGTGAAGAGACCATAGTCGCCTATACCGACGACAACATACGCCACCTCTCAGACATGGAGCACGTGCGCACCCGACCCGGCATGTATATCGGCCGACTGGGTGACGGCAACCTGCCCGAGGACGGCATCTACGTACTGCTCAAGGAAGTCATCGACAACTCCATCGACGAGTTCAAGATGAACGCCGGCAAGCGCATCGAGGTCGATGTCGACGACAACCTGCGCGTCTCCGTACGCGACTACGGCCGCGGCATTCCCCAAGGCAAACTCGTCGAGGCCGTATCGGTGCTCAACACCGGAGGCAAGTACGACTCCAAGGCTTTCAAGAAGAGTGTCGGACTCAACGGCGTCGGTGTCAAGGCGGTCAACGCCCTCAGCGCCCACTTCGAGGTGCGCTCCTACCGCGAAGGCCAGGTACGCACGCTCGTCTTCAGCCGCGGCGTACTGCAGACCGATACCACCACACCCACCGACGACGAGAACGGCACCTACATCTACTTCGAGCCCGACCCCACCCTCTTCACCGGCTACTCCTTCCACGACGACATCGTGGAGACCATGCTCCGCAACTATACTTATCTCAACTCCGGACTGACCGTCATGTACAACGGCCGCCGCATACTCTCGCGCAACGGACTGGCCGACCTGCTCACCGACACCATGACCAACGACTCGCTCTACCCCATCATACACGTCAAGGGAGAGGATATCGAGATCGCCTTCACCCACACCAATCAGTACGGAGAGGAGTACCACTCGTTTGTCAACGGACAGCACACCACCCAGGGCGGTACGCACCAGAGCGCCTTCAAGGAGCACATCGCCCGCACCATCAAGGAATTTTTCTCCAAGAACTACGAGTTCACCGACATCCGCAACGGTCTCGTCGCCGCCATCGCCATCAACGTGGAGGAACCTATGTTTGAGTCGCAGACCAAGATCAAACTCGGGTCGCTCGCCATGGCACCCGGCGGAGAAAGCATCAACAAGTATGTCGGCGACTTCATCAAGCGCGAAATAGACAACTACCTCCACATACACACCGATGTGGCCGAAACCATGCAGCAGAAGATCGTCGAGAGCGAACGCGAGCGCAAGGCCATGGCCGGCGTCACCAAGATAGCACGCGAGCGGGCCAAGAAAGCCAACCTGCACAACCGCAAACTGCGCGACTGCCGCATACACTTCTCCGACGCCAAGAACGACCGCAAGGAGGAGTCATCCATCTTCATCACCGAGGGCGACTCGGCCAGCGGATCGATCACCAAGAGCCGCGACGTCAACACCCAAGCCGTGTTCTCCCTACGCGGAAAACCGCTCAACTCCTACGGACTGACCAAAAAGGTGGTCTACGAAAACGAGGAGTTCAACCTTCTCCAGGCGGCCCTCGACATCGAGGACGGACTCGACACCCTGCGCTACAACAAGGTCATCGTCGCCACCGATGCCGATGTCGACGGCATGCACATCCGCCTGCTCATCATCACCTTCTTCCTGCAGTTCTTCCCCGACCTCATCAAGAAAGGCCACGTCTACGTACTGCAGACCCCGCTCTTCCGTGTACGCAACCGCCGCACCAAAATCAAGAACAAGAAGGTGGTGGCCGAAGCCGATGCCCGACTCACCGGCAAGGAGAAGAAGAGCGACTTTGTCACCCGCTACTGCTACAGCGACGAGGAACGCCTCACGGCCATCCGCGAGTTGGGCCCTGACCCGGAGATCACCCGATTCAAAGGTCTCGGCGAAATCTCTCCCGAAGAGTTCGTGCACTTCATCGGACCGGATATGCGCCTCGAACAGGTCACCCTCCACAAGAACGATCAAGTACAGAAACTCCTCGAATACTACATGGGCAAGAACACCATGGAGCGTCAGAACTTCATCATCGACAACCTCGTCGTCGAGGAAGACCTACCCGACGAGGCCGAAGGCGAAGCCTGATGCGCACCGGTATACGTTTTTTTATAATATGTATACGATAAACTAAAAAAACGGTTGTTCTCCCACAGAAAAAACGCAGAAAAAATGAAAAACACAGCATACCGTATCGCCCTGCTGCTCGTGCTGGCCATCGCCACCATCACCGTGCAGGCACAGATGCGCGTCAACTTCGGGGCAGACAGTCCCATGCGCAAACTGCAGATTGCCGAAATGGCCATCACCAACCTCTATGTAGACTCCGTCGACGAGAAGAAACTCGTCGAGGACGGCATACGCGGCATGATCGAGAAACTCGACCCCCACTCCTCCTACACCACCGCCAAGGAGACGCGGTCGATGACCGAGTCGCTCAACGGGTCGTTTGAGGGCGTCGGCATACAGTTCAATATGTCACAAGACACCCTCCTCATCATACAGACCATCGTCGGCGGCCCCTCCGAGAAGGTGGGCATCCTCGCCGGCGACCGCATCGTCAGCGTGTCTGATACCGCCATTGCCGGTGTCAAGATGGCCCGCGAGGACATCATGCGCCGTCTGCGCGGTCCCAAAGGCACCAAGGTACGGCTGGGCATCGTGCGCCGCGGCATACCCGACGTGATCTACTTCACCGTCACCCGCGACAAGATACCCGTCAAGACCATCGACGCCACCTACATGCTACGCCCCACACTGGGCTACATCCGCATCGGGTCGTTCGGCGCCACCACCTACGACGAGTTTATGACCAGCGTCGACTCCCTGCGTCGCCACGGCATGCAAGACCTTGTCATCGACCTACAGGACAACGGCGGCGGCTACCTCATGACGGCCGTGCAGATTGCCAACGAACTGCTACAGAAGAACGACCTCATCGTCTACACCGAGGGCCGCGCCACCTCACGCCAAGAATACCGTGCCAAGGGCAACGGCACCCTACGCGAGGGACGTGTGTTCGTGCTCGTCAACGAATATTCGGCCTCAGCCGCCGAAATCCTCACCGGAGCCATACAAGACCAAGACCGCGGCACCGTCATCGGCCGCCGCTCCTTCGGCAAGGGACTCGTACAGCGCCCCATCGAGTTTGACGACGGTTCGATGATACGCCTCACCATCGCCCACTACTACACCCCCGCCGGACGCTGCATACAAAAACCCTACACCAAGGGCGACGCCCGCGACTATGAGCAAGACATCGAGAAGCGGTTCCGCCACGGCGAACTCTACTCGCAAGACAGCATACACTTCGACGACTCTCTACGCTGCTACACCCTGCGCCGCCACCGCACGGTATACGGTGGAGGTGGTATCATGCCCGACTATTTCGTGCCGCTCGACACCACCCTCTACACCAAGTTCCACCGCCAACTGGCTGCACGCAGTTTCATCATCAACGCCAACCTGAAGTACGTCGATGCCCACCGCCGCGAACTCCGCAAGGCTTACCCCACCTTCGAGACCTTCCTTGACGGCTACACCGTACCCCAATCGCTCATCGACGACATCATCACCGAGGCCGCCAAGCAAAACATCAAGCCCGCCGACGACGATGAACTCCAGCACACCCTGCCGCAACTCCGCCTGCAAGTCAAGGCCCTCGTCGCTCGCGACCTGTGGGATATGGACCAGTACTTCCAGGTCATCAACGAGAGCAACCCCATCGTACAACGCGCCGTCAGCGTAGCCTGCGGAACAAAGGGGAAAGGAAACGGGAAATAGAAAAGCGGAATACACAAGAAATACAAGACACACAACATTCGCCGGGGCCACACCCCGGCGTTTTTTTGGGCTCCTCGCCAAGGTTTCTTTCCAAAATACCTGCCTGCCCTGTTTCCCGACTTTATCACGCACCCCGACACTGGTTCTTCCTTCTCATCGGCCATTGCGCCCAATATCCGTGACATACGGAACACTTTGTGTATACAAAAGACTACACAGATGAGATATTTATTTGCTAATTTTGCAGCCGGTATTCAAAAGAACGTAATCTAAATGCAACACTTCTGTCACACCCAGATCTTTGCCTTGCTGTTTTTTGCCGTTCTGCCGACGCACGCCGGCGAGAAGGAAGTACCCCTCAAATACGGCAATATGGACCATTGGGTGGTGCGCCAAGTCAAAGAGTCGGCCATCATCGGAGGCAACACCAAGACCCTCTACGAGATAGGTCCCGACCAAACCCTTACTTCAACCCAACCCTACACCAACCTCGGCGGTTCGCCCTGGGGTACCTCCAACGTCATGGCCAAGGTCATGGGCGTTGTCAAGACCAACACCTCCGTCTACCGCGACCGCCACGACAACGGTTACTGCGCCAAACTGCAGACTCATATCGAGACCTGCCGCGTGCTGGGCATGATGAACATCAAGGTGCTCGCCGCCGGATCGCTCTTCCTGGGCGACATGCGCGAACCCATCACCGGCACCAAGGACGGCCCAAAAGCGCTCAACTGGGGCATTCCCTTCACCCTACGTCCCAAGGCCATCCGCTACGACTACCGCGTACAGGTGGCCGGCAACGGCAGCCGCATACACCAAAACGGATTTTCCGCACCGAAGACCATCGCCGGACAAGACTGCGCCGTCATGGTACTCTACCTGCAAAGGCGCACCGAGGACAGCAAGGGCAACATCACCGCCCAGCGCGTGGGCACGGCCGTCGTCAAGTATTCCCACTCCACTTCGGGATGGGTAGACAACGCCACCTATGAGATACACTACGGCGACATCACCCACAATGCTTGGTACAACGCCGCCACCATGGGACTGCGCTCCGTAGACTATGCCCGCAACAGCAAGGGCAAGAGCGTACCCGTGAAGGAGACGGGATGGGCCGCAGCCTCTGCTACGCCCACCCACCTCATCGTACAGTTCTCCTCCAGCCACGGCGGAGCCTATATCGGAGCCGTGGGCAACACGCTCTGGATAGACAACGTGCGCCTCGTGTACTGACTCGCTTCGGCGCCCACGCCCACTCTACACCCACCCACAAAAAAACTTACCCCGTGAAGATTGCCACCCTCATCCTCACCCTCATGCTCGCGCTCCCTGCCGGTGCTGCGGAGATAACCGCTGACAGCGTCTCTGCCGACAGCGTCATCGCCACTGTGCCCGACACCATCACTGCGCCCCGGCGCAAGAGCCTCATCACCCGCTTTCTCGACTACTTCAACGACGCCAACAAGAACAAGCACCACCGGCGGTTCGACTTCAGCGTCATCGGCGGACCGCACTACAGTACCGACACCAAACTCGGACTGGGCCTCGTGGCCGCCGGGGTATACCGGTCGGAACCCAGTGACACGCTCCTGCCTCCGTCCAACGTCTCGCTCTTCGGCGACGTGTCTACCGTGGGCTTCTATATGATGGGCATACGCGGCAACCATATCTTTCCGCACGACCGCTACCGCACCGACTATACGCTCTACTTCTACTCCTTCCCGTGCTACTTCTGGGGCATGGGCTACGACATGGGCGACAACGACGCCAACAAGAGCAAGATGAAGCGGTGGCAGGCTCAGATCAAGGCGAGTTTTCTCATACGCTTGGCCGATGGTCTCTACATCGGTCCGACCGTGGCCTACGACTATGCCATCGGCCGCGACATTGCCCGCCCCGAACTGCTCGACGGACAAGACCGCCACACATGGAACGCCGGTATCGGCGCTACCCTCGCCTATGATACCCGCGACGTGCTCACCGCTCCCCACCGCGGGGTCTACCTCATGGTCGCTCAGATGTTCCACCCCGGATGGATGGGCAACCGCTACGCCTTCTCCACGACCGACCTCAGGGCCGATGTCTACGGACGGGCTTGGCGCGGTGCTACGTTCGGCGTCGACTTCCGGTCTACCTTCAATGTGGGTCATCCCTCGTGGAACATGCTCGCCTGCCTGGGCAACGCTTTTTCCATGCGCGGCTACTACGAGGGACGCTACCGCGACCGCAACAAGATGGAGGCGCAGATCGAACTGCGGCAGCACGTCTGGCGACGCAATGGCATCGTCGTCTGGGCGGGCGTCGGCACCGTGTTCCACCGTTTCGGCGACATGCGCTTCGACCGTCTCTTGCCCAACTACGGATTGGGCTACCGGTGGGAGTTCAAGAAAAACGTCAACGTGCGTCTCGACTACGGTTTCGGAAAAGCCGGACAATCAGGTTTCCTCTTCAACATCAACGAAGCTTTTTAGGCGGGCTCGCACTTTTTAGGCGGGCTCGCACTTCGGATTCGTACAAAAACTTCCTCTGATCCGTACAAAAACTTCCTCTGATTCGCACAAAACCTTCCTCCCAACGATTTCCCTTAGAATGATATCCCTTAGAAAAATTATCCGATACTGCACCGCCCCTCATCGCTTGGTCATCGCCACGGTCATCGCCTTGGCCTTGCCCAACGTCGTCTTGGCCTTCACCGAACCGATGACCGTCATAGCCCGCATAGCCAACGTCGTGCTGCCCGTGTCGGTCTATCTGCTGCTGGCCGTTGCCGTCCGCCGTACAGGACGCGCCGTGTGGATGCTCTTCCCGCTGATATTTTTCGCCGCCTTCCAGACGGTGCTGCTCTATCTCTACGGGCGGTCGGTCATCGCCGTAGACATGTTTCTCAATCTCGTCACCACCAATGCCGGTGAAGCACTCGAACTGCTCGACAATCTCATTCCGGCCGTCGCTGCCGTCATCATCATCTACCTGCCGCTACTCGCCGTCGCAACGGTGGCTACCATGAGAGGGACACGCATCGGCGAAAGGTTCCGCCGCAAGGCCCTGCGCACTGGTTTCTCTGGTGCCGCCGCCGGACTGCTGCTCACCGCCCTTTGCTACACTGTCGATGCCGCCTACCGCATGACCGACCAGATGTACCCCGTCAATGCCGTCTACAACCTCTGCCTCGCCATCGACCGCTCCTACGATACCGCCCGCCACGGGGAACTCGCCGCCCACTTCACCTTCGATGCCCATGCCACCCATCCGGCCGACAGCACCGAGACCTATGTGCTCGTCATCGGCGAGACGGCCCGCGCCATGGAGTTCTCTGCCTACGGCTACACACGCGACACCTCTCCCTGGCTCCGCACCGACCGTGGCGTGACGCGCTTCACCCACGTACTCTCGCAGTCGAACACCACCCACAAGAGTGTGCCGATGCTGCTCTCGGCTGTGTCGGCCGCCGACTTCGACAGTCTACCACAACAGCGGGGCCTCATTACGGCTTTCCGAGAGGCGGGATTCTATACGGTGTTTCTCTCCAATCAGCGACGCAACCACTCGTATATCGACTTCTTCGGCGAGGAGGCCGACGAGTGTCGCTTCATCAAGGACGCACTACCCGAAGACTCCTGCGTCTACGACACCGCCCTGCTCGACAGTCTGCGCCGCACGCTCGGCGGTGGCCACCGCAAACTCCTTGTCGTGCTCCATACCTACGGGGCCCACTTCAACTACCGCGAGCGCTATCCCCGCAGTGCTGCGCAATACCTGCCCGACAGTCCGGTCGAAGCACGGCCATCCAACCGGCCGTCGCTCACCGCCGCCTACGACAACGCCATCGCCTATACCGACCGTCTGCTCGGCGGCATCGCCTCGCTGCTGCGCTCCCACGGGGGACTATCAGCCCTGCTCTACACGGCCGACCACGGAGAGAACATCTACGACGACCGTCGCCAACTCTTCCTCCACGCCTCTCCCGTACCGTCGTACTACGAACTGCACGTGCCCTTCGCCGTATGGACATCCGATGCCTACCGCAACGCCTTTCCACATATCATCGACGGTCTGCGCCGCAACGCCGATGCACAGGTACAGAGCAGCGTTTCCACCTTCCACACCCTTCTCCATCTTGCCGGCATCGTCTCCCCACGCCTGCAAGCCACCAAGTCTGTCGCCAGCCCCGACTACCACTGCGGTCCCCGCCGCTATCTCAACGACCATAACGAGGCCATCACCCTGCGCCACGCCGGTTTCACGGCTGCCGACCTCACCCTGCTGCGAAAGTGGGGAGTCACCGAAGAATAGCATACAGGCTTTTGTCTATGGTCCTTAAAATCCGAATAGATTTTGAACACCCTACCTAAGGGGCTATGAGATGCATATTTTTCGAGCCATAACACCGCATATCTCACTATTTTTGTGTAGATTTGCAGACAACACTCCCTTGACAAGACAGGGGACTCTTCGGGGACGCCTTTCCCCATAAGGCTGCCGTCCCGACATCCCGACGCTACTTTACCCCATGAAAAAAATACTTCTGACCCTGGCAACGGCCATTTTTCTTGTGTTGGCCGCCACTTACACTTTTGATCCCGGCTACCGCCGCACTTCGAGACAGACCGAACCGACCGGACCACACACCGGGCGCGACAACATGCTCTCCTCGCTCAATGTCACGGCCATCACCCAAGACAGTCTGCGGAGGATATGGATTGGCACGTCGGCCGGCATCAATGTGTACGATGGCGAGACCTTCACCCAGTTTTTCCACGACACACGCGACACCACCGCCCTGCCCGACGACTACGTCAACGTGCTGCACACCGGCCGTGACGGACATCTGTGGGTAGGCACGCAAAACGGACTGGCACGCCACGAGGGAGCCAGCCGCTTCCGCCGTTTCGACCTGCCCTCTACCGACGACTGCATCACCGTCATCGCCGATGCCGACATGCCCACACCGGCAAAGGCGGTCGTGGTGCGCAACCGCAGCCAGTTCTTCCTCGTGGCCGACGACGGCCGCATCACTCCACTGGCCGACGGCCGTGCCCGCCGTCTGATGCACAAAGACCCCAATGCCCTTGTCACCGTCACCGATGCCGACACGCTGGCCATGAACAAGCCGCGCGACATCGTACAGACCGTCTACCGCGACCGTGACAACAATCTGTGGATAGGCTACCACAACGCCGGATTCCAAGTCATCTCCGACGACATACGCCGCTACGCCCTGGCCAACAACAACGCCCTGGCCCGCGCCACCGAAGGCCGCGACGTCACCTGTCTGTCGACCGTCGGCCGACAGATTCTCGCCGGCACAACCCTTCGCCTCTACGTCTACGACACCGCCACCGACCGCTGGCGGCAATACTTCTACCGCGACCTTTTCTCCGACCCCACCGCCACGGCGCTCGGCATCAATGCGCCACGACAGGAACTGCGGGCCGTCGTGCCGCTCGACGACCGCCGCTGCTGGCTCGTGGGCAACCGCCGCGTGCTCGGCTGCACGCTCGGCGAAGCCTCGCTCACCGTCGAGGGCGGGAAGGCCACACCGTCTGCGCCCCTTGGCACGCTGGGCAGCGGCGCACGCATCGGCGACCACCTGTACGTGAGTAGCAACTGCGGCGCACTGCTCCGCTATACGTTTGGCACGGAACGTCCCGACTCTATCGCCGTACCGGGTGAGTGGTACGACGACGAGACCCAACTCATGGCGCTCGGCAGCAACCGCCTGCTGCTCTTCATGCGCAACATGCACGTCACCGTCTACAACACCGACAGCCATACCTTCACGCCCCTACACATCAGCGGCGACCTGCCCTACGGCAATGTCGACCCAGCCTTCGCCCGCATCGACTCACGCGGCACCGTATGGCTCGGCACCAAGCGGTCGGGCCTCTACCGCCTCGATCTGCACAGCGGCCGCTCCACACGCATGACCTCGGTTAACGACGTACACGTACAGGCGCTCGTCGAGGATCGGCTCCACCAACTGTGGGTGACCACCATCAAGGATGCCGTGTGCTACCGCCCGACGACGGGCGAGATACTGATGAACAGTCTGGTATCGTCGAGCCAGAACGACTGGAACCGCCAGTTCTTCGACAATGCCATCTGCATCGCTCCCGACGGCCGTGTGGTACTGGGATCATCGGACGGATGCTTCTTCTTGTCACCCGAGACGGCCTCTGCCGCCCCTCAGCCCGGGCTCTACATCTACGGACTGGAGACGCGCGACGCCGACCGCCGCACCTACGCCATCAATGCCTCGCTCAGCGACGGCAGCCACTATACCCTGCCCCACGACCGCAGCGACGTGACCTTGCGCTTCTACAGTCCCGACTACGGCGGACGGCCGTCGCTCATGTACGAATACATGCTGGAGGGCTACGACAAGACCTGGCAAGCGCCCACCTACCGCCACGTGGCCCGCTACGCCCGGCTCCCGGCCGGACACTACACCTTCCGGCTAAGACTGGTAGCCTCTGAGGATGGCCACACGCTGGCCACGCGGAGCATCGGCCTGACCGTGCGCTGCGCTCCCTGGCAGTCGGCCGCGGCATGGATGCTCTACGCTGCGCTCGCGCTCCTGACCCTATACTGCGCCAACACGCTCTACCTGCGGTTGCGCACGGGCCGTCTGCGACTCGAACAGGAGCAACGCACCAACGAGATGAACATGAGTTTCTTCGCCAACATCTCGCACGAGTTCCGCAACCCCATCACCATCATCGCCGGACCGCTCATGCAACTGCTTGCCGACGAGACCCTGCCACGACACGCCCGGGCCACGCTCGACCGTATATGCCTGAGCGTAAACCGTATGTTGAGACTTATTGACCAGATGTTGGACTTCAATCAATTGGAGACTGACGCCCTGAGACTAAAAGTGTGTCCGGTCGATGCCACGGCAGAACTGGAAAGGTTGGCGACAACCTTTGCCGACTCTGCCCGTGTGCGCGGCATCGGCCTGGACACGAGAGTAACCGCTGACGACTGCTTGGCCTGGATGGATGTCGATAAACTCGAAAAAATCCTGAGCAATCTGTTTACCAATGCTTTGAAGCACACACCTACAGGCGGGCACATCGTCATTACGGCTACAACAGAGAACAATCAAAACGCAGACACCGCCGACACCGCCGCCTGCCGGCGACTCACCATTAGCGTCTACAACAGCGGCTCACACATCGCCGCCGACAAGATGACCGACGTTTTCAAACGTTACTATCAATTAGCTGACACAGAGAGTGGTCATCATTATGGATGGGGTACAGGCATCGGCCTGTATTATGTCAAGAGACTGGCCACGCTTCATCACGGCGATGTCACCGTAGGCAACGTGATGCGCGAGGGCGAGGCCGGAGTGGAGTTCTGCGTCACACTGCCTGTCGACCGCGAGGCTTATACCGACAGCGAGACGACCGCTGAGGCCCATAGCGTGATGCAGTTGCCCGTAGGACGGCCGTCCGCAGAAGAGACGCCTGACAACGCTGCCACAGAGGGCGCAGGAAAAAGGCGTATCCTCATCGTCGACGACGATACCGACGTGGCGCAATACATCCGGTCGGTCTTTGCCGACACCTACGACGTACACAACCGCTACTCGGCCGAGTCGGCCCTGGCTGACATCGAAGATCTGAACCCCGACATCGTGCTGAGCGACGTGGTCATGGGCGAGATGTCGGGCTACGATCTGTGCCGCCGGCTGAAGGACAACCTTTCCACGAGCCACATACCCGTGGTGCTCATCACGGCCAAGTCGGAGATGAAGGAGCAGATCGACGGACTGCGTATGGGGGCCGTGGCCTACGTCACCAAGCCCTTCGACCCGTTCTACCTCCGCGCCCTTGTCGAGTCGCAACTCTCGGCTGTCAAGTCGCTACGGCGACGGTTGGGCGAGAGCACCGATACGCAGGCGGTGGCCGACGTGATGGCCGACCGCGACCGCGAGTTCATGGACGAACTGTATGCCTCGATGGAGAAACGCTCTACGGAGATGGATCTCAACGTGGCCACCGTGTGCCACGACATGCTCATCAGTCCGACCAAGTTCAACTACAAGGTGAAGGAACTCACCGGCGATACGCCCGGCGCCTTCTTCCGCAAGTACAAACTCAACAAGGCTGCCGCCCTACTGCGCGAGGGTCGTCTCAACGTGGCCGAGGTGGCCGCCGTGACCGGCTTCGGTACACCGTCGCATTTCTCAGTGGCCTTCAAACGGCAGTTCGGCGTGTCTCCCAGCGAGTACAAGTAGCGGTGGGGGTTGCGGTGGTTGCTTTTCCTGAACTCACCTTATCTGAACTCACCTCAATCAATATTTATAGGGGATAGTCCGTGTTCCCCACAGGGAACCGTATCTCTTTTTGTTCGGGCATCCCTTGTCCCGCCTCACCGGCGAGACAAGGGCATCACTTCTAACCCAAACCTTTCGTCCGGACAAATCTGCCGGACGACAGAATCTTTTTATTTTTCTACAAATTATACTTTCTACAAATTATAACCGGGTCTTGCTTTGTGAGCGACATATCCTTTATGGGGCACAACAAGACCCGATGGTTGGTCCTTCTATTTTAGTATATGCCCAGCACAAAGTGGTACACATAACTGATACCCAGACCGGCGATGGTGGCCATGACCACATGGATCATACCGGGCATCATGAAGGAGTGGTTGAGCAGGTACTTGCCGATGACGGTCGTGCCCGTACGGTCGAAGTTGACCGTGGCGATGTCTGACGGATAGTTGGGGATGAAGAAGTATCCGTATACTGAAGGCATCACACCCAGCAGCACCCAACCTTCTATGCCGAGCGAGTAGGCCAGCGGAAGCATGGCTACCACTACGCCACCCTGCGAGTTGATGAGCACCGACACGAGGAAGAAGGCGATGGCGATGGTCCAGGGATAGGCTTTGACCAGGTCACTGAGCATGGCCTGTATCTCAGGCTGATAGTTGGCAAAGTAGGTGTCGCTCATCCAGGCGATACCGTAGATGGCTACGACGGCTACCATACCGTTCTGCCATACGGCACCCGAGATGGCTTTCTTGGGCTTGGCCTTGCAGAAGATGATCATCAGCGCAGCAGCGGTGATCATTGTGATCTGGATGACAACGTTCATCGTCAGCGGCTTGCTCACCTTCTCGGTCACACCGGCCATCAAGACGCCGGCCTTGGCCAACTGCTTGGCGGTCTCGGTCACGCCACCGGGCAGGGTCACTGTCTCGGGAGCACCGGCTGCCACCTGTATGGTGTCGTAGCAGGGCAACAGATTGATACCGGCCATCGAAGCCACAGAGATAAAGACAATCACGACAAGGGCAGCCAGGAAGATATACACGGCACGCTTGCTCTCGGGAGCGATCTGCTTGTCGAGGGTGGTGGCGGTGTTGCCGTAGATGTACTCACGCTGCACGGGGTCGGCGATACGGGCAAGGAACTTCGGGTCTTTGTCGAGATCGAGTCCGCGGTGCCAACTGGCGGCTACGGCACACAGTATGCCGACAATGCAGGCCGGTATGCACACGAGAATGATCTGTACGTTGGTGATATGGAAACCGTTGTCACAACTGATGGCTGCGAAGGCGACCACGGCTGCGGCGATGGGCGAGCAGGTGATACCGATCTGTGAGGCGATGCTGGCGATACCACAGGGACGCTCGGGACGGATGCCCTTCTTCAGCGCGATGTCGCAGATGATGGGCATGAGCGTGTATACGACGTGGCCTGTACCTACGAGGATGGTCAGTACGAAAGTGGTGAAGGGAGCGAGGATGGTGATACGCTCGGGATGTTTGCGCAAGATGCGTTCGGCGATCTGTATCATCCAGTCCATACCGCCCGAGGCTTGCAATATACCTGCGCACGTCACGGCAGCGATGATGATGTAGATAACTTCGGTCGGGGGCGTGCCCGGTTTCAACTGAAATCCGAATACGAGCACGGCAAGGCCGATACCTGAGATGGCTCCAAGAGCCAGGGAGCCATAGCGGGCTCCGATCCAGAGTGCTACGAGTACGACGAGCAACTCGACGATCATTATCAATGACATAAGATTTGAATTTAGGTTTTTGATTTGATTGTTTCCGGTGGCAAAATTAGAAGAAAACTTTTTCTGCGTCGTTCGTTTTTTTTCATACGATATTCGAAAAAATACAAATAGCACCCGATGAAATGGGCGTATTTGGCGGTTTTTGCATAACTTAGCACCGGAAAACATCATCTCACAAGAAAAAAGACTCTACACCATGCGTATCTTTGAACACATCATGAGGGCCACCCAGCGCCACCTCTTCCTCATCATCGTCGTGGTCGTGGCGGCCACAATGCTGCTACCCTTTCTCGGACTGACGGAGTTCTCCACCAAGGGTGAACCGCGCGAGGCGGTCGTCGCCCTGTCGATGATCGACGGCGGCGACTGGGTGCTCCCGGTCAACAACGGTTGCGACATACCCTACAAACCGCCGTTCATGCACTGGATCATCGCACTCTTCGCCCTGGCCGACGGTCATGTGGGCGAATATGTGTCGCGGCTGCCGTCGGCACTGGCGTTGCTGGCCATGACGATAGGCTGCTAC
Source organism: Lachnospiraceae bacterium (assembly GCA_963604975.1). Classification (GTDB taxonomy): domain Bacteria; phylum Bacteroidota; class Bacteroidia; order Bacteroidales; family Bacteroidaceae; genus Prevotella. Next base: position 7,448 of record CAVCSC010000019.1, on the reverse strand, counting down.
TGCTTCTTCGCCCGCCGCAAGGGAGAGCGGGTGGCGGCACTGGCGGCGATACTGACGCTGACCTCGTTTGAGGTACACCGCGCCGGGGTAAACTGCCGCGTCGACATGGTGCTCACCGCCTGCACCGTCGGGGCCATGCTTCTGCTCTACCGCTGGCGGGAATCGGGAAAATGGCAGATGGCGCTGCTGGCCGTGCTCTGCATGAGCGGGGCGGTGATGACCAAAGGACCTGTAGGCATGGTCTTGCCCTGCCTCGCTATGGGCATCTACTCGCTGCTGCGCGGCGACCGCCTGTGGCCGCTCGTCGGGCGGATGGCGACCGTCGGACTGCTGGCCTGCGTACTGCCGGCCTTGTGGTATATCGCGGCCTATCGCGAGGGCGGACAACACTTCCTCGACCTCGTGCTTGAGGAGAACGTGGGACGCATGACGGGCACCATGAGTTACGGGTCGCACGAGCACGCCTGGCCCTACAATTTCTTCACGCTCATCACCGGATGGCTGCCGTGGACGCTCCTCGCCCTCTTCTCGCTCGCCGTCTTGCCTTGGCGCAAACTGGTCGCCTCGCTCACCGAGACGGCCAAAGCCCCGAAGTGGCGCACTTGGGCAACACGCATCCGTGAGACCGACCCGGTACAACTGTTCGTATGGGTGGCCTTCTGGACGGTGTTCGTCTTCTACTGCCTGCCGTCGAGCAAGCGCAGTGTCTATCTCCTGCCCTGCTATCCTTTTCTGGCCCTGCTTCTGGCCGAATATATCGCATGGCTCTTCAATAGCGGACGCCGCGCTCCGCTACGTATCTACGCCGCCATACTGAGCGTGCTGGCCATCGGCGTGACGGCCGTCTTTGTGGCCGTGCGCATGGGCTGGATACCCGATGCCGTCACCCACGGCCGCCACGCCGCCGACAATATCGCGATGGTGGAAGCCCTCGCCCATCTGCCGCTCTCCCACTGGACCTTCCGTCTGGCCCTCCTGCCGGCCATCGTCGGGGCCGTCCTGCTGATCATGATGGTGCGCCGCCGCTCACGCAGCGACGTCAGCACGCTCGTCAGCATGCCCGCCCTGCTGCTCGTCACTATCTTCCTCGCCCTCGACGGCGTATACCAACCGACGGTGATGAACACCAAGTCGCTGCGACCCATGGCCGAACTTATCGTACAGCGCTACCCCACCGACCGTCTCTACTCCTTCATTGCCGATGACATGATGCACTTCTTCGGTGCCAACTTCTATAGCGGCGACCGCATCGGCGAGTTCGAGTCGGCCCACCCCGACAAGGGTGTACTGCTCATCGTCGACAACGACCGCGCCGACTTCTTCGCACGCCACACCGACTACACGTTCACTCCCGACGGCGATGCCGGCGATACCAAGAACGAGATGAAACAAAAGGTGTACTTTTACCGGTTTGAACGGAAACCCGTCAGGTAGGCGTTTTCAAGGTCATTGAGAACCCACCATAAAAAAATTCACCCCGGAGCAAGCGTGCCCCGGGATGAATCCAACGTTAGTATGTTATGAAAAATTTGAGAGAACATGGGACTTCACAGCCCCATATTGAGTGTTTTGATAAGTTGTTGTTTTACTGAAATTGATTTTATAGAGAAAGCATAGAAATATTCTTTTCCGGTATGCCGGCCGCACTTGCCTGTGCGGTCGGCACTATGTATGGGCCTCACTTGAGGGCGGGCAACACCTGCTGCACACCGCCGTCGAGACTGCTCTGCTTGAGCGTGTCGATACGCGAACTGTCGCCCATGGCTACGTTGGCGCCGTGGTGCAGACGGTCTACCGTGCCTACCGTGACCGGCTCCTTCGGCATGAAGGACACCTGGGCGGCATTGCTCAGCGTGAGGATGATGGCAACGATGGCAGCGGCCTTGAAGAGCGGGGTCAGACGCTGGCGCAGGGTGACCACACGGGCACGCACTGCGGGCTGCTCACCGATCATGGCAAGGATACGCTCGTCGAATTCGTCGCCCAACACATCGGTCTTGGGCTCGGTCTGCTCGTAGAGGAAGAGGCTGCGGTACTTGGCCATCTCCGCGGGCACATCGGGCTGGCTGAAGAAGGAGCGGAGTATCTGCTCTTCCTCAAGGGTGGTCTCGCCATTCCAGTAGCGATCCAGCAGTTGGTCGATGTATTTATAGTCCATAGTTGTCGTATTCTTGATATTTTTTCTTGATGGCCTGCCGCGCCCTGAAGATATTGACCTTCACCTGTTCTTCGGTGATGCCGAGCACGGCGGCGATGTCCTTGTAGGTCCGTCCCTCGAAATCGCGCAACTGCACACAAGTACGCTGCTTCTCGGGCAGGTGGGTGATGATGTCCCTCACGATGGCCAGGCGGTCGCTGTCGACGGCATGGTCGAAGGGGGAAGAGGCTTTGTCGGCCTGTTGCTCGGCCGCTTGCTCACCCAGCGTGGCCTGACGGTTGTCGCGGCTGGCGACACGGTCGAGCGAGATGTTGCGGCAGATGGTCAGACAGTAGGCTTCCATCGAGTCGATGGTGTCCCAGGAGTCGCGCCGCGCCCAGACCTTCATCAGTGTGTCCTGCACGATATCTTCCGCCTCGACCCGGTCGAGCGTGATGCGCAACGCAAGTCGATAAAGGATATCCTTGAGCGGCAACACATCGTTGCGGAAACTGACTTTCTTCATCGTTGTTCTATATATAAAGACCGGGTACGGAGGAAAAAGTTACACCGCAGAGGGATTTTTTTGTGAAAAAAATGTGGGGCAAATTCCGTAGGGGCTTTTCTCACACGTTGGGCAGCGAGGCACCGTTGATCTTGCGGTAGATGTCGAGGGCGAAGATGTCGGTCATGCCGCTGATGAAGTCGACGACGGCCATGATACGGGTTTCGAGGTCGTCGCTGTTGATGTCGTACTGACTGCTGAACCGCTTGCGCAACTGCTCGGAATGGTATTTGCCCGGACTGACGGCGGCCTCGATAAGGCTGCCCATGAGGGTCTCCATGATACTGTATCCGCCCAGTTCGACGTCGAGCACGGGTTTGCTGTTGTATATCTTTTCGTAACTCAGTCGGCGGCAGGCGTCGTAAGCCGCCGACACTCTTTCGGGCACATGGTCGAGGAGCGACCCTTCGAAGCGTCCGGCGAGGATGTCGTCTTCATGGGCGACAAATGTCTTGGCGCACTCCGACTCCAGACAGCCGATGACACAGGCCCGCATATAGACCACCTTTTCGTTGTTGTCGGTGAGTCCCTCGTCGTCGATACGGCGGCGGATATGGTCTTTCGTGTCTTCGTCGAAGAAGGCGAGCAGCAGACGCTCGGTCTCCTCGAAGGAGAGGATGCGCAGTTTGTGCGAGTCTTCGATGTCCATGATCTCGTAGCAGATGTCGTCGGCGGCCTCGACGAGATACACCAGCGGATGGCGGGCGTAGCGCAGCGGTTCGCCCTCGCGTGAGAGACGTATCATGCCCAAGTCGTCGGCCACGCGACGGAAATACTCCTCCTCGCTATGAAAAAAACCGAACTTGCCGTGACTGCCGGCGGCCTCGCTCGCATGGGGGTACTTCACGATACTGGCCAGCGTGCTGTAGGTCATGACAAATCCGCCGGCCCGCCGGCCGTGGAAGCGGTGGGTGAGCAGGCGGAAGGCGTTGGCGTTGCCCTCGAAGTGTACGAGGTCGCTCCACATGCCCTCGTTGACCATGCCGCGTATCATTTGTCCCTTACCATCGGTGAAGAAGGCTTGTATGGCCTTCTCGCCACTGTGTCCGAAGGGCGGGTTGCCCATGTCGTGGGCCAAACAGGCGGTGCTGACGATGGTGCCGATCTCCTCGAAGAGCGTCGCGCGCAGTTCGGGATGCCGCTCAAGGAGCATCCGGGCCACGTCGTTGCCCAGCGACATACCGACGCTGGCCACCTCAAGACTATGGGTGAGACGGTTGTGTACAAAGATGCTGCCCGGAAGGGGGAACACCTGTGTCTTGTTCTGCATGCGGCGGAAGGGGGCGGAGAAGATCAGGCGGTCGTAGTCGCGCTTGAACTCCGAGCGGTCGTCGTGCCGCAGGGTATGTCGGGTCTCCTGTCCGAGACGCTTGTTGGAGATGAGTCGTTGCCAGTCCATGATTTTTTATTGCGTATGCTAAAAAAATAGCGGCGGGATTCGGAGAAATCCCGCCGTATTGATGAATATGTGATGTCTTGCGTCTGCGTCAGCGCACAATCAGTTGGGCGGCGGCGGGCTGCTCGCCGTCGGTCACCATGCGTGTGGCTTCGAGGGTGACGTAGCGGGCGCGCACCTTGCCCAGCGATACGGTCTGCATGACGGGATTGTTGCGGATGTTGGAGAATTCGCCGGCGGCTACCTCATGCGGTGTCTCGCCGTCCTGCTCAGCCACGAGCACGCGGTAGTTGGATACAAATCCGGTGGCGGCATCGCTCTGGTCGGGCAGATAGCAGAGGGTGGTGATCTCCTTGGCCTCGCCGAGGTCGAGCGTGAAGCGGGGTGCGGCAGCGCGGCAGGTGGTGGCGGGATTGCGGTCGGTGAGTGCAGCGGCATCGTCTGCTACGGCCGAGGTGACCGTGTAGGGCAAGGATGCGGGCATCTCCACGCCGCCGAGCCGGGCCATCTCACGGGCCACGGGGGTGTCGGCGAAGAAGGCCCCGATACGGTTGATGCAAAGCGGTCCGCGGGCCTCATCGAAGCGCACGGCGATACGGCGGGTCTCCACGGTCGGGAAGCGCAGCAGACGCTTGTAGCCCACGGTGGTGGTCTCCTCACCTACGTCTACGGGCTGCATCTTGCCGTCCTGCTCGACGAGCACGGTGAATTTCTGCACACGCTGTCCGAGGGGGATGTATTCCTGTATCATGAGGCGGTTGACCTTCTGTTTCTTCTTGAACTTGAACGTCACCGTGCCGGTGCTCTCGCCGTCGGCCGTAGCCCAGTAGGTGTCGTAGTTGCCGTCGGTGAGGCGGTCGGCGGTGTAGCCGCGTCCACGGCAGCCGCTCACCTGGGCGGTCATGCCGGAGAGGAGGTCGACGGCCAGTTCGGCCTTGATGTTCTCATGGAAGGCGATGGCGTTGATGGAGTCCTGTCGGCTGATGAGTCCGTCGGAGTTGACGGGGATATTGAGCAGCAACAGGGCGTTGTGGCCCACGCTACGGTAGTAGAGGTCGGTGAGTTCGGCGGGGCTCTTCACCTTGTCGTTCTCCTGCTCATGCCAGAACCATCCCGGACGTATCGACACGTCGCACTCGGCGGCCGTCCACTGGTCGCCGTCGGCATGGCCGTACTGCAGTTCCTTGTACTGCGGATAACCCGGGTAGACGGTATTGCTGCGCAGGAACGACCAGTTGGTCTCGCCGGCAAATCCCTTCTCGTTGCCCACCCAGCGGCAGCCGGGTCCACCGTCGCCGAAGATGACGGCCGATGGCTGATAGGTGTCTATCATACGGTAGATGGTGGGATAGTCGTAGTAGTTCTTGCGGTCGATGGTGCGCTTGTCCTTGGCACCGCCATACCATCCGTCGCCGCCGTTGGCTCCGTCAAACCACACCTCGAACACGCGGCCGTAGGTGGTGAGCAGTTCTTGCAACTGCTTGTGGTAGAACTTCACATACTCGGGGGTGCCGTAGAACGACTGGTGGCGGTCCCAGGGCGAGAGATAGACGGCGAACTCCAGGCCGTACTTGCGGCAGGCCTTTTCCAGTTCGCCTACGATGTCGCCCTTGCCGTCCTTGTAGGGGGTAGAGCGGATGCAGTAGTCAGTAAGGTGGGTGGGCCACAGACAAAAACCGTCATGGTGCTTGGCTGTGAGGATGACGCCCTTCATGCCCGCAGCCACAAGGGTACGCACCCACTGCTCGCAGTCGAGGTGAGTGGGATTGAAGGTGGCGGGGTCGGTATCGCCGTAGCCCCACTCGCGGTCGGCGAAGGTGTTGAGTCCGAAGTGGATGAAGGCTGTGGTCTCGCGCTTCTGCCAGTCTACCTGTTTCTTCTCAGGGATGGGATACACTGGTGCAGGCGCAGCCACTTGCTGGGCCTTGGCCTCCACGGGAGCGAAGGCCAGGCCTACCATTGCCGCAAAGGCAAAGAAATGGGTTATATTCATAGTAAGTAGGTTTTCTTTTGTCTTCTGTCTTTTTGCAAAGATAACCCATTTTTCCCGTACTGGGGCAATTCGTGTATCACAAATTTGGCAACACACGGATAAAACACTACTTTTGCAGCACACAACGGGCGTGCGGCTCCAGCCGTGCACCGATGTGCACTGATATTATATACTGATGAAAACAGGACTATTTGTGGGTACCTTCGACCCCTTCACCGCCGGACACGACTCCATCGTGCGCCGTGCCCTGCCGCTCTTCGACCGCCTGGTCATCGGTGTGGGCATCAACGAGCGCAAGCACTGCATGCTCTCGGCCGACGAGCGTACGGCCGCCATCGCACGGCTCTACCGCAACGAACCGCGTATCGTCGTGCGACAATACGGCGACCTAACCGTCGACCTGGCCCACCGCGAGCAGGCCGGATTTATCATCAAGGGCGTGCGGTCGGCCAAGGATTTTGAGTACGAGCGCGAGCAGGCCGACATCAACCGTCGGCTCACGGGCGTGGAGACCCTGCTGCTCATGGCCGAACCGGGTCTGGAGAGCGTCAGTTCGTCGGTCGTGCGCGAACTGCTGCACTTCGGCAAGGACGTGAGCCAGTTTTTGCCGACCACGGAAGAAGGCACATCAGAAGAACAGTAACGACGCATACCCGCAGTGGGTATGCCAAAGGCATACACTAAAAAAAAACGACGACAATGATTACATACAATTCCGACGGCATCGCCATGCCCAAGTTCAAGAAACGTGCCATCAGCGCATGGATACGCGCGGTGGCCAAGAGCCACGGACGGCGCGTGGGCGACGTGGGCTACATGTTTGTCGACGACGAGAAGATACTTGAGGTCAACCGCGAGTACCTCGGCCACGACTACTACACCGACGTCATCACCTTCGACTACGACGAGGACGACATCGTGAGCGGCGACATCGTCATCTCGCTCGACACGGTACGGTCGAACGCCGAACTGTTTGGCAAGACCTACGACGACGAACTCCACCGCGTCATCATCCACGGCATACTCCATCTCTGCGGCATCAACGACAAGGGGCCGGGTGAACGCGAAATCATGGAGGCCGAAGAGAACAAGGCCCTCGCCTTGCTCACCGAAAACACAAAATAGAAAGGCCCCGTTGAGGGGAGCGAACCACGGATTTTTCGAATACCACAATTTTTGCTAACAACGTATTCGTCATATTCGGAAAATTCGTGGTTCCCCTTATGCGCTATTTGCATTTATTGGTGTCCGGTAAAAATTTCTTATAACATTGTAAGTCGTTGAATATCTAATCTTTGCAAGGTTTTTAGTATTTGGGGCTTACCCTTATTCATTGCGCAGTTTCTCTATCCATAGC
>CAVCSC010000018.1:0-42540 GCA_963604975.1 Lachnospiraceae bacterium | reverse complement strand
AGTTGCACACTACGCCGGCCATCCTGTCCAGTCCGCTGCACAACCGCCGCATGCAACATTGGTTGCGGTCAACCATTGATGCCCAGTGTGCGAACATGATGACTTTGGCTACTGGGGACGCGGGTGGCGTGGCCGTGCCTACAGCGGCGTTCAACGCCGTATACCAGTTGTTCCATCTCTATCACCACTATTTCTTTGAGGGCGTGGGACTGCGGCAGGTAGTGGACTACTATTTCGTGTTGGCCAACTTCTCACCTGCTGCCGATGAACTGGCCACCTTGCAGCATGACCTGCGCCGTCTTGGTCTTTGGAAATTTGCCGGGGCTATGATGTATGTACTGCGTGAGGTGCTGGCGATGCCAGAAAACCAGATGATAGCCCGCCCAGACAAGCGGCGTGGCCAGTTGTTGCTTGAGGATATTGTGTGTGGTGGCAATTTCGGACAGTATGAGACGCGTTACCGTTTTGGCAAGGGTGCTCTCGGACACAATCTGCAACGCCTCTTCCGAGATGTCAGGTTGATGTTCTACTATCCGGCAGAAGCGTTGAGCGAACCATTTTTTAGGATTGGGCATTTCCTTTGGCGGATGAAACAATAGGATCGGGCATTTCTTTTTGGTGGATGAAACAATAAGGGCGAGTTCTTATAGGAGAACCCGCCCTTATTGTTTCTGTTTCACTCCACCATTAGGTGGATTTCATGGAAATCACCTTAGTCTATTCGGATTTTTTTGTCATCACACATTGCATGCCGGTGTAGATGTAACTGTAACCGTCGTACCATGCTCCGAAATTGCTGAACGTGATAGACTTGTCGCTATTGACGGTACCTGTCACGGCAGCAGTCTCGTCGTTGGCGTCGGCAAAGGTATAATAACCGCCCCAGTTCTGTGTGGGACTGATGGTCAATGTGCCGGCCTCAAGGTCGACCTTGGCCGTGAAGTTGTCCTCCCAGTCGTAGAAATTGTAGATGTTGACTGTGCCGTCACCATTGTCGGTGATGGTCACCTCATCAGTGCGGTCAATCGTTGCCCATGAGGTGGAATTGATATAGTCGTAGCCCGTCACATGGGCACTATATGTGCCACAAATGTCATCGATAGTCAATGCGGCGCTCTCCCATGAGAAGGTGTCGTAACCCCATTCGCCGACTGACGTGCCGTCCATCTGATAGAGATAAGTGCCGAACCACAGTTCGCCTTTGCTCTTGTTGCCCTCAAAATTGGAGTAAGACGCATCGCCGAGATAGGAGGCGGTATAGTATTGGCTGCTGGGATAGAAGTAGGTCCATCCGTCACTGTCGGTGTAGGCGTTTTGCGGTATGAGGATCGCCGTGGTCTCATCTACACTGAAACTGATGTCGTAGCCTTCTTCTCCGAATGGTTTTTCTATGGTGTAGGTGCCGTCGTCGTAGGATACAATGTCGGCAGTGAAGTCCTTGTCGAGTGCGGCTGAGTGGTAGGTGCCGGTAGCCCGCCATTGTTCTTGCTTCTTTATCTCTACAGTGAAGGTGACCGAGAAGGGTTCAGAGTCGGAGTAGTTCTCGTCGCTGCTTGTGGCAATGAGAGTCAGCGTATAGTCGCCTACGGCAAGGTTGCCGAAGGTCACGCTGTTGTCAGTGGCCGTTCCTGTATTGACGGTTTCTCCGCCAGAGGTGAGCGTATAGGTATAAGCGGTAGCGTGGTCTACCTGTGGCCATGTCACGGTCACAGACGAACCGCTGATACTGGTTTCGACTTCCTGTGGCTGAGTCAGCGGCTGTGGTGCGTTGGTCGTGGCTGTGAGTGTGGCAACAGGAGATGTGGTGCGATTGCCGTCGATGGGTGAGTAGGCCCATACCTTGAGGGTGTAGGTCGTGTTGTGTTTCAGTCCGGTGGCGATATAGGATGTGGCACTGGTGACGCCTCCGTATCCCGACACCTGCTTGTCATCGGAATCGTACAACTCGTAGGCATACTGCGATGCACCCTCTACGGGTGCCCAACTGAAGGCAATGGCGCTCACCGTCTTGACGCCTTCGCTGACAACGGGAGCCTGAAGCGGCATCTTGGTCACCGTATCATCGCTGCAGGAGGTGAGAGCCATACAGACGATGCTCATAGACAGTAATAGATAATATATTCTTTTCATTGCGGTCTTACTTTTGAGGTTCGAAATACATGTATACATAGTTGTAATACTCGTAGGTGCCGTCGGCATAACTGGTGTACCATGTGCCGATCTGGGCAAAGCCTTCCTTGAGTGAGATGTAACTGTAGTCGGTGGTGCCGTATTGTCTCATAAAGGACATCTCTGTGACGGTCTTGCTGCCGAGATCAAATTCGGCCATCTTGTCGTTGGCCGAATCCCAAAGGTAGAAGCCTGTGACGCCGTAGTCAGTATCGGCAAAGTTGTAGTAGTTGCCGGTCGGCTCTATTTTGTTGTACCCCGACACTGTAGCCGCATCACCGATGGTAAAGGTGAAGGCAAGGCCCGAACCGAGGAAGTCCTGTACCCGGTAGCGGTCGGTCTGTCCCAGACGCTGCAAGGGAACAATCCACTCATAGGTGTTGCCCGATGAGGTGACATAAATGGTGTCGTTGGGAATGTAGTCTACCCATGCGGCATCCATGATGTATGAACTGTAGGTCGACGCTCCGTCAAGTTTTGTATAGTGGTCTACATACTCATCGGGAAGTGCCAACGAAAAACTATACTTTTTCGATGCTTCAAGTGCACCGAAGGTGATGGCGATGGTGGCGGTCTTTTGCCCTGCGTCAAACTTGACGGAAGAGGGAATGGTGAGACCCGCATCCGCGTTTTTGCAGACAATCGGTATTTCGACGGCTTGGGCGGTATCTACACGCGATACTTTCACGTCGATACTGGTCACAGTGCCGGGTTCGTTGATGAAATCCTCGGGATTGCTACTGTCGAAATATACTTTCATACAGCCATCGGCTGTGGGTTGGCCGGGTGTATAGTCCGTGTCGGCACTGTCTGCGCATGAGGCCAAACAGAGTAGGGCGGCGAACAACAGGGACAGATATTCTATGGTCTTTTTCATAGTCGTTTTGGATTATTTACAATACTGTTTCGCATAGGATGTGGCATCGGGGTTCATCGCAATGCCCTGATTGAAACTGCGTTCGGCTTCGGGAATATAGAAGTTGAGCCACGGAGCAACATATCCTCCGCCCTTCGAACAATACTTGTAGGAGGCAAGGTAGTTGCTGCCCTCATAGGTACGGTCTATCTTGAGGCCCAATCGCTTGTAGTCGTTGAACATGATGTCTTCACCCCAAAACTCTATATATTTCTGTGCGATAAGTTCGGTGATGAATTCCTCAGCGCTTGTGGCCGTGCATTTGTAGGTGCTCTTGGTGTAGCGGTAACCGTTGATGAAATCCTCAAGCATCTGCTTGGCGGCAGCAAGACCTTGGGTATGGAGTGCTGCTTCGGCCTTGATGAAGTACATTTCCTCAACGCGCATCAGTGGGAACTGCACGAGAAGTCCTTCTTCTTCGGCATCCATATTGCCGGCGGCTGCACGGAATTTCAGACTGGCGTAGGCTGGCAGACGGTGCCAACTGGTATTGGCGGCAGCAGTGGCGGCGGTGGAGTCCTTGAGTTGGGTGTTGTACTTGGCGGGCACGGCGTGCGCTCCGGCATCCTCCGGTGCTACCCATGATGTCTTGCGGAAGTCGTCGTCGCCCATCTTGTCGAAGAGAGCACTGCTAATACATCTGTATTCTTTGGTGTATGCAGGGAATGCCCATGTCGGTTCTACGGCGTAGTTGCCGGTGAGGGTCATCCAGTAGCGGGGCGTATTCTCGGTGGAACTGTATTTGATGTCCCATATCCATGCTTGGTTGGCCGTGTTGAAACCGGTCTTTGTGTCTTGCCATTGGCTCTGTGTAGTGGGAGAATATCCGGCGGCAATCACCTTGTCGGCATAGGCAGACGCATTGCGGAAACAGTCGGCAGCAGAGGTGATGCCGAGTGCCTTGTTGCCGTCAGCATCAGACTCGTGGCTCAGTTGCGCAGCAAGGTCGTCGGCGTGGAGGCTGAACCGCGAACCGAGTATCATCCAAAAGCGGGCCATCAGTACGTTCACTACATCGATGTTGATGTCGTTCTTGTCGCTACGGTCGTAGTCGCTGATATTGGTTTCGGCCGTAGAGAGGTCGTTGTAGATGAAACGGTACATCGTGTAGAAGGGGGCACGGGGATTGTTCTTTGCCTCATCGTTGGTGGTCTTCTCCGTGACGAGCGGAACGGTCAGTCCCATCACACCGTTGGATACGGCTTTCTGGTCGAGTTCATCAATGCCCGTCTTGTAGAATTCGTACATCATGCAGAGATGCAGGTAGCACATGGCTCTGTATGTGCGGGCGATAGCCAGTTGCTGACAAATGCTTGTGGGTGATGTCGCTTCCTGGCGTGCAGCCAATATGCGGTTGCAGTTGTTGATGAAACTGTAATAATAATAGTACGGATAGCCTCCGTAGGTCGACAGGTTGGTGCAGGCTTCAGTGGAGTATTGGTAATTGAAGTCGGAACCGGTGGTCGGCATGCCGTCGAGACAGACGTCACGCATAAGCATATAGTTGGGATAACCCCAGTCGGCTACGGCCTCGGTCCATGACCCTACATAGTCGCTGCCAGTACCACCGTAGGTGTCGGTCTGTGTCATTTTTGCCTTCAGACCTGTGATCAGTTTGCTGAACGCTTCGCTGTCCTGACTAATCTGACTGGTGGAGGCAATGGAACTCTGCGGTTCCAGATTGTCCATACAACTGCCCAGCGTGAACGTGAGTGCTGCTATAGGAAGGAGATATGTTTTCTTGAACAATGTTTTCATAATCGTATTCGCTGTTTAGAATTGTACGGTAAGTCCGGCGGTGACGGTGCGGGCAGGAGCATAGTTGACGCTGCTACTTACAGAACCCGCGTAACTGATGCGGGGGTCAAAACCTTTGCGCTTGCTCCAGTAGGTGAGGTTTTCACCCGATACATAGAGCCGTATGCTCGACAGTCCGATGCGCGAGATCCATTTCTTGGGGAATGTGTAGCCCAAGGATACGTTCTGCAGTGCCAGCCAACTGGCGTCGGTAAGGAAACGGTCTGATGTGGTGGCCGAATAGATGTCGTCGTATTGCAGACGTGGAATGTTCGAGCCAGGATTGCTTGTGCTCCATGCATTGAGCAGGTCTTTGTGCAAGGCCTTTCCGGTAGAACCAGCGGTCGGGTTGGTCATGAGATCCATATAGTTCCAGTCCATGGCTTTTCCGCCGACGGAGTAGGCGAAAGCGATGTTGAGGTCGAATCCGTAGGCCGACAATGTCGTATTGAAACCGCCGTAAAAGTCGGGTAGGGCAGTGCCGCAGTTGAAGTAATCCTCGTCTTTGGAGATGTCAGTCGGATTTTTGGTGGTGGTGAGGTTGCCGTCGGCATCGTGGATATACCACATGGACTGTCCGTCGTCGGCCACACCTGCATATTTTATCAGTCGCCAGGTGTACATAGGCAACCCTTCGCCATAGTAATAGGAACCGCTGGTGTAACCGGGATGTCCGCCGTCGAGTGTGTTGTAGCGGTTGTCCTCATTGAGACGGGTAATCTTGTTTTTGTAGGCGGTGAGGTTGGCTCCGATGGTCCACTTGATATCTTTGGTTGAGATGGCATCGCCTTCAAGTTCGATTTCCACGCCTTTGTTTACCATGTCGCCCACATTGCTTGAGTAGCCGGCGTAACCTTGTGAGAGAGGCACGCGTACGGTGCAGAGCATATCGGTTGTCTTGCGGTAGAAGTAGTCGATGCCTCCACGCAAGCGACTACCGAAAAGTTCGAACTCAAATCCAGCGTTGAAGTTGCTTACCGTCTCCCAGGTGATGTTCTCGTTGCCTACGTTGCTCAGTATCAGACCGATCTCGCTTCCGTCACCTTTTTGTATGGTGTAGGTATCGGTGTAGAGGAAGTCGCTGATGTTGTCGTTGCCGTTCTGTCCGAAGGAAGCCTTCAGTTTGAGAAGGTTGAGCCATGAGATGTCTTTCATCCAGTTCTCCTTGGTCATGATCCATGCTCCGCCGAGTGAATAGAAATTGCCCCAACGGTGGTCGGGATGGAAACGTGAGGATGCGTCGCGCCGGTAGGATACCTGTCCGAAGTATTTGCCGTCATAGTCGTAGAGACCGCGGAATATCCATCCTTCAGTCTGGTATTGGCTTTTGTACGAACCGTTGCTGATATAGGTTGTGGCACCGTTGAGTTCCTGGTTTCCGAAATAGGAAAACATATTCTTGCGGTCGCCTGTCATATAATCGTAGTCGTGGGAATAGTTTTCGTGGCCGGCAAGCAAGGAAATGTTGTGTTTGCCGAAACTCTTGTTGTATTTCAGCAATTCCTGAAAGTTCACCGAATAGTAGTTGTAGTTGTATTTGTAGACATATCCCGAGGGGTAACTCATGTAGCCGTACCCGTAGAAGGGATTGATGGTCTGGGTCATGCGGTTGCTGCTACTATAAACGCTTCCGTTGAGTGTGGCTTTCAGACCATCCCAAATGTCAATGTCAGCAAACCCGTTGAGAGTGAACGTGTTTGATATGGTATTGTTGGTGTTGAGCGCAGCGTCGGTGATGCCGTTCACCTGTTTTTCATAAGGGCGGATGTAGGTCGACCCCAAATACATGCCGTCGCCGTAGTCGCCTATCTTGCCATACTCGTTGGTGAGGATATTGCCATCGCCGTCGCGCAGATATACGGGATAGATGGGGCCCATCAGACCGGCTTGGTAGAAGATGTCGGTGCCGCCGGTGCTGTTTTCGTCGGCATTGTTGGTGTTGCTATGGGCGAAGTTGATGTTTCCGCCTACGTTGAGCCATCTGGTGGCTTGATAGTTGGCTTTCATACGGGCGGTGTAGCGCTCGTAGTCGGATCCGATCACGATACCGTCGTTGCTGAGGTATCCCAGCGAGGCATAAAACTGTCCCTGCTTTCCGCCTCCGTTGATGCTCAGATTGTATTCCTGTCTGAGGGCGGTGCGGTAGGTCTCGTCAATCCAGTCGTCGGGGTAGATGGTGTACACCTGACCGTTGTTGTAGATGCGGTTGCCGAGTGTGGCATTGGGGTTGAGTTTGCCGTTGTCTCCGATGAGGTATTGTCCTTCGGGTACAGCATAGGGAATGTAGGTCAGACCACCGTCACCTGATGACTTGTACAGTGTGTTGTTGGCATTCACATGTGCTGTATAGGGACTTTGGCCGTTGGCTATATTGTAGTTGTAGTGGGCCTTGTAGTAGGTCTCAAGATATTCGGCAGGATTGTCGATGGTCTCATAGCGTTTTGAACTGCGGCTGCTCCATCCCAATTTGGCATCAAATGTGATATTGGCTTTTCCCTGAGAACCCTTCTTGGTGGTGATGATGATGACACCGTTGGCACCGCGTGCTCCGTAGAGTGCGTTGCTTGCGGCATCTTTGAGTACGGTGACGCTGGCTACATCGTTAGGGTTGATACTGTTCCACAGACCATCGTAGGGTACGCCGTCGAGTACGATGAGCGGGTCGTTGCCGGCGTTGAGCGAACTGATACCGCGGATACGGAATTCGGGGTTGGCGTCCGGAGAACCAGAGGACGAGAAAGACTGCAGACCGGCGACGTTGCCTTGAAGAGCATCCATCACGTTGTTTACCTGTCGTTTTTCGATGGTTTTGCTATTTACGATACCGGCAGAACCCGTAAACGAGGATTTTTTCTGTTCTCCGTATGCCACGACGATGACTTCATCGAGTAGACTGTCTTTGGAGCGGAGACTTACTTTCATGCCAGACTGGGCTTTTACGGTCTGCGATTCCATGCCGAGATAGTTGATGACTATCCATTGGCCTTGCTTTACACTTGGCAAATTGAATTTGCCGTCCATGTCAGTCACGGTGCCGGTCTTTGTGCCTTTGACCGTGATTTGGGCACCCATCACGGGTTCTCCGCTTTCGTCGAGAACCTGTCCGCCTACTGTCCCAGGCTGTTGTGCCATCAGATGTCCCGATGCTGCGAGTAGCAAGGAGACTGTCATAACCTTAATTCTCATATTCTGTCTTTATCTGTCTCTCTTTGTGGGGTGCCGCTTTCTCTAATTATATAATCTCTCTCTAAAATTATTGGTGTGGGCTAAATTTTAGAACCCTCCTGTATTGTGGTGATCCTGAAAAACCTCCAAAAAACTTTTGCAAAGTTATTATTTTTAATTTACACAACAAAACATAAATCTCACAAAATAGATATAAAAACATCAAGTTGTTTTATTTTTATTTATTGTGTGTGCAAAAGGTTATTGTTTTGTGGTTTTCTATCTAAATGTGTTTCTGTGTTTTAGGGCTCGTCCAAGAGACTGTAAAAAGAAAAAGGGTTGCGTCATTGTATGTATGACACAACCCTTTCTTGCATTGTATGGTGGCTGCCGTAGGAAGCAGACCTCAAATTATGACAATCCCTCTATCTCTCCGTTGATGATGTCTATATGGTTGGCTTGCGGATCTTTGGGCAGTCCGGGCATGCGCATGATACTTCCTGCGATGATGACAATCATCTCTGCACCGGTATTGAGGACGATGTCGCGTACGCTGACTTCAAATCCTGATACTGCGCCATACAGTTTTGCATCCGTAGAGAAGGAATACTGCGTTTTGGCGATGCAGATGGGGAAATGACTGATACCCAGGTCGCTGATCATCTGCAGTTTCTTCTTGGCTGCTGCGGTGAAGGTGACTTTGGCGGCGCCATAGATGTTCTTGGCTACTTTCTCTACCTTCTCCTCGACGCTGTCGCTGTCTTCGTAGGCGTATTGCATGGGGGCAGAAGGATGATTTTCGATGGTTTCGACGACAAGACGTGCCAAGTCTTCTGCACCCTCGCTACCTGTGGCGTAAGCACTGTTGACTGCAAATCCCACACCGAGCGACTGGCAGTGGGCTTCGACGAGTGCAATCTCGGCGTCGGTATCTTCGGCAAATCTGTTGAAAGCGACAACGACGGTCTGGCCGAAACTCTGGAGATTGTGGATGTGCTTGTCGAGGTTGGCCAGTCCTTTGGTCAGTCCCTCCTCGCTGGGCTCCTTGATTTTGTCTACCTCAATGCCGCCGTGCATCTTCAGAGCCTGTGCAGTGGCAACGATGACGGTGAGTTTAGGCTGCAGACCGCTCTTGCGACACTTTACGTCATAGAATTTCTCTGCACCGAGGTCTGCACCGAAGCCGGCCTCTGTGATGACATAGTCGCCGAAGGTCATGGCCATCTTGGTGGCCAGAATGGAGTTGCAGCCATGAGCGATATTGGCAAACGGTCCGCCATGTACAAATGCAGCCGTGTGCTCGGTGGTCTGAACGAGGTTGGGAGACAGTGCGTCGCGCAGTAATACCGTGATGGCACCGGCAATGCCGAGATCCTTCACCGTGAAGGGCTTGCCTTCTACGGTGAATCCGAGAAGTATGTTCTCGATGCGGCGGCGCAAGTCATCCTCGTCAGTGGCAAGACACAGTATGGCCATAATCTCGGAGGCCGGCGTGATGTCGAATCCCGATTCGCGTACGATGCCGTTGGTTTTTCCGCCCATGCCTGTTACGATGTCGCGCAGGCCGCGGTCGTTGACGTCGAGGACGCGGTTCCACAATACTTCTTTCAGCGCAAATCCCTTGTCCTTGTTTTGGTACATATAGTTGTCGAGAAGTGCGGTAATCATATTGTGGGCCGAGGTGATGGCATGGAAATCGCCGGTGAAGTGCAGGTTGATCTTCTCCATCGGCAGCACCTGAGTGTATCCACCACCGGCGGCTCCGCCTTTCATGCCGAAGCAAGGACCGAGCGATGGTTCGCGCAGTGCGCAGATGGCTTTCTTGCCGATGCGGTTGAGGCCGAGGGCGAGACCGATAGATACGGTGGTTTTTCCGATACCTGCCTTTGTCGGTGTGATAGCGGTCACCAGTATGAGATTGCTCTTTTTCACCTTCTCCTCGTCGATGAGCCGTACGGGTACTTTGGCGATGTAGTGACCATAGTTTTCAATTTCCTTTGACGGAATACCGAATTTGTCGGCGACTTCCTGAATTTCAGCAAGTTTTATGCTGCGTGCGATTTCTATATCTGATTTCATATACTATAATAGGATATTCTTTGTGATGGATGGCTCCGTGTTGCGGGAAGTAAACTCTTTGGGAGTGACGGGCGGTCTTATTCCGTTGTGGACTCTTGTCCGTCGGTCTGTGTCAATTCCTCATAGGTATTGTCCATTTCTCTGGCCAAAACGTTTACATTGTCTTCAGTCTTGCATACCTTGAGAAACATGTCGCCGATATTGTCGTCTGCACCAAACTGTACAGGGGCATCGCCTATCAGTGCATTCATTGCGTCGAGCATGAGGTGGAGCAGTGAAGCCTGTTGAAATGTCTGTTGTCCAGTGCCACCGCGCTCTATTCCCTTGGCGTAGGCTGTCATTACGGTGCGTACCACAAGGCGTATGGCCAAACCGGTCTCGATGGATGCAGGTTGTGGTGATG
The DNA here is from genome assembly GCA_963604975.1 of Lachnospiraceae bacterium. Lineage (GTDB taxonomy): Bacteria > Bacteroidota > Bacteroidia > Bacteroidales > Bacteroidaceae > Prevotella. Next base: position 32,011 of record CAVCSC010000018.1, on the reverse strand, counting down.
TATCATGGGTGTAGTCGGAAAGGTGGTCGGCAATGGGGATGAACTTTCCGCCAAGAAGTCCCGAGAAATTTTTGCGGTACTCTGCTATCATTGCTTGATAGAGAGACGTCGAGGCACAGGCTTTCTCGACGAGTTCCATCATAGACTGCTTTTGTGCGGCCGCTTCACCTACGATGGTGGCAATCTCGTCGTAACTGAAATTCATGGCGGCAATGGGGTAGAACACGGTGTCGTGAAATACGCCGGATATTTCCTCGTAGTGTTCGAGCATGAGACGTTTGATGGTTTTGGCATCGTTCTTCTCGGTGGGATTGCTTGTATGGCAGTCGATGATACCAGTAGCGAAAGCACCGAAGAAACCGCGTACCATAGCACCCATCAGTCTGTATTTGTCTGTCGTTTGTTTCATAAGAATGTCAAAATGGCTCGGCCAATGCAAAGTTAGTCATTTGTCGGCGTAATTCAGAACTTTTAGGACATTTTAAAAAGGTGTGACGAAATTGACGGTATCGGGTAGAAGCCTATCTCCCGAAAAAAACGTAAATTTGCACCATATACAGGCATCAGCCCCAAAAGGTGATGCCTAAAAACTGAAAACAGATGAATATTTTAGTAACAGGAGCCAACGGACAACTCGGTCATGAGATGCAGTTGGTGGCCCAATGCAATGAAGGCCCGTTGGCGATGGAAGGAAAACACCGTTTCATCTTCACGGATGTGGCTGACGGATACGAGAAACTCGACATTACCAGTTTGGATGCTGTTCGGGATATGGTGAAAGCGTACGATGTGGATATTATCGTCAACTGTGCAGCGTACACGAATGTCGATAAAGCCGAATCAGACGAGCCAATGGCCGACTTGCTCAACAATGTTGCTGCTGGAAATTTGGCCAAAGCCATCGCTGAAGTCGACGGTACACTCATCCACATCTCTACTGACTATGTGTTTCAGGGCGACCACAACATACCTTGCAAGGAAGATTGGGACACTTGTCCGCTTGGCGTGTATGGTAAAACCAAGTTGGCTGGCGAGAAAAGCATTCTTGCGACGGGGTGTAAATCCATCATTATCCGGACGGCATGGCTATACTCGCAGTGGGGAAAGAACTTTGTGAAGACCATGCGCCAACTGACTTCTACGCACGACTCCCTCAAAGTGGTATTCGATCAAGTGGGGACGCCTACTTTTGCGGGCGACTTGGCTCGTGCTATTGCCCATATCATCGCTACCGGACAGACCGACAAGACTGGCGTCTATCATTTCTCCAATGAGGGTGTGTGCTCCTGGTACGATTTTGCGAAGGCCATCTGCGAGTTGAGTGGCAATACCTGTGAAATACGTCCGTGCTACAGTGACGAATTCCCCAGTCCGGTAGAGCGCCCGCACTTTTCGGTGCTCGACAAGACCAAAATCAAGTCCACATTCGGCTTGACTGTACCCTACTGGACAGACTCGCTGAAAACCTGTATTGCCCAACTGGAAGGTCAAGCAGATTGACGCATCATTAATTATTCACTGAAAAAACGTACCCAATACATATTTTTATTATGGCAGAATACAAAAGATGTATCGTTATCACCGGCGGTGCCGGATTTATCGGATCGCACGTCGTGCGCTTGTTTGTCAACAAATACCCTGAGTATCATATCGTCAATCTTGACAAATTGACCTATGCCGGCAACCTTGCCAATCTGGATGATGTCAAGGATAATGATAACTACACTTTCGTGCGTGGTGATATCTGCGACTACCCTGCGATGCAAAAACTCATGCAGGACTATCATGTGGATGGTATCATACACCTGGCAGCCGAAAGTCATGTAGATCGTTCCATCAAAGATCCGTTCACCTTTGCCCATACCAATGTGATGGGTACGCTCACCCTTTTGCAAGTGGCAAAGGAGTATTGGGAAAGTCTGCCGGAAAAATATGAAGGCAAGCGTTTCTATCACATCTCGACCGATGAGGTGTACGGGGCATTGCAACTGACCCACCCCGAGGGATTGGAGTCGCCCTTCACGACCAAGGCGTCTTCTGAACATCACCATGCCTATGGTACGGAGTTCTTCACCGAGGAGACTAAGTACAATCCTCACTCTCCTTATTCCGCATCAAAGGCCAGTTCTGATCATTTCGTCCGTGCCTTCCATGATACCTATGGCATGCCGACAATTGTGACCAACTGTTCCAACAACTATGGTCCGTACCAATTCCCCGAGAAACTGATACCGTTGTTCATCAACAATATCCGTCACCGTAAACCGTTGCCCGTATACGGCGAGGGACTCAATGTGCGCGATTGGTTGTATGTGGAGGACCACGCGAGAGCCATTGACCTGATTTTTCATCAAGGCAAGACGGCCGACACCTACAATATCGGCGGTTTCAACGAGTGGAAAAATATAGACATCGTGCATGTGCTCATCAAAACCGTAGACCGGTTGCTCGGACGTAAGGAGGGAGAGGACGAGGCTCTCATCACCCACGTTACCGACCGTATGGGACATGACCTTCGCTATGCCATCGACTCACGCAAACTGCAGCGTGAACTGGGTTGGGAACCGAGCCTTCAGTTTGAGGAAGGCATTGAGAAAACCGTGCGTTGGTATCTCGACCACCAGGCTTGGATGGACAATGTCACTTCCGGTGACTACCAGAAGTACTATGAGAATATGTACGCCAACAGATAATCCAGTCTCGGCTCTATGTGGATGATAGTCTTTGGCTGTCTGCCTTTTGTCGGGCTGGCCTATGTACTTTGGCACATTTGGCTGTTGTTGCCTTGGACGAATGGATGGAAATGGTGCGCAGTGGCATTTGCCATGCTATCGTTTCTTTCCATCTTCCTCAATTTTTCGCGTACCATAGACAAGTTTCCGCTCAGATGGGCTTCTGTCGTCTACGAGGTGGGCAATTCCAGTATTTTCATACTGCTTTACCTCGTGATGATTTTTCTTGTGCTTGACATCGCGCGCGTCTTTCACTTGATACCGAAAACCGTTCTTATAGCCAATGGTATCACAGCGGCGGCGCTGACTGCTTTTATGGTCGGCATATTTCTCTATGGCAATCTGCACTACCGTCATAAGTATAGACAGGAATTGTCGCTGCACAAGTCTTCATGGCAAGGGGGTGCGAGAAAGATAGTTTTGCTGAGTGATCTCCATCTGGGGTATCACAACCGCCGTGCGGAGTTCCGGAGATGGGTGGATATGCTCAATGCCGAGCAGCCCGACTTGATACTTATTGGCGGTGACATCATCGACATCAGTGTGCGCCCGCTGGTTGAAGAAGACATGGCGGCTGAGTTCCGGCGGCTGAAAGCACCTGTGGTGGCGTGTCTCGGCAATCACGAGTATTATAGTGGGGAACCGCAAGCCGCACAATTTTACAAGGATGCAGGCATAACCTTGCTTCGGGACAGTGCTGTGACCATAGCAGGCATTCTGATTATCGGTCGTGACGACCGCACCAATCTTCACCGGAAGACGCTGAAAGATTTGCGTTTGTCGTATCCGTCGGATGCCGGCTATACCATACTGCTCGACCATCAACCCTACCGACTAGAAGAGGCTGAACAGGAAAAAATCGATTTTCAATTCAGCGGCCATACTCATCACGGACAAGTGTGGCCCATATCGTGGATTACCGATAGACTGTATGAGGATGCCTTCGGGCCATTGCAGAAGGGCCATACATTCTATTATGTCAGTTCGGGTATGGGAATATGGGGCGGAAAATTCCGTATCGGAACCCGCTCTGAGTATGTCGTTGCCACGCTCGACCGATAACATGATTTTATAAAGGTCTTGTAGTGTCCGTACAAAGGCCTTGTACGGACACTACAAGGCCCTTGTACGAAGGCTACAAGGCCTTTGTACGGTCAGTACAAGGCCTTTGTAGTTTTTCCGTGTCTTGACTTATGAGTCCGAGTGGGGAAGAAGGAACATTTCGTGGAGTAAACGGCGTCCTGACGCAGTGCGGAATACCCGTTTTTCGAAGGTCAGTATGCTCTCTTGAGATAGGTGGTCTTCAAAGGCGTTGACCAGAAAATCGGCTTCAAGAAGAATCTGCCAGTCTATGGCGTCTACACCGCTGTAGGTATGGTGGTGGCCAATCAGAAAGCATACGCGCTGCATTTGCTCGTTTGTATATCCGCCCACCTCGTTCATTAGTTTCATTGCCTCTGCAGGCCCCAATTCCTCTTGGTGCTTTCCGCCGGCGTTGCCGTATTTCCTTTCACTGGCGTGTATGCCTATATCGTGGAGTATGGCAGCGGTTTCGAGGATGAAGGCGGTATCGTCGTCTATGTTTTCCAATCGGGCAATCGTAGCGGCGAAATTATGTACCTTGATAAAATGTTGTATGCGAGGTGCGTCGCCCTTGTCATATTCCAACATGGCGGCCATCAGTTTTGCGTGCTTGTATTCCATTGTGTCTTGATTACAGTCGTACAGTTGTAGACGGGTTTGAGAAATCCGCGTATGTTGCAAAGGTACGGCATTTTTGCCAATATCCACATTGTACGTTTGGCGCTTTCGGGAAAAAATGCTAATTTAGCGACATAAACAAAAGATGAACAATAGTTTCGTTATGAGAGAATTCAAAGACTTGAAGATTGCCGTAGCCGGTACAGGCTATGTGGGTCTCAGTATCGCTACTTTGTTGGCCCAACACCATGAGGTGAAGGCAGTCGACGTAATCCCCGAAAAGGTAGAAAAACTGAATAACCATATTTCCCCCATTCAGGACGATTATATAGAAAAATATCTGGCCGAAAAGCCCTTGATGCTGGAGGCTACGCTTGACGGACGCTCGGCCTATGCCGATGCTGACTTTGTTGTAATTGCAGCACCGACCAACTACGACCCGGTGAAGAACTATTTCGATACGTCGCACGTGGAGGAAGTGATAGATCTTGTTCTTGAAGTCAATCCGGATGCGGTGATGGTCATCAAGTCAACAATCCCCGTAGGATATACGCGCAGCCTTTATCTGAAATATGCTCAAAAGGGCGTGAAGAAATTCAATCTGCTTTTCTCTCCTGAATTCTTAAGAGAAAGCAAGGCTTTGTACGACAACCTCTATCCGAGCCGTATCATCGTAGGTTATCCGAAACTGATCGACAAGGATGTGTTTGCAGAGGAAAACAAGGCCATATCGTCAGTGACCGACGTAGAGATGTTGAAGGAGGCTGCCAAGATATTTGCCGCCCTTTTGCAGGAGGGTGCTATCAAGGAGAATATCGACACTTTGTATATGGGAGCGAAGGAGGCAGAGGCCGTCAAACTGTTTGCCAATACCTATCTGGCTCTGCGTGTCAGTTATTTCAACGAACTGGATACCTACGCTGAAGTCAAAGGACTTGATTCTCGCTCCATCATCCAGGGCGTAGGATTGGATCCCCGTATCGGAACACACTACAACAACCCGTCGTTTGGCTATGGAGGTTATTGTCTGCCGAAGGATACCAAACAGTTGTTGGCCAACTACCGTGATGTACCCGAAAATCTTATTGAGGCCATCGTGGAGAGCAACCGTACACGCAAGGACTATATTGCAGATGCCGTACTGAAGAAGGCTGGCTACTATGCCTATGATGAGAATAGCAGTTATGATGTGCAGAAGGAGCATAATTGTGTTGTCGGCGTTTATCGTCTGACGATGAAGAGCAACAGTGACAATTTCCGCCAGTCTGCCATACAGGGTATTATGAAGCGCATCAAGGCCAAAGGGGCCGAGGTGATTGTCTACGAACCCACCCTTGAAGACGGCAGTACGTTCTTCGGTAGCAAAGTGGTCAATGACCTTGCCGCGTTCAAACAGCAAAGCCAGGCCATCATTGCCAATCGGTATGACGCTTGTCTTGATGACGCAAAAGAGAAGGTATATACGCGCGATCTATTCCAAAGAGACTGATTGCGACGGAAAATTTAGAATCGACCAATAACAAAGGAGCCAAGGACGTGTCTATGCGACATCCTTGGCTCCTTTGCTTATCATGAAGGTGAGAATATAAACTGCGGACTTACAGATAGCATAGTTTTCTGAACGGACATTCAAAATGCTCATTGATACATTGGTCCCGGTTGTCGGTCGGAGTGAATGGCTTGTCGGGGTCGAACAAATCGGCAAGTACCAGTTGAAGTCGTTCGGTGAACTCTTTTTGATAGATTTTGACATCAGTCACCGGTGATTTGTCGATGCTCAGTATGGGAGTATATTGGTCTGACACTTTTTGTTTGATAAAGAGCAGACCAGGTGATACCGGCATCTTGTCGGCGTTCAATACTGGGGACTGGTCGACGATGTTGGCGTAGAAGATGGTTTGGAACGCATATTCTGCCAACTGCTTTGCGTTATCTTTGCGACAGAAGATATCTTCGACAGAATTGATCTTGCAGTCTTTAGGCTTACCGGTCTTGTAGTCGATGACGCGAATGGTTGTCTTTCCGCCGGCACCGGTCACAGCGTCAAGACGGTCTATGATACCTCCGATATGTAGCGGAAATGCCTGATGGCCGGGAACGCAGACATTCAGTGTTGTGTTGACCTTCATTTCAAGACCCAATATTCTGAACGGTGCCAGTTGTCTATCTATTTTGAGCAATTGGCGCAGGTACTCGATGATGACTTCGCGGTTGATGATTTGCAGTCCGTTGTATTCGGGACGTGACGTTCTCTTGCCGTCAGTCTTGAACAGTTCATCGTCAAAGGCTTGGTCTACAAGTCTTTCAATGACGCCTTTCTCTTGTAATAACTTGTCGATGTAGGGCCTACTTACAGAGCCACCATCAGCGAGTGCCTGGCGGTAGGCCAGTTCTGCAGCACGGTGGAAGATGAGACCAAACATCCGGTTGTCAGAAATATCGTCACCGCAGTCCGGTTCCTTGATTTTGGCCACATGCTGATAGAAGAATCGGAGTGGACAGTCGATATAGCGGTTGATGGCCGATGGTGACAGATATTCTATGCTGCGCAATTGCTGCAAGACATGGTCATCTTTCACAATGGGGTGTACATCGCGGGCTATCGTGTTGTCGCCAGTCTGCATGGACAGTCTCTGTATCTTCAGCGGACTTTCCACCAGCAACTGTAGGAGAAAGCGGCTGGGCTCTTTTGACTTCCCGTCGACTTGCACATCGCAGTAGGCAATGGTGATGTCGTTGGCACGCTGAAGCAGTCGGTGGAAGTAGTAAGAGTAGATAGCCACCTTGTTGTCGATGGTGGTCAGACCGTAGGCCTTGCGTAGTGAGTAGGGGATAAAGGAGGCATCGTTGACACCCTTGGGCATATTGCCCTCGCTGCAAGAAAGCAGCAGTAGATGGTCGAAGTCAATGTTGCGTGTCTCAAGTACGCCCATGATTTGTAGTCCAATGGCTGGTTCTCCATGGAAGGGTACGGAGGTAGAGTCAATGAGTTGGGTGATGAGGCGTCGTAGGGTGATGATGTTCACATCGATATCCCCATTGGCGGAAAGCGTTTCCAAACGGCTGAGTATGGTGTAGGCACGGAATACAGATTCCTGGAAGAGAGCGTCTGTATCGTCTTTCCCCTGTATGCCAATCTTCTGTATTTGGTCGGCCATCCACCTGATCAACAATAGGTTGTACTGAATGTCGGCGCTGAGTGTATGGTCTGATGCGCAGGCATATCGGGTGAGTGGACCGAAGAGGTGCTTCAGTCCGTCATCTATTCCCAATCTTTCCAAAGAAGGGTAGTAGATGTGATTCTCTGTGAGTTCCTGTAGAAGTGCGGAAGATTGTTCTGACAGGTATTTCGCATAAGGGTGTCTCAGTACTTTGTTGACGTAGTGCAGATTGTATTTGTCGGCTCGCTTTCGTAGTCCAAGGATTCTCAGATCCAACAATTGATTGATGAGCGAGGCTGCGGGTGTCTGCCCGAGGGGATAACCCGTAGTGACGTTCACCTTGTCTGTCTCAGCAGGAAGATTGTGCAGCACGGCTTGTAGCACGTTCTCGTCGCACATCACGATGGCGGTATGCCGGCCGGCTTTCAACCTGTCCTTCTCTCCGAGCCACTGAGCCACGTATCGGGCCTGTATATTCTCCGTCGTGGCATTGATGAAGGATACGGTTTTGGGATTTATGAAATTGTTGTAGATGTCCTCATTGTGAGTGTCGAGTTCGTTGGGAAAGGCACTGAGGTATTGTGCGATGTAGTGCCCGGCCTCATTGCGTACGGCATTTGCTGTATTTCCGTTGGGCATATAGTAAGCGTCGAAGTCCCAGTAGAAGAAGGCTTTGCCTTCCTTCTTGAGACGTTCAAATAGTTTCTGCTCTACGCGCTGTAGCATATTGAAACCGATGAAGATATATCTGTCGTACTCATACGTCTGCTTGTCATCGGTGGCTACTTCGCGGTAGAGCGCGCCCTCATAGGTGAGGCCCTGATTGCGTAGCAGGGTGTTGAAGTGAGTGTAGATATCACCGAAGTGGTTCCACAATTCTTCAAACCGCCGTTTCAGTTCGGTATCGTGTCCGTCATTGAAGGTGTTGAAGAACTGGCGCAACAATTCTTTTTGCTCGTCGGTGAGGTATGATGTGTCATCGTACTCATGAAGATTGCGGAGGTTGCTGAACACCTTTTCGGCATCTGCCATGTTCTTGTCGATGTCGTCGAAATCGGCCAACAACAGTTGTCCCCAGGCGTAGAAGTGGTCGAGCGTCTCTGTGGAGCGGGTGCAGTGGGTGAACGATTTGTGCAAATCGCAGATGAGCTTGATCGGGTCGGCCACTTCGAGGGTGGAGTGCTGACGAAAAAGATCACTGATGGTGATATATGTCGGGCTCCACACCGGTTGTCGGGCCGTCTGCACGAGTGCCTCGTTGAGAAAGAGTGCCGCCCGCTTGTTGGGAAAAACAATGGCGGTGCGAGACAGATTGGTACCCCACTTGGCAATTATGTCTTCTGCGACATATTCCAGAAACGTTTTTGTTTGCGCCTTCATTATTTCACTTCCTCTATTTTATTGGTGTATACGTACCAGAGATATCCTTTGACGTTTTTCTCCCCCATACTGGTGACAAGGTCCATGTATTGTCTTACTTGCCGGTAATATTGTGGTTGGGCTGTGCCAAACTTGAAATCGATAATCACTATTTCGCGTCCGTCTGTGAGGACTCTGTCGGGACGGTGCTCGACTACCTCGTGGGTCTCTTCATCGAGGGAGAGTATGGTGCATTCGTTGTACACCTGCCACCGGTCAGAAAACCAGTCGGCTACTTGTGGCGTCGCAAATCTTTTCCGAAGCATATTTTGTATCTTCTGGCGGCTGAGACCACCTTCAGACAGTAGACCGTCGGCCTCCATTTGGTCGAGAGCCTTGTCTACATCGGCCGTTGTGCGTATGCTTGCGAAAAGATTGTGTAGCAGGTTTCCTGCCTTGATGTATGACAGCTGTTGGTCTTCTTCCTCGCCGGAGACGAATTGTTGGCTCTTGTTGCTTTGTCGGAAATCGATGTGGGCAGTAGATGTTTGTGGCGAGATATGTACGGCGACTTTCTCTGTATCAGACAAAAATACGTTCTTGCTTGTTTTCTTTGTATGTTTCTCAGAGCAGTCATCGATGCTTCCGTACTCGTAAATGAAAGGAGTGTCGTCTGTTTCCTCAGTGGTACGGCTGCCGGGGAGTAGTTGCTCCATTTGGGTGACAACATCCTCTATGAGTTTGGATTGTATGCTCTTAGTCCCCTTTTTGCCGATGACAAAGAGCCGTTTTTCGGCGCGGGTAAATGCTACGTACAAAAGGTTGAGGTTGTCTACTATTTTCTGTAGATGTTCCTCGTTGTACTCATCTCCGTAGATACTCTCTTTCACATCTATTTTGAAGTCGATGGATACCAATGGTAGTTCATTGTATGGTGACTCTGTTGGAGTGCACCAAAACGTGGTGTTTGGTTTTTCTTTGATCCAGTCACAGTAGGGTATAATGACGTTTTCATACTCCAAACCCTTACTTTTGTGGATGGTAAAGAGCCGGATGCCGTTGGTCTCGTTGACTTGTATACTCTTCTTGTGAATGGAAGTCTTCCATTCGTCTATGAATGAGTCGATGTCGGTGGCTTTGTCTTGAAGAAAATCGTTGAGGGCATCGTAGAACTCACACAGGTAAGCCTCCTGGCCTTTGAGCGCTTTCAGACCGAATATAGTATAGAGTTGTTCTGCCAAGTCGTAGATGGGGGTGGACAACAGACGCTCCCGCTCTTGGACGAATGGCTTTGGCAATGCTGTTTTCTTATCTTCACAGACCAGTAGTTCGCTATCTGTCAGACCATCACAAAGGACATGATTGTGATAAGCCTTGACGAGTGTGGCCTCTGCCAATGTGTCTTCAGGGTGGGCCAGGCAGTGCATGGCTTCCACGATGATATCTACTGCCAAGGAGTTGTCAAGTGTGAACGCCTCGTCAGAAATCAGTTTGATCTCAGGAAGCTCATTTGACAGATATGTGCCAATTTGGTGTAGGATGGGATTGGTGCGGGCAAGTATTGCAATCTGACTGGGCTTCACGTTCTGTAAGAGCAATTCCCGGATGGTATCGCGGATCATTTCCAGTTGACAATCCTTTTTGCTTTTCGATGATGTGAGTGTCACTCTGACATATCCCGTGTCGGGCTTTTGCTCAGGGACTTTTTGCTCGACATCCGCATACGCTTTCAATATCTGTTGAGCGGAGTTCTTGTTGATTTCTGCCAAATCTAAGTATTCCAGATTTGCAGCCAACTGGAAGAACATGTTGTTGAAGGTGATGACCTTTCTTGATGAACGGTAGTTGGTGTCGAGCGGACAGAATGAGAGCCTCTCGTCGGCATGGGCGAAATGTGTCTCTATGTTGTTGAGAAGACGCCAGTCGCCGGCACGCCATCTGTAGATACTTTGTTTGACGTCGCCCACAATCAGGTTGCCCTGTTGTCCGTGGCTCATACATTCCTCCAAAAGAACTTTGAAATTTTCCCATTGTGTGGTACTTGTATCCTGAAACTCATCAATCATGATGTGTTCCAGTTGGGTACCTATCTTTTCGAAGATAAACGGTGAATCGGTGTCGCGGATAAGCGCATGAAGCAACGACTGAGTATCACTGAGCAGAAACAGGTTGGACTCAGTGTTCATTTCGCGCACTTTGGCTTCAATACGATTGAGTAGGCGCAACTGGTCGAGGTGGGTCAATGTAAGGGTTGCCGACGAGTAGTCGCGCCATGCTTGTACGCGCTCCTTCTCGGTTTGTCGGAGCAAGTCCATCAATGTGGTTTCGGCAAGACTGCGTATCGTCTCTTGCAGTTGCTTGTCCTTCATGCTTTTCGTAGTCCAAGCATTGGCATCTTCCATCGCATTAGAGACGTATGAGTTGATAGGCTTCCCATTGAGGATGCCCTGGCTAAGTTTGCTGAAATATCCGCCGACTCCACTCTGCTTTCTGTTAAAATCATCAATGTCTATACCATGCTGGGCGATGATATCAAGAAACTGTTTTCCCCGGCTTTTGACGTTTTCTATGGCCTGTTTCTTGATGGCGAACATTTTTCCCCGATAGTTGTTGAAGAAATCAGGGCGTAGGAGTATCTCGCTGAGTTGTTTGCTATTGGATTTGTATTGCTCATTGAAGATGTATTCGCCAAAAGTTTTGATGGATTGGATGACGTTCCAGTCTTTCTCGTCTTCGATGTTGTCTTTGATATAAGACATGATCCATTTCAGCGTATCGTCGTGAGGTCCGAGGTTTTCGATAAGACTGTCGACGGCGTTGTATTCGATTTGCTTGTCATTCAGTTCGATACGTAAGTTCGCTGTCAGATCGAGTTCGCGGGCCAAGTTGCGCAATACGCTTTGAAAGAATGTGTCAATGGTCTGTATGCGGAAATACCCGTAGTTGTGTATGATGAGTTGTAGGGCGAGTCCGGCACGGCTGGCAGCGTATTGTGTGCTGACTCCCAACTCTTTCGTGATTTTCTCTGTATAACTTGCAGAGTCGGGCAGTTGTTTCCAAATACCGTAGAGTTGACTGAGAATACGTTGTTTCATTTCTCCCGTGGCCTTATTGGTGAAGGTGACGGCTAAAATGTTTCGGTAACTCTGCGGATTGTTGATGAGCAGTTTGATATATTCAGTAGCGAGCGTGAAAGTCTTGCCACTTCCAGCGCTCGCTTTGTATACGGTCAGTTGTTTTCCCATGGTATGTCAAATCATGGTGTATAGGTATTTTTGTGTATGGTAGAAGAGGTCGTATTATTTTACGACAATCTTCTTGTGGCCTCTGATGTAGATGCCTTGTGGCAAACGAGAGGTGTCATTGCCGACCCATGTGCCGTCGATGGCGTATATGTCGGTATCGATGTCATCAGACACGACATTGTCTTTGATACCAGTAGACGAGGAGGATACGAAATTGAGTGTGACAGTTTTCGAATCGGTATTCTCCTGTATCTCGGCCAAAGAGAAATCGAGTGCGGAGTCATCTGTAAACCATTTCGCATTGGGCAAATCCATACTTGCATTCAGACTATTGACAAGGGTCAGGCCCGGGAATACATCACCAGCCTCTTCATTGCGGTATGCGTAAGACAACTCTTGTGATGTGAGTTCTGCATACTTGTCATTTTTGCGGTTCATCAGCAAACCGTCTGCAGGAATGACCGTCATGCGGGGATGCCCGATAGTATTGTTCACCGTGTTGCTATTGATGGAGAATATTGTGGGGTCGTAGTCTACATGGTATACCAATAGTCCGTGACCGCGTTGTTTCCGGTTCCATCCTTCTTGCTGGATGTTCTGCATGACGAATACTTCATTGGCATTGGTCTTGTGCTTTACCTGATAGGCTGTTCCGCCGTTGTCAAGATTGGTCAGGGTGAGTCCGGTTTTCGACTCGGTTAGGTCGGATAGAGTGGTCCATCCGAAGAAGGCACGCTCCCATGCGGTATATGCGGTAGGACAATATCCATTGCTCACATATTCTCCTGCGTCCATGAGGCTCCATTCTTCCATGGCCTGGTTCTCGGCTTTCTTGCTCTCTACGTCACTACTGGTGACATAGAAGTCGGGAAGGCCCATAGTGTGTGAGAATTCATGGCAGAAGGTGCCGATACCGTCGATATATTTCACTTGTTGACCCTCGATGCCGTTTAGTTCGGTGGAAACTCCGTATCGTCCTATCTTCTTTCCGTCAAATGTTTCTGAGAAATCTCTCCATCCCGATCGGGGCCAAATGTATTTGGAGTCGTTTCCCGTCCACGCTTCGGAGTAGCCAGCGCAAGTGACGTATACGAGGTCGACGTAGCCGTCGTTGTTTTCGTCGAATTGTGAAAAATCGACTCCCAGCATATCTTTTGCCTTTTGGCAAGCATCGGGAATGAGAAGGTCCGTACGTTCTGAACTACCATAATAGGAGATGGGATGATCGAGTTTGACAGGACCATAGACTTTGAACTTCGGTTGGAATGTTCCGAAACTCATATCCTTGAAGTATTGCGCTACACTGCCGTAGTTGCTTTGGTCATGGTTGCCGTAGTCTACCATTTGGCTGCCATCTTGTGTACTGAGTCTGTTGAGAAACTGGTCGTAGGCGCTATTGGCATTGTCGATGGTGTATTGTACATCACTGAACTCAACCATAATGACGACTGCTGTAGGTGTACCGCTATGGCTAAAGTAAGGATGGTCGGTTGTATCTTCCTTGGTCATACTCTTTGTGCGGTTGTTCTGTTGAAGAGTGAAGTAGCGGGATGCATCCTGCGACTTGATAAGTGTGCGCTCTTCATCTGTTCTCATCGTGACATCGTGTGCCAAACAACTGGTCGCTGTCAGTGTGCCGTCTGCCTCGGTGCGGGCGATAAAGAAATCTTTTCCTTGGTGGAAGAGCAATGCGCCGTCGGTTGTCGTATAGTAGTGGTGGTGCTCATCGCCATATCCGATGACGGTAAGTCGGGTACCGTCTTTTTGAGTGACTGTGATGGGATGGGGATAGGCGTTGACTGCCCATGATGTGGTGGTCAGTAGGGCGAATACAAGTGTGATAAGCGCTTTTTTCATATCTGTGTTGTTTCGTTGTTGTTTCGTAGAGTGAATGATGGGGCTTTCTTGCTATTTGTGCCCCATGAAATATTGGCCTTTGTTGCGGGTCTGCCAACCGAATTCTATGGCATGTGTGGGGCAATGATGATAGCATGAGAAACAGGTCATACATTTGCCGTTGTGCATCCATTGGGGTAGTTGTCCTTTTCCGCCTGTAATGTCGTCTACTGGACACACTGACGCGCAGCGTCCACATCGTATGCAGCGCTTGTCGCTGACCTTGAAATGACGGTCATTGACCAGGTACTTATGGAAAAGGAGACCGAGAAATCGGCTGTTTGTCTTAGGCCAATGTCCGGCGTGGGTGATGTGGGTGGCGGCAGTTTCTTCTGTATGACTTCTTCTCTGTTTGATGATTGTTATGAATTCCTGCAGGTCGTGCTGCGCTTGTTCGATCTTTCGTTTCTCGTTTTTGGGGTTGTCGACATCCATAAAAGGTAGACCTACATAGGATTCAGGCATGAGTAGAGCGAACCAGTCATTGCAGTGTATACCAATATTTTCCAGTTCCTTTTGAAGTATGGCATGGGTTTCGCCTGTTGTGTCTCCAGCGGTGCAAAGGATGTAGGTGTAGTGTTGGTCTGCATTGGTGATATGCAGTTCGCGCACAAATTGCACGACAATGGCGGGAGGTCGCCATGCGTGGACGGGGATGCAAAATCCGATTGCCTCGTCGGGTGCAAGGTCATAACTCCGCTCCTTTGCTTCGGCAATGGATACAATGCGATCGCCGGTGGCTTTTGCAATGGTAGCCACGGCCCATGCGGTATTTCCTGTAGCAGAGAAATAGAAAATCATGTGGTAATCGAGAAAACGAAAAAATGGCTGTCGGCTTGAATGCCACACAGCCATTATATATGTTTACGGCATTGTAGGAAGCATTTCCTTTATTGGGCTTCTTCCATGACCCCTTCTATGTAGAGGCGTGTCATCTCGGTCTCGCCATTGGTACGAATGGTGATGCTTTTCTTGAAGTGTCCGGGAAATTTACCCTTACCATTATAGGTGACGGATATTTCTCCCTTCTCGCCAGGCTGGACGGGGGCTTTGGTGTACTTGGGGACTGTGCATCCGCAACTGGCCACGGCTTGATTGATAATCAAAGGGGCGTCACCTACATTTGTGAATTTGAAGACGCATTTTTGTACAGGGTTGCTTTCCGAGAATGTTCCAATATTGATGCAGGTCTTCTCGAATTTTATCTCTGCTTTCTTTTGGGCGAATGATGTGCAGACAAAGGTCAGCATCATCAAGCTCATGAGTAAGAATTTTTTCATACCTAAAAGATTTATATTTTGTGCAAATTTACGAAAAGAAATATGTGTAGACTCTCCATTTGTTGTATTTTTACATATCTTGACAGATTTTGATATGTTTTTAATATATCCGTATTTTAGAGTGCGCGTATCTGTCATTGGTATCATGTCTCTTTGCCATTTTGCTTTTACTGTCATTTAGAACGGATAACCAATGGCGAAATGTAGGCTTTGGCTGTCTTTGAAAGAGGAAAAGTTGTAGAAGCCGCTCTTGTAGGGAAGATGAAGTCCGATACCCCAATCCAATCTGAGAACAAAGAACTCAAGGTCGTAGCGTATGCCGACACCTGTGCCGAGGGCGGTCTCCTGGAGAAGGTTTTTCAGTTGGAGTTTGGAGTTGGCCCGGTATCCGTCGTCATGCATGGCCCAAACGTTTCCTGCGTCAAGGAAAATGGCTCCATAGAGATTGCCGAATAGTCGTGGTCGGTATTCCAGATTGAGTTGCAACTTGATATCGCCTGTTTGGTCCATATATGACGACTTGTTGTCGCTGGTGTAGTAGGCACCGGGACCGACACTTCTGATGTTGAAGGCGCGGATGCTGTTGGCACCGCCGATATAGAACTGTTCGCTGTAGGGTGCATCGGTAGAGTTGCCGTATGCCCAGATTGCCCCTGCGCTGATGTGTCCTACGAGTTGACTATGGGTTGCCACTTTCCATGTCTTTCTCAGATCGCTTTCTATTTTTATGAACTGAGCATAGGGGTTTTTGAACATTTGTTTGCCTTTTGTTCCCCATTTTTTTCCGGCTGCCATATAGCCGAGTGACAATATGTTGGACGCTTCGCTTATGGATGTCTGCCAGTATATCGGGTTTTGGTAGTTGGATGGACTGGAATAGGTATAGGTATAGGTCATCTTGGGTACGAACTGGTCGGCCATGGACATGAGCAGGTAGGGATTTTCCTGTAATACCTCGTTGAATGCGTCCGTCTTCTTCTGCATATATTCGTATTGTAGGGTAAGCGGACTGAACTGGTGTACGGATGTTGCAGTCGGTTGGAATTTGTAGGTGAGTTCTCCTGATACAATATGTCGCTTGAAGAATTGTGAGCGGTTGATGACATCAGACGATACCTTGATGGTGGTAGATGGTGTTGTGTACCAACGGGTGTGACGGAAGAAGGGCAATACGAGACGGGGAAGTTCCAGTGAGGCGTCTGCCCCATATTCGTATGAATTGAGTTTCGAACTTGTGCCGTCAGCGCGATGTCCTGTCTGCCATTCGTATGATCCCTTGAGATTGATTTCCAATTTTTCTCCTCCTCGGAAAGCGTTTCTTTTGACGAAACCGACAGTCAGACCGGGGCCGAGTCGGCCTGAAGATTTTCCGACAAGATTGGTTTCCACATAGATATCATATGGTTTGTCGAAGATACAGTTGAGGGTGAGATCGAGTGTGTCGCAGAGAGTGGAGGTGTCGCGAGGGGCAAAGTTGAGATCCACCATACTGAACAGTCCTGTCGAGGTGAGTTTGTTCACCGTTTCCATATGGTTTTCGTAACTGTACAATTGGCGAGGGCGAATCTTCATGTCGCGCAGTATGACGCGGGGACGGATGGGTGACTTTTTGCCTTTGTATTTTACGGTGAGACTGCGCCGTCTGATAGAGTCAGTCAGTTCGTCGGCGTAATTTTTCCGTAGTTGTATCTCCGTTCTTCCGATATACCAAGGTCTTAGAATTTTCGGTGAAAGGCTGTCTGCCAATTGAAAATGAAGCAAGGCTTTTCCCGGTGCTGAAAGGGTATCAGCCAGATAAGTGGCGTAACCGGATTGATAGTAGAAATAACCGTGGTTGCGCAACAGATTGCTGATGCGATTGCGTTCTCCGTCCAAGGTAGACACGTCAAACGCGTCACCGTTGTGTATGGCGGCGTTGGCAGAATCTGCTTCTATCAAAGACATCGCTTCCTGCGGATAATTTTTGTATGAAAGGGAATCGATAGTATAAAGATGACCCAGGTTGACATCGTAGGCGATTTTT
This sequence comes from Lachnospiraceae bacterium, assembly GCA_963604975.1. GTDB lineage: Bacteria > Bacteroidota > Bacteroidia > Bacteroidales > Bacteroidaceae > Prevotella. The sequence continues at coordinate 14,614 of CAVCSC010000018.1, read as the reverse complement.
GCCTCCTTGGGGTTCTTTTGTTCGGTGATTTCATAAGATACATTTGCTCCGAAGTATCCGTGTGCGCGCAACATCTGTTGGGCAACTTGTGCGCGAAGGGTGGGGTTGACCCAACTCATGAGTACCGGACGTTTGCCGAACGACTTGGTTATCCATTTCCCGATGGGCGATTCTGATTTGTTGAAGGCATTCCAGATCCAAAGTCGATAAGGAAAGGGGGTGCGATAATAGGAACTGCCGAAAAGGGCACCGTTGGGGGCAGTGGCAAGAGCGGCTTCTACCTCTTCTTGTATTGATACGAAATGGTCATTTTTTTCGTAGTTGTTGTAGGCTATCTTTTTTAAGCCGATGAAGAGTTGGTCGTCGTCTGGTACGCCGCTTGTCGATGAACATGCGGTGAAACACGTCGCTACTACAATCAGAAGGGCAGCAATGTATGCGGATGGATGGATCTTCTTCATGTCTTATTTCGTGGTCTTTGTAGAATCGTTCTTGTTTGTTGTTGGAATAATATCTTCTTTGTTAGACTTGAAGCGGAATATGTCCTTGATGCTCTGCAGTTTGCGTCGCCAAATAAAACCGCCCCCGTATTCTTGGACATTGCCTTCCAACCAGTCATAACTATCGCGTTCATAGAATAGTTTGAGGTATTTGTTGGAATTCTGGCTAAGTCGGTATTCGAAGGTAACGTTGTCGAAGAACGTGTCGTTTTGGTTTTGCACGTCGGCACCGGATGAGACCTTTCCGCCAATGACGATGCGTAGGCGGTTGTTCCAAAATCGCTTGGCGAATTTGAAGGAATAGTCAGTATGGGTCTGTCCGCTTCCGGTTGTACTGTTTTCCATTCCGAAACTCAAGTCCAGTGTGCGGAGGGCGTTGCCGGAGATAGCATTGATTTGACTGTTGAGGAAGGCAGACAATGCGTTATTCATGGAGAATGAACTGGTATTGCCGCTTGCGAGGTACATACCTGTGGTCAGCATGGTGACAGCTATCTTGCCTCGATTTTCTTTCGACATGGTCTGCAGTTCGTTGTGCACGGACATATCTTCGGGCGCATCAATGATGAACTGCAATCCCATATCGTTGAGCGTCTGCGTAATGGCTACACCGCACTCGAAGAGTACCGTCTTTTCGGTGCCTCCTGTCGACACGTTGGCTTTGTTTTGTTCTGTGGCAGTGATGTTTAGTGTCGGGTTCATCGGGTCGCCGTTGAATTCGACATAACTTCCGTCTTGTATGGTAAAGGTCTTGAGCGGTATGACGGGCAGTGAATATTTCATCTCGCCGTTGCTCAGGGTGTATCTACCTCGAATCAATATGTTGTCTGTCGTGTTGTATTGCATGCGCAGACTTCCGCCTCCAATGAGGTCGATGTAGTTGGAGTGGTCTGTATTGAGCGCGCACAAGATGTGGGCACCCTCATCGATGTCGACGGTGATATCCATGTCAAAACCCGTGAGGGGAGGACGGGTGACGACTTGCTCCTTTGTGTCTTTGAAATCGACAAATTTCACCAATTCATCCAGTTGGTTGTCAGTTGTCAGTGGTGAGTCTCTCAGAATATATGTCATATCGGTCGATCCGAGCACATCCAATTTTCCTCTCATCTTCAGACTGGAAACAGGGCCTTTCATCATGCCGAAGAAATTGACATAGGCCTTGCCGTAGGTTTCCGACCGATTGTTCTCTTTGGAGTCTATCAGCAGGTAGTTGGTGGTCCTTATTCTGGTATCAAGGTACATATTGTCCATATCGGAGAAGTCGAAGTATCCAGAAACGTTCAACGGACTGTCATTGTGGGAGAAAATCTCGAAATTCTCGAAAACGAGGTGGCTATTTGAAATGGTTACCGGGTCATCGGCAAATCGCACTTCGACACCATAAGGTTCGCTTGCGATGAAGGCAGAGTCAAGATAAAGTTCGCCGTTGACGTTAGGCTTGTCGAGGGCTCCTTCTACAGCCAATGTCCCTTCTGCGTAGCCTTTGAAACCGAAGAGTCGGTCGGGGATAAAACCATTGAGTAACAGTAAGGGAGTGTGGGTGAGGGTCAAGTCAGCACTGAGATGACCTTTCCCAGCAGGATTGTATATTCCTCTGAGGGCTCCGACCTCATATCCGTTGCAGGCCAGATTGCCGTCTACGTAGTGTGTGCCGTCTTCTTTGGGCATGTAGACAAATTCAGTTGATACGTTACCCATCGGGCAATGTTCGTAAATCAAGTCGTTAATGGCTACGGATGAGGACACCGATAGTTCTTCCTTAGTCTGTATGACGTGGAAATCACCGGACATCTCGCCAGCCATTTGTGGGGTATAAGGGATGACGGACAAAACCTTTGCTAAGTCGAAGCGGTGTAGACCGATGGTCAGATCTTGTAAGGCGTCAGTACTGTCGTTGGTATAGACTTGTACGCCCATTCCATCATTGGCCAAAAGACTGAGATTGGCGGAGATATGGTTGTCGCGCTGTAGAAGAATGTAGTTGTCCTCGTTGACACTGAATTCCTTGTATCCCAATATCGGATTCTTTTTGCCCAAAGACAACTGAATGCCGTTGTCTACCATCGATGCGCTCAGACCGAGAGCGATGCCGAGTTTGTCTTTATCATCGAAAACGCGTGTTCCGAAATAGATGCCGCGTTCGTAGAATGTACCTCCGAACATGGCATTGAATACATATTGTGGGTTTTTCTTGTTGTTGCGCACTTGGCCGGAGAAGAACGTGTTGGTAGAGTCGGAATGTACTGCAAAACGGAGTGTATCCAGTTTTATTCCGGATGTGCTTAGTGCATTGACTTCCATGTCGCCATTGATACCTGTGACGGGGGATGTTTGCATTTGTATGTTTGCACGTTCTATCTCATATCCCCAATAGTTCAGTGCGCGGCAAATCATATTCTCTTTCCCTGTATTTACCTCAAGTGATGCGTAGGGTAGGATAGCGCGCAGTCGTTGCTGGTTGATATAACGGTCTTCTTTCTGTTTGAGGATCTCTTTGCTGAGATGCTCGCAAGCAGTCAGCAGATGCTCGTAGTATCCGTGAGCATCCATCCGCATTGTAAAATCGCCACTTTCGACGGTTGCGTGTGTAGAGTCTCTGCGAGTGAATGCGTTCAGAATGATGTTCTCGGGGTGGTATGTTCGGCAACTATCTTTCAGATAGATGTCGCAGATTTGTCCTCTTACTTCATGGTCATCATTGAGGTTGCTTGCTACCTTGACGTGTGAGCGGAGAGATACGGTCAGAGGTTTCTTTGTAATATGAAGTCCATACAGATCGGCTTTTTGCAGATCGCAGGATAGTGTACCTTTGAGCTGCTTCTTGCTCATAAGCGCATTGACTTCTATCAGACCGTCAAGAAGAGAATTGTGACTGTCGAGTTTGCAGTGTCCGATACCGTTCTTTATGTTTGCAGACAATTTTGTTCCACCCAATGTGTAGTTGGAGTAGTTGAAACCGGAGACATCGGCGTTGATACTCAGTCTCGTGGCTGGTGACAGGAGGTCTGTTCCGCATCCTTCTGCTTCAATGGTTCCGGAGAATGGGGATAGACCATAGTTGGGCAGAAAGTGCTGAAGTTGTACGTTTTTGGCGACAATTAGTGCCTTGTACTTCATGCTTTTGGTATCGATATTGCCTTTCGCTGCCAGTACACCGCTTCCTTCTCTGACTTTCGCCGATACAGAATATGCGGATCCGTCGGCGTGGACTTTTCCATCGAGAGCAATACGATTGGGGATGTTGACGGTATTTGCAATTTCTTTGGGTAGCATGGCCGACAGAAATTGCAAATTGTAAGTGTCACCCTTGAAGTCGATGTCTGCGCGCAGTCTTTCCAGTTGGTCTACATTGGCAACAAATCCTTTTGCAGAGAAATCGAATGCGGTTGGTAGTTTCACCTGAAATCCAACAATGTGCGCTTGCTTCATATTGCCTTTTATGATGCCTTTGACAGAAAGAGGATTGTTGGGCCAGTGACGGATGAAGTCCTTGTCTGTAACCAACCGCGCAATATCTTGTTTGCCGAACCAACCGTCTACGTTGACAGACATCTTTCCAGGATTCTCGTGAGCGAATGTGTTGAAATCCATGGCCACTTCTGCCCGTATCTGTGATTCGGATGTCTTGAAGAGAAACTGTGGTATGTCAATGTGGGCGGAATCGAGATTGATTTTGGTTCGTAGACTCTGGATGTCGAATCCTGACTTCTCTTTGAATTTACAATCTTTGACGGTTAATTGTAACCGCCCGCCGGTATATTGCACCGAGTCGATGCAGGTCTTAATGGAGGTAAGGCAGATATGGTTGTAGTCAAGGCCTTTGACAGGTTTTTCATATCTGTTGTCATACTTTATACCACCGTTTTCCCATGTCAGTGTGCGAAGGAAGTAGTTGTTTTTCCCGAGGTCGAAAAGTCCACCTTTGACACCGAGTTTCCCCATGGAGGCTTCCACGTTCAACGTGTCGCCGGGCATATGGAGTAGAATGGCGCTTTTGGCAATGTCCAGTTGTTGTACTTCTATTTGCCAATAGGTCGGTGTTTTGGTGGTGTCTTCTGGAACGGAGTCGTTCAAGGAAATATCGATGTTTGCTTCGGAAAGTAATGCTTTGTTTAGTGTGAGGCGCTCTTTACCGAGGTCTATTCCGTGGCTTTGCAAGAAGAGGCGACCTACACTTCCTTTTATGCGTGCGCTTTTGACAAAGTCGACGGTGTTGAGGTGTATGTCTTGAAAGTCAAGCCTGTCTATTTCAACCTTGCTTTGTAGCAAGGGCATCAATTCTACGCTTACAAACAATTGTTTTGCATAGGTGATTGTGTCTGTATTTCCACTTTTATGGGATGGCTGGGTTAGGGTAAGTCCGTTGACGTTTAGGTCTAAAGGAAATGCCAACCGTACATAGTCGATGCTGACGTTGTATCCAGTATTCTTGCTCGTATATGATGCAACCTTGTGTATCGCCCAATTTTGTATGGGAGGTATGTAGAGGAGTATAGCCAAAACAAGAAACAAGGCAATGGGGGACAACAAAAGGGCGACAATCCAGGATATTGTCTTTTGCTTTTTCGTCATCATGCTATCGGTCTGTTATGGTGGATGCTAAACGCAATCCGTTATAATTATTATTGCTTGCAGTGGAAATTTATAGGCCCCACCTTATGTACGTCTCACTTTTTAGGACAAACTTGTAGCAATTGCTTTCCAAAGATTGTCTTCTGGTAGAGGGGATGTGAGGGATATGTGCTCTTTGGATACGGGATGTATGAAATCTACATGGTGCGACAATAGCGAAATACTACCATCCGTATTGCTGCGTTGTGCTCCATATTTCAAATCGCCTTTGATGGGGCAACCGATATGTCCCAATTGGCATCTTATTTGGTGATGTCTTCCAGTGAGCAGGTTTATCTCCAATAAAGTATAGTTTTGTGATCGCGTCAGTGTCTTGTATTTCAATATGGCTTTCTTGGCGTTTGGAACTTCACGATCGTATGCGTAACTCTTGTTTTGCTTTTCGTTTCTTGTCAGCCAATTGGTGAGTGTTCCTTCTGATGGAGTAGGAGTGTTTCTTGTGATGGCCCAATAAGTTTTGTGTATTTCACCGTCACGGAACATGGTGCTCAGACGTGACAGGGCTTTAGATGTTTTGGCAAAAATTACCAATCCGCTTACCGGCCGGTCAAGTCGGTGTGGTATACCAAGAAATACGTTGCCAGGTTTGGCGTATTTCTCTTTGAGGTATTCTTTCACAGTTTCTACCAATGGTTTGTCGCCAGTCTTGTCTCCTTGTACGATCTCTCCACTGTGTTTGTTGACGACAATGATGTGGTTGTCTTCGTATACGATGTCCATGAATGTGTCTATTGGGGAATCTGGATGGCGGGGTGTGTATAAATAGAAGAAGAGAAAATGGCAGATGGAGTCAAAGACTCCGTCTGTCACTTTCTCTATTGTGGTGGGCGTATTACATATTCATGCCACCGTCGACCTGAATAACCTGTCCGCTTACATAGCTTGACATGTCGGATGCCAGGAAGAGGGCGCAATTGGCAATGTCTTCTACATTTCCGCCGCGGCGCAAAGGAATCTTTTTCATCCAGTCTTTGCGTATGTCTTCGGGCAGACCTTTGGTCATGTCAGTGTCGATAAATCCGGGGGCTATCGCATTGGCGCGGATACCCTTGGGGCCCATCTCCTGACCAATACTCTTGGCCAAAGCGATAAGTCCTGCCTTGGAGGCTGCATAGTTGGCTTGACCGGCATTTCCGTGTACGCCTACTACGGAAGCCATATTGATGATGGATCCCTTGCGCTGGCGCATCATGACGGGAATGCAGGCGTGGATAAAGTTGAATGCACTCTTCAGATTGACAGCAATGACAGCATCCCATTGACCTTCAGTCATACGGAGCATAAGGCCATCTTTTGTGATACCTGCGTTGTTGACAAGAATATCAATGGAACCGAAGTCTTCATGTACTTTCTTGACAACTTCTTCTGTTGCACTGAAGTCGGCTGCATTGCTTGCATAGCCTTTTGCGTTGACACCAAGAGCCTTGATTTCATCTTCAGTGGCTTTTCCATTCTCGTCAATCACGAGATCGGTGAATGCGATGTTTGCACCTTCCTGTGCAAACTTCAGCGCGATAGATTTTCCAATACCGCGCGCTGCACCTGTGATAAGGGCAGTCTTACCTGTAAGTAATCCCATTTTCTTGTTATTTTGTTGGTTTTGTTCTTTTCTTGTATGTTGTTGAATCTATTTTTCTATTTCGCTCCGGCTTTTCCCAAAGCGCCATAGACAACTTTGGCAACGAGCGGCTTGCTCGCCTCCTCTGTCATACCATGTCCGAGCCGTCCATAGATGAATGGCACTTCGAGTCCTTTTATACAATAGTGGGTGATGTCGGCCACAAGATCCACATCTTCGATGTCGAATTCTCCATCGGCTTTTCCGTCGGCGTAAACTTTTCGGAATAATTCGATTTCGTCTTCATCGAAATTTTTCCGTACTTTCTCTACCATCCAAATGTTTCTGAAGAATTCTGCGCGAAGATTGCCGTTCCTTACGACTGTTTCGCGTATCATACTGAGATGGGTGTAGATAAGTTCTATGATTTTGTCTTGTGGACGTATTTTCATTGCAGCGACTTCATCGAGTTTGTCTGACAGACGTTCAAGTTCAGACTCGATGACAGCCGAATATACATCTTCCTTGCGGCTGAAATAGGTGTACAATGTTCTCCTGCCTTTCCCGGATGCAAGGGCGATGTCGTTCATTGTAGTGTTGGCAATACCGTTTTTGGCAAACAGTTGCCGTGCGACATCTACAAGTTTTTGTCGTGTTTTTGATATGGACATATTGTTCTTCTCTCTCCTTCAGTTGGGTTGCACATCATATTCTTTCTGTGCAAAAATAAGACATTAATTTCAATTACCCAAAATATACCATGATATTTTTGTTTTGTATGAAGTCTGTGGGTAGGTTGAGTATTTGCAGTCTCGTCTGTGTGGCTGTGGCAAAGAGAAGTTCATGATGTGGGGAGGATAAAAATGTGTGCAAGAAAGGTATCTGGTTGACTTTCTTGCACACATGTCGGATAACAGACTATAACTTAATCCGCTTTTTGGCTCCTTTGCTTTCGTTGCTCATCCTATCGAGTGAGGTGACTACGTAGGTATATTCTTTCGTACCATCTGTATAGGGCAATTTTAGCATTGTTTCAGGGGTGACCGAGACAATGTGCGATGCATCGTCGAGGTCGATTTTCTCTCCTTTGGCAAATCTGTACACTGCATATCTGACGGCCTCGTCTTTCCAACCGTTTCCCTTGGGCTTGGTCCAAAAGAGAACATAGTCATTGTCTATCCGTAGCGGTTGCATTTTTCTGGGTTTTCGTGGCGCTTTCCCATCAATAAAGGGCATCAGGGGTTGCAGTGCAGGGTGTTTCCAGTAACTATTGCGCAATACCGATCCATAATTGCCGATGTTGTCAACAACGGCTTTGGCGTACCACAATACTGTACCTTTGACGTAAGGCATCTGGGCGTGAAGCCGATATTTGGCCGGCATCTGGTTTTGGTTGGCAACGTCTGGGTCTGCATATTTGACAGTACGTTCCACGTCTTCTCCAATATATAGAGGACGCTTGGAGGCATATTTGTTCCACCACTCAATGAGCGTCTTGTAGTCGGCTGTAGGATGTCCGATTTGCCAATAGATTTGTGGCACGCAGTAGTCTACCCATCCGTTGTTTACCCAAAGGAGTACGTCTGCATAAAGATCATCGTAGTTTTGCGTGCCGCGTGTGTCGCTTCCAATAGGGGAATTGCTCTTGTTGCGGTAAATACCAAAGGGGGATATGCCAAATTTTACCCACGGCTTGCGGTGGTGTATGGTTTCACCCAATTCCTTAACGAATATGTTCACGTTGTCGCGACGCCAATCATTTTTGTCCCTAATGCCATTGTTGTAAGTCGCGTAGGCATTGTCATCGGGAATGGGAAGACCAGCAATGGGATATGGATAGAAATAATCGTCTATGTGTATGCCGTCTACATCGTAACGTGTCACGATGTCGTCAACAATATCACAGATGTATTTTCTATTTTCAGGTAGTCCGGGGTTGAGAATGAATTGCCCGTCATAGGGGAATATGCGCTCAGGATGCTTGATGGCAATGTGGTTTGCTGCAAGATCTTGTGTTCCTTTTGTTTTTGCACGGTAGGGATTAATCCAGGCGTGCAACTCCATCCCTCTTTTGTGGCATTGCTCTATCATCCATAGCAGAGGATCCCAATATGGGCTCGGTGCCTTGCCCTGACGACCTGTGAGAAAACGGCTCCACGGTTCTTTGTCGCTTTGATAGAGTGCGTCACATTCCGGACGGACTTGAAAGATGATGGCGTTCACGCCATCACGTTGAAGTTCGTCCAGTTGATAGACGAGCGTTCGTTGTATATCTGCCGTTGTCTTTCCGCTGAATTGCCCATTTACGCATTGTATCCAGGCTCCTCTAAATTCGCGTTTCCGGTTGTTGCCTGCGTGAATAGTCTGAAATATGCAGAGTATAAAGAGGAGGAGAATATATCTGAGTGATGGTATTTTCATCTGTTTCTTTACAATATTATATATATTACGTTATTATATATAGGTACGCTTAAATTCGTTCCAATACCAGTTTTATCAAATCGTCTATTTGATGCTTATATCCGGTGTTGGCCTTTTGTACAACACGGTTGGCGATGACTACGCAGGCAGTTGTGGCCTTGTGCCCCATGAGGCAGGACAGTCCGGCCAATGCTGAACTCTCCATTTCGAAATTGGTGATGCGTCGACCGTTGTGCTCGAAACTTTGTATTTTCTCGTTTTGGTGAGGGTCGGCCAAATGTAGACGTAATTGTCTTCCCTGTGGACCGTAAAATCCTCCGCAGGCAATGGTGACACCGCGTATCATGTCGTCTTTTGCTATGCGTTCTACCATATCTTTGTCAGCCTCGATAACATAGGGAGCAGGGGCACATAGGTTTCCTGACCATCCCAAGTGGTTGATCAATGCTCTTTCCATCTGCAGATCGCAGATGGCGTTTCGGCCTGCATAGAAATTGAGAAGGCCGTCAAATCCAATAGAAATCTCGGAACAAATGAATGTGCCAGTGGGGGTGTATGGTTGTAGTCCTCCGCACGTTCCGACTCTGACAATCTCCAACTGTCGGAATTCTTGCTTTTCTGTCCGTGTATCGAAGTCGATGTTGGCCAAAGCATCGATTTCGTTCAATACGATGTCGATATTATCGCATCCGATACCAGTAGAAAGTACAGTTATTCGTTTTCCTTGATAGGTTCCAGTGATGGTGTGGAACTCTCGGTTGGACACATCGCATTCTTGTGTGTCGAAATGTGAGGCTACAAGTTGTACGCGTCCGGGGTCACCTACAAGGATGATTTTGTCTGCCAGTTGGTTGGGAAGTAAATGCAGGTGGAATATGCTACCGTCAGCGTTGATAATCAGTTCTGATTCTTCAAATTTTTTCATTGTGGTCAGTGCTTGTTGAGTAATATTTCGTTGTTGCGGAGTGACTTCTCCGCTTGTTGTATTTCTTCTTGTAATGTGTTTAGGTCTTGCTCCGCTCGAATGATGTTGTCAGTCATCTTTTTCCGTGAGGTTTTTGGTGTGTTGTGGTACTTCTCGCGTAGCAGAACAAGAGCTGTGGTCTTTTCTTCCATTATTGCTTTCTTCTCCTTTAGGGAAATATAGGCTTGGCGGTCGGCTGGTGACTTGAACTCATCAAGGTTTTCGTATACGATGTTTTCGTTTACGACAAATCGAAATGTTTCGTTTCCAGTATTTTGTGCATTGCGCCTCTTGAGATTTGCGAGTCTGGTCATGGCACGTTCGCGAAGTTCCGGTGTCGGCCATGTGTCCCTAATGCGTACAATAGAAGCCAAATTTTTTATCTTGGTCGTGGCGTACTCGTTGATATCATAGTTTTGTCGGGTAGGGGAGGTCGCGATGGTGTATACGCATATACTTCCCTCAGGTTGTCGGCGTGTGGTTGCAAGCCAAGCCAAAGAATCTGTATCGTCGGTGACGTACAAAAGGTCGTCGTCAGCGGAATTGAAAGGCAGTCCCATATTTTCGGCTTGCCGGAAGGTTGCTTCGTCGGTATCAAAACTTGTGACATACAAGTCGTATCCACCGAGGCCTTCCTTTGGTTTTGCTGCAAAATAAAGCGTAGAACCGTCAGCGGACATATAGGGATGTGAGATGTATGCAAGATCTTCTCCGAGTGTTGTCACTTCTTTGGGCTTTCCCCATGATAATCCCTCTTTATCTATTGTGAAAAAACGGGAATGGCCGGTACTGTCGTTTAAGGAGTAATAGCACTTGTTTCCAAATCCGTTGACAAAAACAAAGGTGCTTTGGGGTGCTGCATTTGGGAAAATGCTATTGTAAGGAACGAATGTTCCGTAGTCTTTGGGAAGAGGAATTGCCGAAAGAACATCGTCTTTGTTGACAATAGTACTATCGATAACAAATAGGCGTTGGGTGTTGGGAAGCATCTCTTCAAATAATGCTTTTTCTCGCGCTTCTATTGCAGTAGTGGAATTGGTGACACCTTTCTTTGTTGTCACCGTTTTTCTTGTTTGGGCAAAAGATGTGGTAATGGTAATAGAGAGCGCAAGAAGGAAAATTATTGTTTTGATGTTCATACCTTGGTCTTTTCTGTATTATTGGCAGTGAGATGGTGACAGCGGAAAATGTTGTGGCCTATCTTTTGCAAAGATAAAACAAAATCCCGAATTATGCAGAAAAGCGTGGGCAAAATAGTTTATTTTCATTAGTTTTGCAAATAGTAATAATAGATGTATAATGGGAAAATACCGAATGATTATAGTTTTAGTGCTCTTTGCTGGCTGTATGTTGGCGTGTACGAATGGTGCCCAGCCATCTAAAGGTATTAAAGAACGCGTGTCGGGTGCCATCGAAGATACTTTGAGGCAAAAAACAATAGTTTGTGGTCTGACAACAGAAATGTTCAAAAAGAGAGTCATGGATTATGAAAAGAATACGCAATGGAAGTTTCTCGGTGAACGTCCTGCGATTGTCGACTTTTATGCGTCGTGGTGTGGCCCTTGCAAGATAACGGCTCCGGTTCTCGAATCCTTGGCTCAAACTTATCAAGGGCAATTGGATGTATACAAAGTAGACATTGATCAAGAACCGGAATTAGCGCAGGTTTTTGGTATTTCGTCTATTCCTGCCTTGCTTTTCATTCCTGTTGAAGGTCTTCCTACTTTACAGGTGGGTGCTATGCAGAAACCAGAAATGGAGAAACTTGTAAAGTCGGTATTGTTGCCCAATAAGTAAAAATAGGTCTAAGAACGGTACAAGGTTTTTGTATGAAATCAGTGTTAGATTCAATGTCTGGAGGTGATTTTAATTGTACATGTTTTACGGTACGATGTTTTCGAGTCTCCATATTCCGAGGTGTACCGGTAGGCGAAAACCGGTAGGTATGTTTTGTTTGCCAGTCTTTTTGATGTAATTTTGTAGTGATGAAGATACATATATTCAATCCAGAGCATGATATTGCTTTGGCTATGCATAAGGATTTGTTTACGGCTCCGCATGCGGTCCGTCAATTTCGGAGGGACTTGGGCGGTTTTGCTGCTTTGTGGGCAGACGATGGTGATGTAGTGGTTGTTGACGACATTGGGATAGCGCAAGAATCAATAAGACATCTGAAGAAATATGCTCATGCGGTTCGCTTTGTGGATTTTGTAGGATTGCGGAATCTGCCTGCGCAAACCGTGTCAGATGTTACGGTCCTTCCGTGGGGCTGGGATCGGACTATCGGTCGTGAACTTGTTGAGGCTTCTGAAAATGTTAGTTTGGCAGTACCTTCCGAAGATCGAATGGAGATGATGCGTAACTTGAGCAATAGAAGTTTTGCGGCCACATACTTTTTGCCGGCATTGAAATCCGTTAGTCCCCGTTGTGTCGGTAATTCTTTTTATTGTGCAACATTGGAGGAGGTGGAATTTGTTGTCAAACGCAATGAACGAAGCGTCCTTAAAGCCCCCTGGAGTTGTAGCGGAAGAGGGGTGCGGTATGTCAATTCTGAAATGGATGACCATCAGGCAGGATGGTGTCGTAATGTCATTTCCCGGCAAGGGGGTGTAATGGTTGAACCCTATTATAATAAGGTGCTCGATTTTGGAATGGAATTTGAAATTACTGAGGCCGGGCAAGTGAATTATTGCGGTTTGTCTCTCTTTCATACGAAAAATGGGGCTTATGTTGGCAATGTACTGGCAACCGAAATTCGAAAGCGTGAGATGTTGTCAAAATATGTCAGTCTGCTTCTGGTAGATGATATTTGCGAGGTCATTATTTCGACAGCGCAGTGTTTTTTAGGTAAAAAATACTCCGGTCCTTTCGGAATTGATATGATGGTGGTCGCAGAAGGTAATGATAAAGGAGATTTGATGCTCCATCCTTGTGTGGAACTTAATCTAAGACGAACAATGGGACATGTTGCCCTTGCTGTTTCTCCCGATGAGTTTCATCCAGAGGGTGTTATGCGTGTAGTGTTTGAAAACGGTCGGTATAAGTTGAGAATAACTCCGACCAGGGAAAATCTCCTAAATACAGATACCGTGTAATATCAGAAATGCATACTTGGAAATGCTTCTATATATAATATAATAATGTGTAAATCGATCCATGCAATTAAGGATTAAAGTTGGTGGATGCAAATAATATGGTTATATGATAGTAAATACAGAAACGTTCGAGCAGGTACATCGGCCGATGTATATATTGGAGGAAGAGAAACTTCGTCGGAACCTGACGCTGATAAAATCAGTCGCCGATCGTGCAGGGGTTGAAATAATATTGGCTTTTAAGGCGTACGCTTTGTGGAAAACGTTCCCCATTTTCCGTGAATATATCAATTCTACAACTGCAAGTTCGCTTGCCGAAGCACGTTTGGCATATGAAAAATTTGGTAGTAAGGCTCATACCTATTCTCCTGCTTATACAGAGTATGAGATAGAGGAAATCGCAAAATGTTCAAGTCATTTGACCTTCAATTCGATGACCCAATATGATCGTTTTCATGTACAAGCGAAAATGGTCAATCCAACTCTTAGTTTTGGGTTGAGGGTCAATCCTCGTTATTCAGAAGTGGAAACGGATTTGTATAATCCATGCGCTCCAGGAACCCGCTTTGGGGTTAGTGCGGAATGCTTGCCAAAAGAATTGCCAAAAGAAATAGAAGGTTTTCATTGTCATTGCCATTGCGAAAGTGGGTCTGACGTGTTTGAACGGTCTTTGGCACATATCGAGGAGCATTTTGCAAAATGGTTTCCTCAATTGAAATGGATCAATTTTGGTGGTGGACATTTGATGACGCGAAAAGATTATGATGTAGAACGGCTTATTCGTATCCTGAAGGATTTTCGTCGTAGGTATCCCCATCTGCATGTGATACTGGAGCCTGGAAGTGCGTTTGCCTGGCAGACTGGGCCGCTTGTTGCTCAAGTCGTCGACGTGGTGGCGGATTGTGGTATCAAGACGGCTATTCTCAATGTCAGCTTTACTTGTCATATGCCCGATTGTCTCGAAATGCCGTACACTCCTGTTGTAAGAGGGGCAAAAATATTGGAACAAGCCGAGGTGGAAGAATCTCCATACGTCTATAGGTTGGGAGGAAATAGTTGCCTGTCTGGAGATTTTATGGGTAAATGGCAGTTTGATCATGAACTGATGATTGGTGAAAATGTGATTTTTGAGGACATGTTGCATTACACTACAGTGAAGACTTGTATGTTTAATGGTATTACACATCCTTCGATTTCACTTGTTAAGATGGGTAATAAGGAACTTGAAGTACTTCGAAATTACTCGGTGGAAGATTATTTTTCGCGTATGGATTAAGAAAAATGATTTTTTTTGAAAAAAAACGCGGAAAGGTTTTGCTGTATTGCAAAAAACGATTACCTTTGCAACCGCATTTAGAGAAATGCTCCTGACAACGCTTAGGAGAATGCGGCAATAGCTCAGTTGGTAGAGCGCAACCTTGCCAAGGTTGAGGTCGCGGGT
>CAVCSC010000017.1:0-49567 GCA_963604975.1 Lachnospiraceae bacterium | reverse complement strand
TTTATTTGAGTTTTGCAGCACCAAGATAAGTGAATTTTCTGACATACGCAAGCATTGGATAATTTATTGTTATCCAATGACTTGCTTTTATATAAAATTAAAAGTCTGCTAATTTAAGGTATTCTATCGGTTAAGTTGTGTTAATCGCGGAAAGAAAAGACGCAAAGCAACCGTTACTTACTGTATTTTTATTACCTTTGCATTGAAATACGACCGATGGGTTTCACAATCGTGAAACCAAATAATCATCACTTTCATTTTACTTATCAGAATGTATAGCAAAGACGATTTATCATCTAAAGGCATACCCGAACTATTGGATATTGCCAACGAGATAGGTGCAGACTGCAATGGAAGCACAGACCATGACGAACTGATCTACAATATATTAGACAAACAAGCCGAGGTGGAGGGCAACAAAAATCCATTGGGGACAAAACGCCGTCGCACCCGCATCGTAAAGAAAGATACCGACCGGGTATATTCCGTCAACGGAAAGGATGGCGAGAATTTTGATCTCAAAAAGAACAAAACGGAACACCCCACACAACCCAACCTGTTCAGTGAACTTTCCACTGTTTCCGACAACGAACCGACTGTACCCGAAGAGAAAGCCTCGGCCACACCTGCCAAACATCGTGGAAGAAAGTCCAAGAAGGAAATGGAAATCCTCGCCATGGCGGAAGAAAACAACAATGGTGCGACCAATACCATCAATACCATAGCACCTACTGCGACGAGTCAAGACGAGACATTGTCACCTGTAGCAGAATCCACCCCCGAATACGAAAACGCTCCAACACCGGAACCGGAAGTGCCAGTCACTGACAACGACCAGATACCGGAAGTAGCATTCGCCGCCAGCGCAGAAGAGAACAACGAAGACGAGAGCAACCTCCTCGAACAACTTCAGGCAAAAATCAATGCCCACAATGAGAACGTCGAAGAGGCACGCGACAACATCGAGAAAGGGATATGGGAAGGCGACCCGGGCGACGGCACCGATTTCATCCCCGTTGTAGACCTTCCTATAGAAGACCAAGGCGCTGTGCCGACCTACGACATGTTCGACAATCCGACAACAGCCCCCATGCAGCCTACGGCAGCCCCAGCCTTCCAGCAGTTGCCTTCCAGCGAAGGCGGCCAGTATGATTTCTCCGATATCATCACCGCCAACGGTGTCCTCGAAGTGATGCCCGACGGCTACGGTTTTCTCCGTTCCAGCGACTACAACTATCTTTCTTCTCCAGACGACGTATACGTTTCCACCCAGCAGGTGAAGCACTACGGTCTCAAGACGGGCGATGTCGTGCAATGCCATGTACGTCCTCCGCGCGACGGAGAGAAATACTTCCCGCTGACCAGCATTGATAAGATCAACGGCCGCAATCCTGCCGACGTACGCGACAGAATAGCCTTCGAGCACCTCACCCCCCTCTTCCCTGACGAGAAATTCACACTCTGTGGCGATCCTGCCACCACCAATCTCAGCACACGCGTTGTCGACCTGTTCTCCCCTATCGGCAAAGGTCAGCGCGCCCTCATCGTAGCCCAGCCCAAGACAGGTAAGACCATATTGATGAAGGACATTGCCAACGCCATCGCTGCCAATCATCCCGAAGCCTACCTGATGATGCTCCTTATCGATGAACGTCCGGAGGAAGTCACCGACATGGCCCGCACCGTCAACGCAGAGGTGATAGCCTCCACCTTTGACGAACCAGCCGAACGCCACGTCAAGATTGCCGGCATTGTACTCGAAAAAGCAAAGCGCATGGTAGAATGTGGTCACGATGTTGTCATCTTCCTTGACTCCATCACCCGTCTGGCAAGAGCATACAATACGGTATCTCCCGCATCGGGAAAGGTACTGACCGGTGGTGTCGACGCCAACGCCCTACAAAAGCCCAAGCGCTTCTTCGGAGCGGCAAGAAACATAGAAGGCGGCGGATCGCTGACCATCATTGCAACGGCTCTCATCGATACAGGTTCGAAAATGGACGAGGTCATCTTCGAGGAATTCAAGGGAACCGGCAATATGGAACTCCAACTCGATCGCTCACTCTCCAACAAGCGTATCTTCCCGGCAGTCAACCTTGTCGCCTCAAGCACACGCCGCGACGACCTGCTGCAAGACAAGACCACGCTCGACCGCATGTGGATACTCCGCAAGAGTGTCATTGCCGACATGACACCTCTGGAAGCCATGAACACCATACACGACTCCATGCAAAAGACACGAACCAACGAAGAGTTCTTGATTGCAATGAATTCGTAAGTAGGTATTCAAAATTAAGTAGGTATTCAAAATTATCCGTATATAAATGTCAACAGACGTTATTATAATTTTGAGCACCTACTTATTTGTATATAAATAGATGTTATTTATACTTTGACATGGACGCATATCCATATCAAATAATTTTGAACGCCTACTTAAGAAATGGATCAATACATTGATATCAAAGGCGCACGTGTCAACAATCTGAAGAACGTCAGCCTAAAAATACCCCACAACCGCTTTATCGTCATAGCAGGAGTTTCCGGATCGGGAAAATCCTCGTTGGCTTTCGACACACTCTATGCCGAAGGCCAACGGCGCTATGTCGAGTCACTTTCTTCCTACGCCCGACAGTATTTGGGAAGAATGAGCAAACCCGAATGTGATTTCATCAAGGGTCTGCCTCCTGCCATTGCCATAGAGCAGAAGGTCATCTCACGCAACCCGAGAAGTACGGTCGGCACCTCTACCGAAATCTACGAGTATCTCCGCCTGCTGTTCGCCCGCATCGGGCACACCTATTCCCCCATCAGCGGCAATGAAGTGAAGGTACATTCTACCGATGACATTCTGCAATGCGTAGCACAATACTCCGAAGGGACGAAATTTTCCGTACTGGCCCCCCTGCATATCACTGAAGGTCGTGACTTCAAGACCCAACTCGGCATAGAGGTTCAACAAGGCTATTCCAGAATCTGGTACAAGGGAGAATTTGTCAGGATCGATGAATTTCTGGAAGATGAAGAACAAGTAGCCAACGCCCAGGCCGAAGAGATATACCTTCTCATCGACCGGATGAGTGTCAGCACCTCAAAAGATGCCATATCCCGCCTCATCGACTCTGCCGAGACAGCCTTCTACGAAGGCGACGGACGATGCCGCATCGTCTTTTTCCCGTCGAACATCACTTATGATTTCTCGACAAGTTTCGAGGCCGACGGTATCAAGTTCGAAGTACCCAGCGACAACCTGTTTTCCTTCAATTCCCCGTTGGGTGCATGCCCCGAATGTGAAGGATTCGGACGGATTGTGGGTATCGATGAAAAACTCGTTGTCCCCAACTCCAGCCTGAGCGTATACGACGGTTGCGTGCAGTGCTGGCACGGCGAGAAAATGGGGATATGGAAAACCGAGTTCTGTCGACGCGCCGAAAAGGACAACTTCCCCATCTTCACCCCCTACTACCAACTCACCCGGCAGCAAAAGGACATGTTGTGGCATGGTCTTCCGTCAGAGAGGAAGAAGAGCATCAAAGACAGAGTCTGTATCGATGCATTCTTCCAGATGGTCACCGACAACCAGTACAAGATACAATATCGCGTTCTATTGAGCCGTTACCGCGGAAAGACCATCTGCCCCAAATGCCACGGTTCCCGCCTTAAGAAAGAGGCCACATGGGTAAAGGTCGGCGGAATGAGCATCACCGACCTTGTCGAGATACCTATCGTGAACCTCAAGCAGTGGTTTGATGCCCTTGTCCTCCCGGAGCAAGACATTGCGATAGCCAAACGCCTTTTGTCCGAGATCAGTCACAGACTACAGTTCCTCCTTGATGTCGGATTGGGCTACCTTACCCTCAACCGGGCTTCCAACACATTGAGTGGCGGCGAGAGTCAACGCATCAACTTGGCAACGTCGCTCGGCAGTCCGCTCGTAGGCTCCGTATACATACTGGATGAGCCCAGTATCGGTCTCCACAGCCGCGACACCGACCGCCTCATACATGTGCTCAAGTCGCTGCAAGAGATGGGCAACACCGTCATTGTAGTAGAACATGACGAAAACATCATACGCGCTGCCGACTATCTCATAGACGTCGGACCTGACGCTGGACGGTTGGGAGGAGAGATTGTATACGAAGGGCCGCTGAAAGCAATAGACACGGTTTCTTCTGCAGATAGCCGTAGCCATACGGTCAAGTACCTTTTGGGGCAAGAGCCCATCCTCATGCCCACAAGCCGCCGCGCCTGGAACCAGGCGATAGAGATATGCGGAGCACGCATGAACAACCTTTGTGGCATTGATGTCAAGTTTCCGCTCAATGTGCTGACTGTTGTCACCGGTGTAAGCGGATCCGGCAAATCCTCGTTGGTCAAGGGCATCCTCTTCCCCGCCTTGAAACGCCATCTCAACGAGGTGGCCGATACCCCGGGAGAATATGCCTCACTCGAAGGCGATTGGCAGGCAGTGCGCCATGTAGAGTTTGTCGACCAAAATCCTATCGGCAAGAGTACCCGCTCCAATCCGGCCACCTACGTCAAAGCCTACGATGCCATCCGCCAACTCTTTGCCGAGCAGCCGTTGTCCAAACAGATGGGCTACACGGCACAATATTTCTCGTTCAATACCGAAGGCGGAAGATGTGAAGAATGCAAAGGAGCCGGTGTCATCACAGTGGAAATGCAGTTCATGGCCGACCTTGTACTGACTTGCGATGCCTGCCACGGCCAACGTTTCAAGCACGATGTACTCGAAGTGCGCTATCACGGGAAAAATATCAACGACATTCTGGACATGACCATCTCCGAAGCCATCGAGTTTTTCACCCTGCACAAAGAGAAGACCATTGTCAACCGTCTACGTCCGCTTGAGTCGGTCGGTTTGGGCTACATCAAACTCGGTCAAAGTTCCTCCACCCTGTCGGGCGGTGAGAACCAACGTGTGAAACTGGCTTACTTTATCGGTCAGGAAAAACAAGAACCGACCCTGTTCATCTTCGACGAGCCGACAACAGGACTCCATTTCCACGACATACAAAAACTCTTGTCGTCATTCGATGCCCTGCTGTCCAGAGGACACTCCATCATTGTCATAGAGCACAATATGGACATCATCAAATGTGCAGACCACATCATTGATCTCGGTCCCGATGGAGGCAGCAAGGGAGGACGTCTCGTCTGCTGCGGTACACCCGAAGAAGTGGCCGCTTGCAAGGAAAGTATCACGGGAAAATATCTGCGCGAAGCAATGAAATAAGGCGCGAAGCAATGAAATAAGGCGGACCTCAAGAAAGCGCGGTAAAAAATGGGTTCTAAAGAAAAAACTTTAGAACCCATTTCCTTATTTTCCATATTGGTAATAATACCAATACGTATTTCCAAACGTATCACGCAGTTTCACCTGTCGTTCAAGTGCATTTTTCGTATCGGCCTCCAATTTCTGATAGTCCTGAAAATCGGCCTCTATGATATTGTTCTTGTAGACCAGTTTTGGACTCGAATGGCGATGCGTATAGAGCAGAAGGGCCTCGCGATAATGCTTGGGCATAGGCGTAGAATCGTTGACTGTATAATACTTGCCGATGTTGTCGACAAAGGCATCAAGCCTTTTATCCAGCAGATACCCGCACAGGAGATAATCCCCTACTGGCGTTTTGGCCCGACCGTACTTTCTGAGTTTTTCCAGATAGTCCATCGAAGGCATTGGGCGAGAGAACATGCCGCCCATATTTCGGAAAAGGTCACGCACCGGATACAGAATAAATGCCGTTCCGATACTATCTGTCGGAAGAAGAGCGGCTGAGCCAGCCACTACGTTCTGTTCAAAAAGGCGTTCGCCCAGTTCACCCTTCTGCGACAACGCATAAGCCCGCAACATGAATAGGTTGGAGTCAGGCTCCTGTACCTGCTTGAGCGTAGCCAGCGCCCCATCCAAATCATCATCCATCAAACATTGCTCTACGTGAGCACGGGCATGCCACACCTTATCATTGTTGCACAGACACATGATGGTCAAGAGCGACATGACCATCAATCCGATGTTGACCAGCCACTTGCAGGCCACCGGCATATGGCGCATGACACTCTGCACGGCGATGTCCATCTGTCGCAATACCGCAACAATGGCAACATAGACCACCAGTAGCACCACACCCCATACTATTGCCGAACGGAAAGTGTACGATCCGTCCTCCAACCGCATACCGGTCAGTACCCCGAGGCACAAGGCCGAAGGATAGAAGGAAAGACCCGGCAACAACGAGAAATTATGCCATAGTCGCTTCACTCCCACATGCAGAAGCATCAGCACGACCGTTATCAACGTTGCACCGATGAGCCGGTCATAGTGAGTCTGTCCATGCGAAAGGACGACCTGCGTCACGGTGAGCAAGTCGTCCTGATAACAATAAAGAAAGACAAATGAGAATGCGCAAAAGAGCATTGCGCATATCCCATAAGTCAGTGTGTCAAGATTCTTTCTTTTGTCTGAATTCATTGTCAATTTTTCTTCAATACCACAGCAGAACGTGCCGGGATATAGAGTTTCAGCCATTCCTTATGTTCATCGATATAGGCTGGATCGTAATTGGTAAGGTGCGTCATGGTGTCATCGGCAAACCCGTTGCCGCCAAACTCCTTTGCATCCGTATTCAGCACAACATCGTAGGAACCCGTCGGAACAAGGAAACCGTAGTCGGTGTATGACTTTGTCGGACTGAAGTTGAACACGAACACCAAGTCGCCACGCCGATAGGCCAATATTTGGTCACCGTCATTGTGCCAGATTTCCACAACGGGATAGTTCTGTAGGTTTTTCTCCATCGTGAGTACCTTCAGCATCGCCTTGTCGAAATCGCCGAGGAAATGGTAGTCGAGTTCAGGATTGTCGACCAGATTCCATTGGCGACGTGCATACTTGTAACTCCATCCGTTGCCCTCGCGCGGGAAGTCTATCCACTCAGGATGTCCGAACTCGTTGCCCATGAAGTTGAGATAACCGCCATTGATGGTTGATGCCGTCACCAGACGTATCATCTTGTGAAGGGCGATGCCGCGGTATACCGTCTCGTTTTCGTCGCCGCGGCGGAAATGCCAGTACATATCGGCATCGATCAGACGGAACACGATGGTTTTGTCGCCCACCAAAGCCTGGTCATGGCTCTCGCAATAACTGATAGTGCGCTCGTCGGCACGGCGGTTGGTGACCTCCCAGAAGATCGAACTGGGTTTCCATGCCTCGTCGGGCAGTTCCTTGATGGTCTTAATCCAGAAGTCGGGCACGTTCATGGCCATACGATAATCAAAGCCATATCCGCCATCCTCAAACTTGGCCGCCAATCCGGGCATACCGCTCACCTCCTCGGCGATAGTGATGGCATTGGGGTTCACCTGATGAATGAGCAGGTTGGCCAAGGTCAGGTAGCAGATGGCGTTGTCGTCCTGATGACCGTTGAAGTAGTCACCATAGTTGCAGAATGCTTCACCGAGTCCGTGACTGTAGTAGAGCATAGAGGTGACGCCATCGAAGCGGAAACCGTCGAAATGGAAGTCCTCCAGCCAGTACTTGCAGTTGGACAGAAGGAAATGCATCACCTCATCCTTGCCGTAGTCAAAACAAAGGCTGTCCCAAGCCGGATGCTCGTGCCGGTCGCCCGGATAGAAATACTGGTTGGGATCACCGGCCAGATTGCCAAGACCCTCCACCTCGTTCTTCACAGCGTGACTGTGTACAATATCCATAATGACGGCAATACCATTGGCATGGGCCGTATCAATCAGTGCTTTCAGTTCCTCCGGCGTACCGAAACGGCTGGATGCCGCAAAGAAACTGCTGACATGATAGCCGAAAGATCCATAGTAGGGATGTTCCTGTATGGCCATAATCTGGATGCAGTTGTAGCCATCCTTGACGATACGGGGCAACACATTTTCACGGAACTCATTGTAAGTACCCACCTTCTCTGCGTCCTGCGACATACCGATATGGCACTCGTAAATCAAGAGCGGAGACTTGTTGGGCCGAAAGGTCTTTTTCTTCCATACATAGGGGGTCTCCGGTTGCCATACCTGGGCGGAGAATATCTTGGTTTGCTCGTCCTGTACTACACGCTGACACCATGCGGGAATACGCTCGCCGTGGCCGCCGTTCCAATAGACGTGCATCTTGTAAAGGTCTCCGTGCTTGATGGCCTTCTCGCTGAGTTTCAATTCCCAATTGCCGAAATCATCAAGACGTTTGGCCCGGAAACGTTCAGACTCGGTCCATCCGTTGAAATCTCCCACGAGATAGATATCGGTGGCATTGGGTGCCCACTCGCGGAACACCCATCCGCGCGAGAGTTTATGAAGTCCGTAGTACTTATGGCCGTTGGCAAAGTCCTTGAGTTTGTTCTTGCCGTTTGACGTAAGACAAGCCAATTTCCACAAGGCATGGTCGTGACGGCCACGGATAGCATCTTCATAAGGTTGCAGGTAAGCATCGTTCTTCACAAGTCCCATGTGTGCGGGGACTCTTTTAGGTTGCGTATTTTGTTTTTTTGTCGCAACTTTTCTTGTTGTAGCCATAATAGAGAAAAGTTTTTTGATGGGTTCTAATAGATACCGTTGCGGTGGAGGTTGTCAGACTCCATCTTTTATCTGATACTTGATAGATTCTTTTTCTGTCGGAGAACGCCTCAGTCTTCAAATCGGCGACCGCTTTCATAATGACCATGCTTGATGACAGTGCCGTTGCGGTCTTTCTCCACAAACTTGCCGTCACGCTTGTCGTCCACATAGGATCCTTCGAAGCGTGTACCATCCTTGGTCTCTTCGATAGCGGCTCCGTTGCGTTTGCCGTTCTTGTACGTTCCCTTAAACTTATTGCCGTCGGCGTAGTGTATGATGACCTCGCCGTCTACTTTTCCGTTTTTGAATGAGCCTTCAAACACATCGCCGTTTTTCTTGACGAGTTTGCCCTGCCCGTTCTGCACATCGTCCTTCCACTGTCCGACGTACATGTCGCCGTTTTTCCAAACCAGCGTACCTTGTCCGTCCTTGCAGCCTTCATTGAAGTGTCCGGTATACTTGTCGCCATTGGAATACTTGAAGATACCTTCACCGGTGCGCTCACCTGCCAAGTAATTGCCTTCATAGATATCACCATTCTGGAATTTGTAGATACCATTGCCGTTTTGTATATCGTCTTTCCAGTCGCCCGTATAGACATCACCGTCGGCATAGCGATTGGTGCCGCGTCCGGAGCGTTGGTTGCCCAGCCACATACCGTCATAGGTCGTACCATCGCCCCAATCGAAAAATCCCTTGCCGCTCTTCTGGTCGTCTTTCCAGTTGCCTGTATAGTACGCGCCACCGGCAAATGTGTATACGCCCTTGCCTTGTCGCTTATCCTGAAACCAGTTACCGTCGTACTTGTCGCCGTTGTAGTAGTACATCACGCCGTGACCCTGTTGGTAGTCACGGAACCAGAGTCCGACATACTTATTGTTGTTCATGAAGTAGTAAGTACCATAACCGTGCTGTTGGTCCTGAAACCATTCGCCCTCGTACTTTTCACCGTCAGAGAAGGTATAAACGCCTTGCCCCTGACGTTTTCCCTTGACATACTCGCCCTCGTATGTATCACCGTTCTTGTATACGGTATTGCCTTTGCCATGCGGTTTGCCGCCTTGCATTTCACCTTTGTATAGACCTCCGTCGCGTGTCGTACACGACCCGAGGGATATTTTCTGCGCAAAGAGTCCCGTAGAGGCAAGCGCCAGCAGTAATGTCAGTATATGTCTTTTCACTTGATTTTTTCTTTTGGGGAAGCAGACAGACTTATAAAGAGATTGCCGCCTATAAGTCCCGCAATATATAAGATTAATGGTCAAAGATAGATAATTTGGGCGAAACGGCAAAATGTATTTAGTTTTTTTATAAATAGGTATATCGACTATACGACTGCAGGTGGGGCTTAACATCCCCACCTGCATATATTATTTCGTAAAAAGTGTCTTTTTTCCTACTCCATGACGAAAGTCAACGTGCCTCCGCGAAGAAGGTCCTCATGGGCAAATGAAGGGCCGCGGAGTTTCTTGCCGTTAAGCAGTACACGCTTCACTTCATATTTTCCCGGCTGATACCCTTGGCTCTCTATCACAAAATTCTTGCCAGAAGGCAGATGGATCGTTATATGCGGAAAGAGAGGGGCAGCTGTCTCATACCGGCAACTGACGGGATTGAGCGGATAGAAGCCCATGGCATTGAGCACATACCAGGCCGACATCTGTCCACAGTCCTCATTGCCACACAGTCCGGCCGGACTGTCGTTATAGAGGCGGGTAAGTATCTCATGGACATAGCGTTGGGTCTTGTGTGGCTGACCAATGACATTGTAGAGATAGGCCACATGGTGGCTCGGTTCGTTGCCCTGCGCATACTGTCCGATCATACCGGTGCTGAAGAGGGGGAGTTTGGAGTTTTCCAACGGTCCACACTCGAAGAGACTGTCCAGTTTGGCAGCGAAACGTTTTTTCCCGACCAACTCGACAAGCCCTTCAGGGTCTTGCTGCACTGACCACATATAGTGCCAGGCATTGCTCTCACAGATATGCGAGGTATACTCGTCGGGAGAGAAATCGGGCTGGAACTGTCCCTTGGCGTTGCGGGGCTGCATGAAGGTAGACGACGGATTGTACACATTGCGCCAGTTGCCTGCCCGCTGAGAGAAGGTGAGGTAGGTATCGTGGTGCCCCAAATGCTTGGCAAGGGCCGCAATACAGGCATCGTCATAAGCATACTCCAGCGTACGGGAGAGCGACCAGTCATCGTCGAGTGTAGGCTCCTTGACATCGTAAGGCACGTATCCCAATTGCTTGTACAGCCCTATGCCGCGGTAATTGTCGAGGTTGGCCGTAGCGACACACTGCCGCAAGGCATCTTCGGCGTCAATACCGGGAATACCCTTGAGTATGGCTTCCGTGATGACGCTGGCCGCATGATACCCAATCATCATGTCGGTTTCCGACGACCACATGTTCCATACGGGCAACCGTCCGTTTTCACGTCCGAAAGCCAAGATCGACTGTACCATATCACCTGCGCGGTTGGGATCGATGATGGTATACAACGGATGGGCGGCACGATAGGTGTCCCACAAAGAGAAGGTGCCGTAGTTTTTCCAACCTTTTGCACGGTGCACCTGACGGTCGGCACCAAGATAACTACCGTCTACATCACAATTGAGTGTAGGGGCAATCATGGCGTGGTACAAGGCGGTATAGAATGTGGTGCGCTCCGCTTGGCTTCCGCCTTCTACCTCAATAGCGCCCAAGGCCTTGTTCCATGCTGTTTCTGTCTCGGCGAGATAACGGTCAAAATCGTCGGTGGGCACTTCCTCGGCCAAATTTTTCGCTGCTCCCTCAAGAGAGGTCGGAGAAAGAGCGGTGGAAACGACGAGGCTACGCGAGCCGCTGTCCTTGAACGTCAAGTGGGTGACATAGCCTTTGCCCGTGGCTTTCTCTCCGAGCGAGACGGTATCAAGACGCATCTCCTTGATCGGAAGCGAAAAGCGCGTGCGGAACCACACTCGCTGATTGCGCGCCCAACCATCGGAAAAGCGGTAACCCTCGATGGTGTGTGCATCGACCTGACGGATGTCGGTGGCCACGGTCGCATCCCAGTTCATGGCCTTGGCCAGATTGAGAATGACCTCACGCTGGCGACCATTGTCAGGGAAGGTGTAACGCTGGATGCCACAACGCGGCGTGGCGGTGAGTTCCACCCGAATGTCGTAGTCGGCCAGGCGCACATCGTAATACCCGGCGTGCACATGCTCGTCCGCATGATCGAAACGGGAATAGATGCCCAATGGAGCTTCTGCCTCGCGCACGGGAAGCGTGACGGGAAGGAAGGAGATGTCGTACAGGTCGCCAGCACCCGTTCCGCTCAGATGGGTGTGACTGAATCCGGCTATGGTACTATCTGGATAAAAGTACCCGGCTATGCGATCCCAACCGGGAATACCATTGTCGGGACTCAACTGCACCATACCGAAAGGTGACTGTGCTCCGGGATAAGTATTGCCGGTATAGTCGGTACCGATCAGCGGATTGACCGTATGGGCATAGTCTTGAGACTGGGCGTGACCGATAAAGGCCATACCAAGAAGCAATACGGATGCAAGGATTGTTTTTTTCATTTTTCTTTATTGGCTTTGTGCTGAACACATCCCAACGCCTCAATGGTCGTTAAGTAGGTATTCAAAATTATTCGTATATAGATGTCAGCAGATGTTATTATACTTTGATATGGATATGTACAGCAAACACATCATGCAGGCAGACACGCCGTCCTCTATTTTCCATAAAAACCCGCCACGAAAGTCAGTTCCGCATTAGGAAACACGCTTTCGAGGCGGGTCTATATTTCGTTCTGACGAGAAAAATCTATCTGTTACAGGTAGAATCCCGCCTATGATTTAGTCGAGCTGGAGGCTCTTCTTGATAGCGGCTACCTTCTCGCTGCCTTCCTTGTCGCAACGCTCGTAGCATCCGGCACACTTCATCGCGCCCTTCACCTCTATGTAGAACTTGATCTTCGGTTCGGTACCGGAAGGACGGACACTGACCTTGGACTCGTCTTCACAGAACCACTGCAGTACATTGCTTGTAGTGGGCATATCGAGATGGGTAACATTACCCTCTGCATCACGCTGTTCGAGTGTGGAATAGTCTTTCCAAAGCACCACCTTGCTTCCGCCAAGTTCCTTGGGAGGATTGCTGCGGAAATTCTCCATCATGGCCTTGATTTCGTCGGCACCGGTCTTTCCGGGACGTACCACGTTGACAGTAAACTCCTTGGAGAAGCCATACTCGAGATAGACATCCATCAAGAGGTCGTAGAGTGTCTTGCCTTGATCCTTGGCATAAGCACAAATCTCGGCCAAGAGCGAGCAAGCAGACACGGCATCCTTGTCGCGCACGAAATCCTCTGCGAGGAATCCGTAACTCTCCTCACCGCCACCGATATACTGCTGCTTGCCTTCGGAAAGGGCAATCTCGCGTGCAATCCACTTGAAACCGGTGTAGCAGTCGCGCATTTCGATGTGTTGCTTCTCAGCAATCTTGCGGATCACCTCTGTCGTCACAATAGTCTTGACGATGAAGTCGGTGGACTGCATCTTGCCAGTCTTGATACGGTTGGTGATGATATAGTAGAGGAAAATCAGGCAGGTCTGGTTGCCGTTGATAAGGATCCACTCGCCCTTGTCATTCTTGCAGGCCATACCTACACGGTCGGCATCAGGGTCGCTGGCCATCACGATATCAGCATCGAGTTCCTTGGCATCGCGAAGCGCCAAAGTGAGGGCCTCACCGTTCTCGGGATTGGGACTCTTGACGGTGGGGAAATCACCACTCTTGACCATCTGCTCCTGCACGCAATGTACATTTTCAAATCCCCATACCTTCAGGCTGCGGGGAATCATGACCATACCTGTACCGTGGAGAGGTGTATAGACGATCTTGAGGTCTTTCTGACGCTTGATGACTTCAGGATCGATAGAAATGGTATGTACCTGCTCAAGGTATACCTTGTCGATTTCCTCACCGATGATTTCGATAAGGGCCTTGTTGCCTTCAAACTTGACATCGTCTACTTTCACCTTGTTGACCTCGGCGATGATACCGACATCGTGGGGAGAAAGTACCTGTGCGCCGTCTTCCCAATAAGCCTTGTAACCGTTGTACTCACGGGGATTGTGTGAAGCCGTGATATTGACACCGGCCTGGCATCCGAGATGACGGATAGCAAACGAGCACTCGGGAGTAGGACGCATATCGTCGAAGAGATATGCCTTGATACCGTTGGCAGAGAAGATGTCGGCCACGGTCTCGGCAAAAAGACGGCTATTGTTGCGGCAGTCGTGGCAAACGACTACGGAGATCTGCTCACGGTCGGCGAAGTTTTTCTTCAGATAGTTGGCAAATCCCTGTGTGGCCATACCTACAGTGTAGATGTTCATGCGGTTGGTACCGGCACCCATGATGCCGCGCAATCCGCCTGTTCCGAACTCAAGGTCCTTATAAAAACTGTCTATCAGGTCGGTCTTGTCGGCATTGTCGACCATGGCCTGTACTGCTTTTTGTGTAGCCTCGTCGTAGGAAGGTGTCATCCAAAGTTTTGCCTTTGCCTCACACTGGGCAATGAGCACATCGTTGTTTTCCATAATTATTTTTTTAGGTGGTTCTAAAAACTACTTATTTTTTCGGTGGGAATCTTAGCCCCACCTTTTATTGATTGTCGGTTTTGGTATGCACAAAGATATACATTTTATCTTGCCAAGACAACTAAATCCGTCTTTTTTATAAAATTTAGTAATTATCCTTTTGACTTTCCAAATTCTACGGAAAAATCACGTACCACACAAGGCGGGTTCTATTTTTTAGAACCCTCTGCAAGTCATCCTCCATCAAGAACGCCATAAAATTGTAAAGAGCCTTGTACGGTCACTACAAAGGCCTTGTACCGACGATACAAAGGCCTTGTACGAACGATACAAGGTCCTTGTAGCCATCGTACAAAGCCTTTGTACAAATACGAATAAAAAACGGTTTTCAGGCGACATCACAGCAGCGATGTTGTCCTACATCATATTTCCGGAAATGGGCAACGTCTATTTTATCTCTGTCCTATATCCTACGTTTTTGATATTTAGATTTTTTTCTTTGCGGGCAACGTCTATTTTATCTCTGTCCTATATCCTACCTTGTCTTCCGGGGTGATTTTTCGCAAGACCCGACAAGGATTGCCGGCGGCAATAACGCCGGCCGGGATGTCTCGGGTGACGACACTACCCGCACCGATGATGGTACCTTCGCCGATGGTAACGCCAGGCACGACTGTCACATTGCCGCAAAGCCACACCCGGTTGCCGATAGTGATGGGTTTGGGTATCAGTCCGCCCGCAGCACGCTCCTCCGCGTCTGTGGTATGGTTGCCGGAGAAGAGCCCCACGTTGGGACCGATAAGCACTTGGTCGCCAATGGTGATCTGACCGCAATCGAGTATGACACAACCGAAATTGATATATACGTCATTGCCAATGGTGATATTCTTGCCAAACTCGCAACGGAAATCCGGCTCAATCCACACATTCTCTCCCACCGACCGGAACAACCGACGCATGATATCGTTACGTTGTTCTACCTCTTCGTCTGCCAAACGGTTGTAGGCACGGAAGAGTTTCTTTGCTTCCACTCTTCTGTTGAACAGGTCACGGTCGAAATCATTGTAGATTTCGCCGGACTGCATTTTTTCCCATTCTGTCATTGGTATTTCTTTTTATTTTAGTCCCCTATCCTTGCAAAGGTAGGGGTTTCCGTTTGACCAGACAAGATTTTCACACCCGTTTCTTTCGCGATATTCAATAAAACTACTTACCCGGCTTGTTGCCCGTCATTACCCAGCAGGCTACAAACGCCACAAACAGCATCACGGCCAACAAGATGAATGCCTGCTGCGTACCCGATGCCGTAGCCGATGAAAATTGTGCGACCGGGGCGCTGAGTTGCTGCGAGGCTACTATCGAGGAAACTACGGCCGTACCCATGGCGCCAGCCAACTGCTGAAAACTATTGACCAAGGCGTTGCCATCGGCCGACAAATCCTTGGGCAACTGTGACAAACCGAAGGTGATGGACGTGGGACATCCCAATCCCTGTCCGATAGTGAACACTACATAAAAGGCATAGAACATCATCGTACTCATCGTGTCTCCATACCAAGCGAACAGTACGAGCGAGAGAAGCATAAATCCATAGCCGGCCAAGATAGGAATACGTGCGCCCACCTTGTCGAGCAGTCGACCGCTGAGCAGGGAGAGTATCGCACCGACCACACAACCAGGCACCAACAGTCCACCTGCCGTGAAAGCACCGGTATGGTTGACTATCTGTGAATAGTTGGGAATGGCATAACCCAAAGCCAGCACCGAAAACTGCACGATGAGGATAGCGGCCAAGGCCAGCATGAAGTTGCGATGACCAAGCACCTCAACCCGCAAGAGGGGATGGGGCTCGCGACGCGACTGTCTCACAAACCAAGCCAGTGATACCGCCGCCACCACCAAAAGTGAGATGACTGCCACGCTCACCCAACCTGCAGAAGAGGCTTGCACCAACGCCAGAATAAACGTGGAATAGCCCACTACGATGAGGGCATAGTCAAAGAGATGGAAGTGGGAGCGCTCTGCCGGAACCGACCGCTTGATGAGTTTGCAGCCCACTGCAAGCGAGAGCAACAGCAAAGGCAATAGGGAGAGGAAGATGTAGCGCCAGCCAAACATGTCGACAATGAAGCCGCCCAAGACAGGACCGACAGCCGGAGCAACGGCGGTGACGAGCATTCCGAAACCCATAAATGTGCCCATCTTCTCTTTGGGGGCCTCGTTCAAAATGATATTGTACATCAGCGGCAGGGCGATACCCGTACCCACACCCTGCACCATACGTCCTATCATGAGGACGGCAAACGAGGGAGCCGCAAAGCATGCTATCGTAGCAAGGATAAAACTCAAGATGGCGATCAGAAAAAGCGTGCGCTGCGAACAGTTGCGCTTCAGATAGGACGACATCGTGATAACAAGTGCCAGTACGAGCAAATAGCCCGTTGTTATCCACTGCACCGTGCTTGTACCGATGCCAAACTCATTCATCAATGTCGGGAAGGTGACATTCATCGCAGTCTCGCTCACAACGCCGCAAAACGACATCATGCCCGTTGCGAAAATCTTCCCTACCAATTTTGTATTACTTGTATTCTGCATTTTAGGAATTCTTCTTGACTGCAAAGTTACAAACAAAATGTGCAAACTGAGCCAAAAATACAAGCACGATATTTGTCAAAACGGGAACAAAGGAAACGGCATGATACCATCAGGTCTTCCCCACCCGCATCCTTGTCCAAATGCAGCGAGGGATGAGTCGCCAAAAGAACACGAGCAGATCATACCGCCAATCAACAATCTTTACCCCCTTGCGCTTTTCAACGGCCCGCACGATGTGTCTCGCCACATCCTTGGCATCAAGTTGCAAGGGATAGCAGCTGCCGGCAATGAGGTCGGTCTTCACAAAGCCGGGACGTATATCGGTGATGGAGATATTGAGATGGCGCATCCGTGCCTGTTGACATAGGCATTCGAGATAATGACTTTGAAAACGCTTGGTAGCAGAATAGGCAGGAGCTGCCCCGAGGCCTTTGGTTCCAGCAATGGAGGTGATACAGGCTATTTGGGCAGACATTTTTGTGCCGTCCGCCGCCTTGGTACCGTCAAGACTTTGCCTTTCCGCAAACCAGCGGAACGCTGTATCTACCATTCTCACAAAGCCCATGCCATTGGTCGCGACGGTCTTCAATTCCTTTTCCATGTCGAGCAGACTATTCTGCCAACCGATGCCCGAACTATGGAAATACAAATCCATGCCGCCAAGGTCGGCGATAAGGTCACGCAGACGTTCCGGAGCATCCGGCAAGGTCACATCGATAGACCGGCAACACACTATGCCCGCATTGCTTTTCATCACCTCTTCGAGCCTTTCCGTTCTTCTTCCGGCAATACCAACCTTCCATCCCCGCTCTGCCAAAAGCCGGGCTACCTCCATTCCGATGCCCGACGTGGCACCTATCACAATCGCTTTCCGTTCCATAGTCTGTCCGTAATATTGACAATCGAATGCAAATATACAGATACATTATGAAATACCACGCCACAAATGCCCTGATAATGTACCAAGGCAGGTTCTAAAAGTTACCTTTGAAGGATTTTTCCAACAAAAAAACGCTCCGCCTACTCACCCATTGAGGATGGTAGACGGAGCGTCTTTGTTGGTATTTTTTCAAGAGGGTTCCCGAAGGAACTTATACATTATCTTGAATATCTAATTAGAAGGTCACACGGAGGCCGACCTGTGCATGCCAGCGGCTGGACACAGGACTTTCGTTGACCTGGTTACCAAGGAACTGGTAGGTAGCAGAGTAGTTGCCATCAGCACCCTTCTTGGTTTCGGTCACTTTCAGTATGTTCACACTCCAAGAGTCGGCATAGACGGTACCCCACTTCTTGTTGAGCATATTGGTGAAGTTGATGATATCGAAGGTCAATGAAATCTTGCTACCACGCTTGTTGAGATAGTAGAAATCCTCAGCGATATGGAGGTCGACATGAT
Organism: Lachnospiraceae bacterium; assembly: GCA_963604975.1. GTDB lineage: Bacteria > Bacteroidota > Bacteroidia > Bacteroidales > Bacteroidaceae > Prevotella. The sequence goes on along the minus strand of CAVCSC010000017.1, from coordinate 31,361 downwards.
TCTCCCACTTGGCCAAGTTGGAGTTGCGCTCTGCATACTGACCGCGGTGGCTATGGGCATAACTGTCATCCTCAATCCACTGTCCGAAAGCAGCACGCTGCTCAGCAGCAGTAGAGGTCACCTTGCCGTTGGAGGTGATATCGGCAAAGTTCATCTTGTCGAGTTCGGTAGCAGTAGGAATGTATATCAGCGAGTTGCCTGTACGCCAATCACCATTATAGGAAGCAGAGTTGTCGCTGTAGGTGAGGCTGTAGCGCTGACCGCTAAATCCGTTGTAGGTCAAGCCGACATGGGTCTGCAAACGATTGCCGGCATAGCGGGGCGAATTGTAGGACACGTTGACAAGTACCTTGTGGGGTTTGTCAAACATAGAGTGTGAAAGCACAGCCTTGGTAGGATCTACGCTGTAGCAGTTGCCCCAGTTGGAAGCAGCGACAGAAGAAGTACCGTCGTTGACAGAGTAGGAATGACCGAAAGTGTAGCTGGCCATCACATCAAGACCGAAGTTGAAACTCTTCTCCAGTTTTGCACTTACCGAGTAACTGTAGCCCTTGTTGCTGTTCTTCAGATGATAGATGGCCGAGTAACTGGTGTTGTCGGAAGAGAAATAGGTCGTGGCAGAATTCTCACTGCCAGTGATTGCATATACCTTGGCCGAAGGAGTGAGGGCAAGGTTCTCAAACCATACATTGTTGAGGTCTTTTGAGTAGAGACCTTCGAGGGTCATCTTCACATCACCGGGGAAGGTGTGTTCCAAAGCAAGATTGGCACGGAGCACCTGCGGGAACTTGAAGTCGCGAGCCACCGTATTGATGGTAGGCTTGGTAGCGGTAGACTGGTTCTCCTGCATCAGACGCTCCACATCAGCACCGTACTTTTCGAACGAAGGCACGTTGCTGCGTATCTGTGCACCCTTCATCTCAACACCGGTATTGGTCCAGATGTTAGAGAGCCATACAAACGGGGCACGGCCACTGAACACGCCCACACCACCACGAAGGATGGTACGGTGGTCTTTTGTGGCAAACCAGCGGAAGCCTACACGCGGAGAGAACATCACAGACGACTTGGGTTTCTGGCCGGTACGTACCTCATCGGAAGCGTACGAGCTGGAATTGAACTCATCATTGGTAGAAGGAGTGCAGAGATAGAGAGGAATATCAATACGCAGGCCATAGGTCAACTGCAGGCTGGTGTTGATATCCCACTTGTCCTGTGCGTAGAAACCAAGTTGTCCGGCCTTGAAGGGAGCAGCCCAACGGGTAGAACCGGTCAGGGCTTTGTCGGTATAGTTGTAGACGAACTGTGATGCTTTATCATTGAGGAAGTCCTCAACGCTGGCGTACACATACTCACCGTAGGCTGCCTGGATGAAGAGGTTCTCAAACTTGTAGAGTTCGTTGTGCGTTCCGACAGAGATGGTATGGTTGCCGGCATAGATAGAGAGGTTGTCCTCAAGTGTCCAGATATCCTGTTTGAGATAGTTGGCACCTGAAGAATAGTCGGTACCGATATTGATCTTGTTGCTACCGTTGATATAGATGGTCGGACCGCCATAGGGCACTTCGCGGTTGTCGCGTACAAATGTTGCGCCGGCACGAAGTTCGTTGTAGAGGGAGTTGCTCAAGTGGGAGTTCAACTCGGCTACAAACGAGTTGGTCTTGTTCTTGATACGGTAAGCACTGTTGGCGAAATAGTAAGTATAGGAACCCGATCCGTAGGAATCCTTGTAAGAGTCATTGAACTGGTAGCGGAACGAGAGTTTGTTGTTCGTATTGATATTCCAGTCGATACGTCCCAAAAGCGAAAGACCCTGCTTCTCAATTTTACGCGAACCGTAATTGTCGCGTATGCCAGTCACCCGCTCATACTTGTCGACAATCTGCTGAGCCACTTCGGGAGTCAAGAAATATCCGTCAGAGGGATAGTACGAGGAGGGATAGGAATTTTTCAGATATTCAAGGTTGACAAAGAAGAAGAGTTTGTCCTTGATGATCGGACCGCCAAGGGTGAAACCGTAAGTCTGGGTATCCTGCTTGGTAAGACGGTCCTTTTTGTTGTAGAGTTGGTTCCATGTACCATAAAGATCCTGGTTGGTATAGTAGCCATAGGCTGATCCCTTGAAGGCATTGGTACCCGACTTGGTGATGGCATTGATGGCACCGCCCGTGAAACCACTCTGACGAACATCAAAGGGAGAGACGACTACCTGCAGTTCCTGAATGGCATCCATCGAGATGGGGTTGGCAGCCGTCTGGCCACCGTTTGTACCTGTACCGGCAAGACCGAACACGTCGTTGCTCACCATACCGTCTATCTGGAAAGAGTTGTAGCGGTTGTTGGCACCTGCTACTGAAAGTCCACCACCCTTGTTCTCTGCAATCAGCGGCGAGAGTTTGGCCACGTCGTACACACTACGGTCTACCGTCGGGGCATTGTCGATCTGACTGCGCTTGAAATTGGAGGAAGCACCCATGCCGTTGTTGGAGCGTGCACCAGTGACAACCACCTCACCCAACTGGTGGGAATCTTCTTTCAACTTCACATTGAATGTACTTGATTCGCCGAGGGCCAATTGTACGTTCACCAATACCTCGTCCTTGTAGCCGAGATAACTGATTGTGATAGTGTACGGGCCACCAACACGCATACCCTGAATGGAGTAGCGTCCCTTCTCGTTAGTCACCGCCATGTAGCGTGACCCTGAAGGATCGTGAACGGCAGTTACTGTGGCACCGATGACTTCAGCACCGTCAGCAACTACCTTACCCGAGATACCGGAAGTTGTGACCTGGGCCATGACTGTTGTCAAGCAGACAACAAGCAGAACCATGATGGATACAATCTTTTTCATACCTGTTTTGTAAGTAAATGGAATAAATCGTTATGTGTGAAAATTAGTTTCACGCTGCAAAATTATACAAAAATTATCAAATAGGATATTACGATTCTGTGAATTTTGCTTTTCCGCTCCTACAAGGGCATAAAAACAGGGTAGATTGCTGAAAATGCCCTCCAATATCTGCCGTCAATCCGCTTCGGCACTATCTACAAAAAAACGGCCGCAAGCGTCATTACAGACTGCTTGCGGCCGTTGATATTTTTATTATGTTTATTCTTTACGATGGTGATGGTTACATCATGCCGCCCATACCTCCCTGATTCATCTGCATGGCGGGTTTGTCCTCGGGTTTGTCGCAGATGAGACACTCGGTGGTGAGGAACATACCTGCGATAGAGGCTGCATTCTCAAGAGCGACGCGGGCTACCTTAGCCGGATCGATGACACCCTCCTTGCGGAGATCCTCATACACATCCTTGCGGGCATTGTAACCGTAGTCACCCTCGCCCTCGCGTACCTTCTGTACGACAACTGCACCTTCGCCACCGGCGTTGGTCACAATCTGACGGAGCGGCTCCTCGATGGCGCGGGCCACGATATTGATACCGGTCTGCTCATCGGCGTTGTCACCTTTGAGACCTTCGAGGGTCTTCTGGGCACGGATGTAGGTAGTACCACCGCCGACAACAACACCTTCCTCGATGGCTGCACGGGTAGCGCAGAGGGCATCGTCTACACGGTCTTTCTTTTCCTTCATCTCCACCTCGCTGTTGGCACCGACATAGAGCACGGCTACGCCGCCGGCGAGTTTGGCCAAACGCTCCTGCAGTTTCTCCTTGTCATAAGAACTTGTGGTGTTGGCAATCTCGTTCTTGATCTGTGCTACACGATCCTGGATGAGCTGCTTGTCACCGGCACCATTGACGATAGTGGTATTGTCCTTAGAGACATTCACCTTGTCACAAGTACCGCACATGTCGAGCGTAGCCTTGTCGAGCGACAGACCCTTCTCTTCGCTGATTACCACACCGCCTGTCAGCACGGCGATATCTTCGAGCATGGCCTTGCGACGGTCGCCAAAACCGGGAGCCTTGACAGCGCAGATCTTCAATCCGCCACGCAGACGGTTGACAACCAACGTAGTGAGAGCCTCAGAATCTACATCCTCAGCAATGACCAGCATCGGACGGCCGCTCTCTGCTGCAGGCTGCAGGATGGGAAGGAAATCTTTCAGTGAAGAGATTTTCTTGTCATAGATAAGGATATAGGGGTTCTCCATGACGCACTCCATCTTGTCGGCATCGGTCACAAAGTAACTGCTCAGGTAACCACGGTCAAACTGCATACCTTCTACCACACCGATACTGGTATCACGGCTCTTGCTCTCCTCGATGGTGATTACACCGTCCTTTGACACCTTGCGCATGGCATCAGCAAGAAGTTTACCGATCTCGGCATCATTGTTGGCAGAGATAGTAGCCACCTGCTCGATCTTGTCATAGTTGTCACCTACCTGCTCGGCATTGGCCTTGATAAAATCAACGACTGCTGTGACAGCCTTGTCAATACCGCGCTTGAGATCCATAGGATTGGCACCGGCAGTGACATTCTTCACACCCTCAGCCACCATAGACTGAGTAAGGATGGTAGCGGTTGTTGTTCCGTCACCAGCATCGTCACCAGTCTTGCTGGCAACACTCTTAACGAGTTGTGCACCGGTATTCTCAAACTTATCCTCCAGTTCTACTTCCTTGGCGACGGTCACGCCGTCCTTGGTAATCTGGGGAGCACCGAATTTCTTTTCGATGACCACATTGCGGCCCTTAGGACCGAGTGTTACCTTGACTGCATTAGCCAGTTTGTCGACACCGTTCTTGAGCAGGTCGCGGGCTTCTACGTTGTACTTTATTTCTTTAGCCATTTTTTCAATTCCTTGTTTTAGTTAGACAATTTTCTCGCATTCGTATACGGCAGGACTTTTAGTCCTCACCTTACTTCTTGACCACGGCGAGCACGTCGCTTTGACGCATGATCAGATACTTTGTACCCTCGTACTCAAGTTCCGTACCGGAGTACTTGCCATAAAGTATCTCGTCACCTTCCTTCAGGATCATAGCCTCATCTTTTGTGCCTTGTCCTGCAGCAACGATAGTGCCATGCTGCGGTTTTTCCTTTGCTGTGTCGGGAATGATGATGCCTCCGACCTTTTCCTCTGCCGGTGCGGGGAGCACCAACACTCTGTCTGCTAATGGTTGAATGTTCATAATCTTATTACTTTTCTTTCTTTTATTTTCTTTCTACTATCTGACCACCCCTGCGGGCGATACACCCTTCTATCTACCAAAATCATGCCAATATACAGATATGACATTTCTGTCATACCTCTACTGACAAAATAGTCAGTAGTATTGCCAGTGGAGAGGTTTGCGTATTTCGGAAATTTCGCTTAACTTAGCGCCCCGCAAACCTATTTTCAGACATTTATGACACTACATCATACAACATCCCGAAACTCGCATTTCTTCAAGGGCATTTGTGACAGATACCCAAGAACAAGATATCTGCTCACGTTTTTTCTGACCGTCTGGGCTTACTTTCTCCTACAAAAGCCCGTATTCATGCTTTGCAATGCCGGCAAGCCTTACCGACTGACAGACTACCTTGACGTGATGATACATGGAGCAGGACTTGATGCGACAACCACAGGATACTTGACCGCCCTACCCTTCCTACTGACATTGGTATCGGTATGGGTTCCCCGACTGCCCATAAGAAGAATCATGCTGCCCTACTACATTATTATTATAGCAGTAGTGACCATGATATTCTATGGTGACCTGTCGCTTTTCTCGTTTTGGCAGAGCAAGATGGACGCTTCGATATTCATCTACATTGACTCGCCTAAAAACGCGATGGCCAGCGTTTCCACCGGGTATATCCTCCTAAGAATTGCGCTCATCGTGCTGACTACAGCCGCAATGTGCTTGCTGCTTTGGTATATTACCCCCAAAAAGACGCCGAAACTGTCAAGCATAAAACGCCGTGTCTTGTCCACGCTCAGCATGACTGTACTCGGCAGCCTACTGTTTCTCGTCATCCGAGGAGGCATCAGAGTGTCTACCGCCAATGTAGGCGACGCATATTTCAGCACCGACCAGTACCTCAACCTGTCGGCCATCAATCCGACATTCAACTTACTGTCGAGCATCAGCCGACAAAAACGCTATGAGGACGAATTCAACTACGATGACGAAAAGACTCTACACCACAACATGCAGGGTCTTTTCCCCACCAAAGATAAAGAAGTCACCCCATCCCTACTCCGGACCCGACGGCCCAACATCCTCGTCATATTCATGGAAAGTTTCGGTGCAACCATGATCGACAGTCTTGGCGGTGTGGCTGGGGTATCACCTCACCTTGACAAATTGGCACACGAGGGTATCTTCTTCACCCGGGCCTACGCCAGCAGTTTCCGTACCGACCGCGGTACGGTATGCACCTTCAGCGGACATCCCGGACTGCCCACCGTGTCTATCATGAAGATACCCAGCCTCTGCCCCACCCTGCCCAACATTGCTGCCACGCTCGACAAAGCAGGCTACCATACCGAGTTTGTCTATGGCGGCGACATCAATTTCACCAACACCAAGGGATACCTACGGGCCGGAGGCTTCGAGACGCTCGTATCGCAGGACAACTTTCCCATGGCGGCCCGCAACTATAGCAAATGGGGGGTACGCGACGATATCACCTTCGACTACCTGTACGACCGATTGGCCAAACGCCACGACCGCTCACCCTGGTTTACTGCCATGCTCACGCTGAGCAGCCACGAGCCATTTGATGTACCGTTCAGAAAATTCAGCGACAAGACCTGCAACGCCTTTGCCTACACCGATGATTGTATCGGGCGATTCATTGCCCGACTACGAAAACTACCTTTGTGGGACAATACGCTTGTTGTCCTTCTGCCCGACCATGGCATACCATATCCAAAAGACGGCGAGCGGTTCGGCCCGAAATATTTCCACATCCCCATCATTTGGACCGGTGGAGCGGTAGCACACCCCATGAAGTACGAGAAAATCATGAGTCAGACCGACCTGGCTGCCACATTGCTTGCTCAGTTGGGACTATCGCACAACGATTTTCTCTATAGCCGCGATGTGTTCAGTTCTTCCTATACCTACCCCTTTGCCTTCTACTCCTTCCCCGGCGGATTTGGTTTTGTTGACGATAGCGGAACAAGCGTCTACGATACTGCCTCCGACCGCGTATTCTTCCACACATCGCCTGACGGCACAAGAGCCGACAAGGGCAAGGCCATCCTACAAACCCTCTACGACGATCTTGGAAGGAGAAACCGCATGAGAATGGAAGGACATTAATCACACTGACGATGGTGAAAACATCCATTGTATGAAAAATCCAAAACCTCTCAAAGATTATTTTTAGAACCCACCTATAGAAAAAAAACAAGTCGGTATGATTACTTAAACCATACCGACTTGTTTGTTTATCATCGTTTACTGACGGGCAATAACGCCTTCGAAGCAAGCGATCATAGGATTATAGATGGATGCTACCTACATTCAATTTTCCATAAACTTCTTGGCTGCGCGGAGTTGGTGACGCATATTGCTGAGCAACTGCTGGCTCTCCTGCAGAATATTGAGGTAGACGAGTGACACCTGCAACATCTGGTTGTCCTTGCTCTGCTGTATGCTGTCGATGAGACGCTTACGCACCACTGAGAGTTCGTCCTTGCAGACATCGGCTTTGGCCAGCACGTCGCGATAATTGGCAAAGCGCGAAGTAGAGATAGCGTTCTCGGTCTGCTGCATCAGGTCATTGATGGTCTCGCGGATAGGACGGAACTCATCGATATATGCCTGCGGCAACGGATTGAAACTGTTGTCCACATGCTCCTTCACCGGTTCGAGCATACGACGCATGCCATAGATATACTGCTCTGAAGCATTGATACCGAGGTGGAACCATGTGTTGCGCTCAATGGCGATATCGGTAGGCACTCTGCGCAGGGCGAGAAGTTCTTGACGGCGATATTTCTTGAGTTCGTCCTTTTCTCCCTGCAGTTGGCGGTTGGCCTGACGCAGTTTCTTGGGACGCTCTTCTTCGAGACCATCAATGATATTATTGAACTGTTCATAGGCAAAGCGAGTCATGAACGACTGGGTACGGGCCACATGCTTGAGCAACAAGTCCCAAACGATCTCGGGATCGCGGGTGCGCATCATCAAGCGGAACACATCTGACTTGTCGCCCTCCTTCTCCTTCTTGGCATACTGGCGACTACTGCGAACGAGCAATACGACTACGAGTACCATGAAAGCAGCCTGAAGCAATATACCTCCGTAGTACATGAGCAGACATACTACCGAACAAGCGAGGAAGGCCACAGCAGCGGTGATAAACCATCCACCGATAACGCTCAGTACACCAGTCACGCGGAACACAGCACTCTCACGGCTCCATGCACGGTCGGCAAGACTCGAACCCATAGCCACCATGAAGGTGACATAGGTAGTAGACAGCGGCAACTTATAATTGGTACCGATGGTGATCAGCATGGAAGCCAACACAAGGTTGACTGCGGCGCGTACCACATCGAAGGCAGCACCATCGTTGAGTTCCACCTCAGCCTTATTGAAACGGCTGTCTATCCACTGACGTACGCCTTGCGGAATGGCACGCATGACTACCGAGTCTGCCTCTTGCGTGGCACGCACAATGCTGCGGGCGGCACGGCTTGTACCGAACATCTCGTCACCCTCATCTTGACGGGAAAGGTCGACACTGGTTTTGATGACGTTGCGAGCCTTCTTAGAGGTAGCCATAGCCACAATCATGACGATACCGGCCAAAAGCAGATAGACGGGAGGAGTCTTCGCACTCTCCGACAGGGAGTGCATAAGGAAGTTATCAGCCCCTACACCGTTGGCATTGGCCATAAAGTCGTTGTAGGAATCGAGTCCGGCGAGAGGTACACCGATAAAGTTGACGAGGTCATTGCCAGCGAATGCCATGGCCAGTCCGAAGGTACCCATGAGCACGACAAACTTGAACACGTTGACACCGAGCAGATGGATAATCTGCATGACGACGGTAGACACCAGGAAGGTGGCCAAAAGAAGCATACGCGTATTGGCATCTATCCAAAGGCGCACATCCTCGGGCAGGTAGTTGGACTTGCCGATACCCTTGATAAAGATGAAGTAGGCCAGCGCAGTAAAAGCGATACCGCCGAAGATACCGATGGAGTAACGGCTATGACGCTTGTAATTGAATGTGAATACTACACGCGATATCCACTGCACGATAATACCAAAGACAAAGGCGATGGCCACACTTACAAAGATGGCGATAATCACCTGCAAAGCCTTGTCGGTATTGAGCAGTTCGCTATAGGTCAATGTACCGTCGCTGATGGTCTTGATGGTGGCGATGATAAACGTACCGCCCAACAACTCAAACACGAGCGACACGGTGGTCGACGTCGGCATACCCAGCGAGTTGAACATGTCGAGAACGATAACGTCGGTCACCATCACCGCAAGGAAGATGACCATCACCTCATTGAACGTGAAATAGTCGGGACTCATGATGCCGTGGCGGGCCACATCCATCATGCCAGTCGACATAACAGCACCGATACCCACGCCGACACTGGCGACAATCATCACGGTACGAAACTTGGCCACCTTCGCTCCGATGGCACTGTTCAGAAAGTTCACGGCATCATTGCTGACACCGACGAATAGGTCGAATATTGCCAGACACAGCAAAAAGACGACGATACAAAGATAAATTGTTTCCATGCAAATATGTATGTTTCTTTTGGCGGCAAAAGTACATACGGCATATTACATAGACCTTAAACACATATTACATTTGTGTTACAACCGTATTTAGGATTATTGATTGGACGAAGACAAATTTTATTTTTGGAATACACATAGAGCGCCCACCTAAAAAAACAAAATTATCACAGAAAAGAGCCTGCCGCAAAAAAATGGCTAACTTTGCATTTAGCGATGATCATCGCCATCATTAGGTGGGGTCCTAAAATCCCTATCCTTACAATTTACCCGAACCCTCACGACAAACATTATGGATACGATTTCCCCCTTCTCACGCCCGCTCTACGTCATGCTCAAGCCCGTGGGTGCTTCATGCAACCTGAGGTGCAAATACTGCTACTATCTGGAAAAGTCGAAACTCTACCAGGATACCCCCACACGGGTGATGTCTGAGGAGATGCTCGAGCGATTTACCAAAGAGTACATCGAGGCACAGACCATGAACGACGTACTCTTCACCTGGCACGGAGGCGAGACGATGATGCGACCGCTCTCGTTTTTTCGCAAGGCAATGGATTTGCAACGGAAATACGCCCGAGGACGACGCATATCCAATACCATACAGACCAACGGCACGCTGATCACCGACAAGTGGTGTGAGTTTTTCAAAGAGAACAACTGGCTCGTGGGGGTCTCGGTCGACGGGCCTCAGGAGTTTCACGACGAATACCGACGTACGGCAAGCGGAGCCCCGTCGTGGACTAAGGTGATGCACGGCATCCGTCTGCTTAAGAAGCACGGCGTAGAGTGGAATGCCATGGCCGTGGTCAATGATTTCAATGCCGACTATCCGCTCGACTTCTACCATTTCTTCAAAGAGAACGGATGCCGTTACCTACAGTTTACGCCCATCGTTGAACGTATGGTAAGCCATGACGACGGACGACAACTCGCCACCCTCACCGATTCCGCCGACTCGCCGCTCGCCGACTTCTCGGTGACTCCCGAACAGTGGGGTGACTTTCTGTGTGCTATCTTCGACGAATGGGTGCGCCACGACGTAGCACAAACCTTTGTGGAGATATTCGACTGCACCCTCGCCAACTGGGTAGGCGCATCTCCGGGCATCTGTGTCTACGCCAAGGAGTGCGGCCACGCGGGAGTGATGGAGTTCAACGGCGATGTCTACTCATGCGACCATTTCGTATTTCCCGAATACCGTCTCGGCAATATCCACAACAAGACCATCACCGAGATGCTTTACAGCGAGCAGCAGCAACAATTCAGCCGACTCAAGCACAAGTCGCTACCATTGGAGTGTCTGCAATGTCCATGGGAGTTTGCCTGCCACGGCGAGTGTCCCAAAAACCGGTTTGTCGCCGACAAGTATGGCAATCCCGGCATGAACTACCTCTGCCAAGGCTACAAGAAATACTTTGAACACGTGGCTCCCTACATGAACTTCATGAAACAGGAACTCGACAACCACCGGCCACCGGCCAATGTCATGCAGCATGTCAATGAGATAGAACGTAGCAGAACAACAAGAGAACAGAACTGACGAAATACGAAACAAACAACCATACCATAATTATGTCGGAAGAAGAACTGAAATATGCAGCCAATTACAGCACACATTTGGATTTCCTCCTCATCAACCGAGTGAGCAAACAACCTATCCTCGCCATAGAGACTGACGGCTATTCGTATCACAATGACGAGACCGAACAACATCAACGTGACCTAATGAAAGACAGTATTCTCAACAAATACGGTCTGCCTCTATTGAGACTTTCCACAAAAGGAAGCGGCGAACGGGAAAAAGTAACGGAATTGCTAAACCAATTGATACGGAGTGGAGGACTATAAATACTGTATATCATCTTCATCATCCTCATTCTTGACAGCAGGGCCATACTTATTGTCCCCATCGCTATTCAATAGGGTGAAGATGAACAGGACGAGGACTCCAGGTCCATGAAAAAATATCAGAAACAGCCATAGACCCGACTTTGTCGAATCGTGCAGTCGCCGCACAAAGAGAGTGAAACTCGGGATGAGATTGAACAATACAAATAACGCCATCAAAGCAAGCGGTATTTCTTCTTCCATCTTGAGAACGTCACAGACTACAAAGCCTATTGCGGCAAGGGCAAGATAGGCCAACCACAAGTATAATTGAAACCACCAAAATTCAGAGCGGGTGGCCCTTCCTTCCAGTGCAAAATAATGCGAATAGACATTTCTTACAGCATCAAACATTCCCATAATTCCGACAAACGTTTAGTGACGACCAAAAACAATTTACCAACCGAACGCCTTACCGTCTGCCAGCCACTTGCCTTGGGCACGCAACACCTGCTCAAGCACGTCGCGACCACAACCGTATCCGCCACGGCGACTGCTCACATAGACACTGACAGACTTCACCTCGGTACACGCATCGGCCGGACAACAAGCGCAGCCTACACGTTGCATCACCTCATAGTCGGGGATATCGTCGCCCATATACATGATTTCATCGTCGGTGAGTGCATACTGTCGCTTCAGTTGCTCATAGGCTTCGATTTTGACCGAGCATCCCATGAAAAGGTCTTTCACACCAAGTCCTTCATACCGTTTTCTCACCGCCTGCGTATTGCCACCAGTCAGAATGACGATACGCAGACCCGACTTTACGGCCAGTTGTATGGCGTACCCATCCTTGATGTTCACCGTGCGGAGCGGTTCTCCTTCCGACGAGAGCGTGATGGTCTCAGCAGACAAGACACCGTCTACATCGAAGATGACGGTTGTAATTTTCCGCAAATCGTAGTTAATCATTTTTTTCTTTGACTAAGGCGTGTTCTGAAAATTTCCACGCATTGTTATTTTTCTTTAGACAGGCTCTGAATTCTCCCCACTCTGAATATCCTTTGACATCAGCGCATAAAGTGTCTGCCACTCGGAGTGCGTAGCCAAGAGTTGCATCTGTGCGTCCATCACCTTGGTATCACCGCGCACAGCCGGACCGGTCTGCGCCGCCACGGGGTCGAGATGGTGCACCTTTTCTGCCGCCTCATCGACAAGAGGCAACATCACGTCAAAAGGAATACCTTGTTCACGGAGCAAGGCGGCAGCCACGGCATAGCAATGGTTGGCAAAATTACAGGCAAACACGGCAGCCAAATGCAGATACCGACGCTTTTCCGACGAAAGCACCATAACGTGAGACGACAACAGGGCCGCAAACTGCATCAATAGGGCGAGCGAAGCATCGTCGCTGGCCTCAACAAAGCAGGGTACTTGGCTGAAATCGACCGTCTTCTCCTTAGAAAAGGTCTGCATCGGATAGAACACGCCATAGCGCATCCGCTGGCCCTTAAAAACCTCCATCGGTACACTGCCGGCCGTATGCACATACAGGGCACTTGCACTGCAATGCTCCATCCCTGCGATCACATCGGCAAGGGCATTGTCCTTGACAGATATGACATACAGGTCGGCATCAGTGCACAAGGCAGACAGACGGTCGGTAGACGGACAGTCGAGCCGGGCAGCCAGCGCAGAGGCTGATTCCGACGTACGGCTATAGACTTGGGCAACAGGCACACCTCTCGCTTTGAGGGACAGGCCGATATGGGTCGCCACATTTCCGGCGCCGACAAGGACGATTTTCACATTTTTCAGTTCATTCATCGTAAGTAGATATTCATTTTTGTTCCGTACCTATTCATGGAAATACAAGTCACCCGGCGACAAACACACGCCGTTGGCATCGTAGACGTGCAGATCGAGATTGCCGCCATTGTGGTCGAAGTACTGCACCTCGATACGATGGTATCCGGCACGGAGTGCCCGCGAGGCAGACTTGATGACCGTAGAGTGTTCGCCATCATTGTCTACGACCACCTTTCCGTCGATATAGAGCATACTGCCGTCGTCAGACGAAAGCACGAAACCGTAGATGCCGTCCTCGGGTATACGGATATAGCCGTCGATGACCAGTCCGATATTGCCTTTGGCAGAGTCGGGTATCTGCACATCCCCGACGGTGTATGTGCCACGGAACGGAGCCTGCGTGATGCCTTGGCAACCCGCACCGGCATAGTCATACCACTTGGCCGTCAGACCGGAGGACACGGTGGCGGGACGTACAGTCTCAAGATATTCGGCAGGCACATAGCGTGCCCGCAATATCTCGCCCTGCTTGCCATCAGCGGTCAGCGCGCGGAAAGTGAATGCTGTGGGGCGGTCTACATACAGTGTGCTGTCGACCACAGGCGACTGTGCATCCGGAACGCTGCCATCCGTGGTATAGTGGATTGTGGCTGAGGGGTCCTCGCACTGCACCTGCACCCGCTGGCGGCCAAAGAACGCATTCTCGTCATAGAGTCCCGTGATGTCGGGCAGACGGTAGTCGAGCCCCATGCGCGACAGACGCGTATACTGCGCAGCCATACGATGACAGAATGAAGTCCAGTCTTTCTGTTGTGGCTCTGTCCAGGCAGTCTCGGCCTCCGCCAGCATGCGTGGCAGCACCATATAGGTCAAACGGCGGAACGACGGTACCATCTCGCTCCAGATGTTTCCCTGTATGCCGAGCAACTGTCCGGCGGCACTGTCAGATACAGATTTCGGCAGAGCGAAACGGTAGATCTTCTCCATGTCGCTATTGTTCTGCCGGTAGTCATAATAGAAATGTGTTGTAGGACAGGCGATCAGTCCGTTGCCGTCGCGCAGGGCCTTCACAGCACCATCGCTGTTGCCGCCCCGCCACCACATGACCGTAGCCGACGGCGACACGCCGCCTGTAAGTATCTCATCCCAACCGATCATCCGCTTGCCGGATGCAGTGAAGAAGTCCTCCATGCGACGGGTAAACCATGCCTGCAGTCCGTGACCATCGCCAAGTTGCAGTTTCGCGATACGGTCTTGACACAGCGGGCACTGTTTCCAAAACGACATATCGACCTCATCGCCACCGATATGCACATACTCTGACGGGAAAAGAGTGAATATCTCACGCCATACGTTCTGGCAAAAGTTCAGCGTCTCGTCCTTGCCCAAGCACAGCGGCGTAGAGAAATAGCGCCACTCTATCGTACCGCACGACAACTGCGGATAGCAGTCGAGAGCGCACATGGAGTGTCCGGGCATATCTATCTCGGGTATCACGTCGATACCGCGCACAGTGGCATAGGCCACGATGTCGCGCACCTCGTCCTGACGGTAATAGCCACCATAGAGCGTGTCGCCCTCCTGCGTGATACGCAGATGCGAGGTATCGGGCATCATCGCAGCATTGTTCTCCGACTGGGCCTGGGCGATACAGGCACGGTCGTTCTTGTTGAACTTCCGCCAGCACGCCTTTTCGGTAAGCAGCGGATAGGCCTTGATTTCGATACGCCATCCCTGATCGTCGGTGAGATGCCAGTGCAGTCGGTTGAGTTTGTACAACGCCATCAAGTCGATGACACGCTTCATCTCTTCCACAGAGAAGAAGTGGCGCGAGGAGTCTATCATCAGTCCGCGCCAACCATACCGGGGTGCATCACAGACGTTCACACAAGGCACGGTCCACTGCACGCCCTCCACAGTCTGTTCCGCCTCAATGTCGGCTGGCAGCAACTGGCGCAGAGTGGCGATACCCGACACTACCCCCTGATAGTCGGCCCCGGAGATACGGATATGCTTCCGGTCTACATCCAACCGATAGCCACCTGCCTTTCCGTCCGACTCCAAGGCAAGGCAAATATCGCCTCCCGTCGGTACAATGCTCACGTCATAACCGGTAGCCCGCACAAGCATATCCCGCAGATATTCGGCAGCAGGAAGCAGTCGACGGTCGGCTACGGAAAGGGAGAGATGGGATTTCAGACGGTACACTCCTTTGGTCCATGTCACACTTTGCGGTTGCGGCACAAGCGACGGACGGCTATCGTCCGCATACACCCAACAAGGCAACATCAGCAACAGGCCAACCAATGAACATTGTATCAGAAAAATACGGAATAATTTTGTTTTCATCATCAGACAGGTTTCTATTAAGCACATTCTAAAAAAGAACCGCCTACAAAAATAGCAATAAAATCAGAGACGGCAAAAACCATCCGAAAATTTGTACCATTGAAGTAGTATACGTAATTTTGCAATGGTACTCACATCTATAATATACCCTTAACACAACAAAGCAAATATGAAGAAATTACTAATGTTCGCAGTTATCGTGGCCGCCCTCTCCCTATGCGCCACAGGATGCAAGTTGGCATCATCCAGCAAAGACAAAGGTCTGGCCATAGACACTATTGTCTACGACTCCATACAAGGAGCCAACGTCAAGTGCACCATCGCCATCGACTATCCGCAGGGCGACGACAGTCTTGCCATTGGCATCAGACAGTTTATTGCCCACGAACTGGCCGCCATGTATTTGCCCTACATCAATATGGAAGACCTGGCAGACTCAAGCAAGTATCCCGTCTACACCGGTGATGCCAACAACGGCCGACTAATGGCCGACTATTACGGCAACAACACGATGCGTTATCTGCTTGACCTGCGCAAAGACATAGAAGAAGCCTACACACAGACTCCCGAAAGTGAAATGCCCCCGCTGTCGTATCTATTGAAGATCAGCAAGACAGACTCCACATCGACCTACATCACCTACAGCATCGAAAACGATTGCTATCTGGGAGGCGCCCATTCCTCCCCCTCACACTACTGCATAAACATCAGCACAAAGACCCACAAGGCCGTTGACAACATGGTTGACTCGACCCAACTGCAAGCCCTTCAACCCATTCTGCGAAAGCACCTTCTGCAATGTCTCAAAGCCAGCGGCGTAGAGGCCGTGACCGACGCCACACTTGGCAACTACCTGATACTACCCGACGATGGTCTCGTACCGCTCCCGGCCCATA
Source organism: Lachnospiraceae bacterium (assembly GCA_963604975.1). GTDB lineage: Bacteria > Bacteroidota > Bacteroidia > Bacteroidales > Bacteroidaceae > Prevotella. The sequence goes on along the minus strand of CAVCSC010000017.1, from coordinate 14,790 downwards.
GTCCATGGATGGAGAAAGACAGTCTGTGTTTCATCTATCAACCCTACGAGATTGCCTCATACGCCGTAGGCACCATCAGTTTCAAGATAGCCATCAAAGACGTTCAGGCCTATCTGACGAAAGAGGCAAAGGAATTGATAGAGAAGAAGGAGTAAGTGTCGTTATAAGTAAACGCATCTTAAGATTATGGATATAATTGAACTATACGAGAAACTTAAAGGTAGCTACAAAAGCTACCTCGAAAGTTTTGTTGCTATAAAAGACAATCGCATCAAGGAAAAAGTCAGCGAGTCTATCCGTTCAGAGAAATTGTGGCCCAAAGCCCTCATCCAGTTCAATCCGAACTTTGCAAAAGGTATCGGTGTAAAAGAGATGATGGCACAAGGATTTCCCATCCATCCAGACTTGGAGAAATTCTTTGCCACCTCATTCTATAAGCATCAGCAGGAGGCTATAGAGTTGGGGTGTCAAGACCATGAATTCATTGTGACTTCGGGTACTGGTTCGGGTAAGTCACGCACGTTTATGGCGACAATCTTCAATTATATCCTACAACATGAAGCTGCCTGTAAGAACAAAACCGTTGCCATCATTGTGTATCCTATGAATGCTCTTATCAACTCTCAGGCAGAGGAGTTGGCAAGATATAAGGCAGCTTTCGAAGAAAAAGCCGGTCGTGCGTGTCCTTTTACTTTCGGAAAATATACTGGACAGGAAAATGACGAGGCCCGCACCAAGATGCAACAGACGCCTCCCAACATCATCCTTACCAACTACATGATGCTTGAGCTTCTCATGACACGTGACAGGGGCGAAGAGAAATTGCGCAAAGATTTCCTTAAAAATCTACATTTTCTTGTCTTCGATGAATTGCACACCTATCGTGGCATGCAAGGTAGCGATGTATCGTTTCTCATCCGCCGTATCAAGTCATTGGCAGTTGGAAATGTCCTTTGTTTCGGTACATCGGCAACAATGGTTGCTGACGACAGTATGACCTATGCTCAGCAACGCGAAAAAGTGGCCGAGGTAGCTTCATGTATCTTTGGAAGCAATTACACCAAAGAGCAAGTGATTGACGAGACGTTGGCTATTGGTTTGAATGAGGACGAACCTTCCGAGGGAGAACTGCGTAAATGCATACAAGATACTGTGCCCGAAAGCACGGATGTAGAGATAGCAAGAAACTACCCGACAGCCATCTGGTTAGAACAAAACGTGGCTTTGGTATACAACCGAAAGGAAAATAAATATTTCCGCGGCAAACCTATTTCCATTGAGGATATGGCACGGAAACTGAGTATGCAGGTCGGCGAGTCAGAAGAAAGGTGCAGGACTCATATCATTGCTGTTCTGAATTGGTGCAACCATATCAATCTTCAGGGCGGACCAAGTATTCTGCCTTACAAGATACACCAATTCATTCCACAGACGGGTAATGTCTACGCAACACTCGGTGAGCAGGACGCTCGTGTCATCACCATAGAGGAAAAACTCTATTGTGAAGAGTTGTCGCATGGTGAAACGAAGGTGATGTACTACCCTGTGGTGTTCAGTCGTTGGAGTGGCCATGAGTTTTATGTCGTCAAGATGAACGGTAGTCATATTGCACCTCGTAGTTTCGATGGCTATGCGACAGGTGAAGACGACAGTAATGTCAATGACGGCTATATCATCATTCCGCATATTGGAGAAACAGCCGAGAACTTCATGCTTGACTTGTCGTCTGACGATGTCCCTGCAGATTGGTTTACCATAAGCAAAAAGGGTGAACGTAAGCTGAAAAAATCATACGCAGCACGCATCCCTCAAAAGATTTGGATTACTCAGACGGGATTATACAGTCCTCATCAACCCATGGAAGGCATGGGCTACATTGAAGCAGTTTTTGTTCCTTCACCGCTTAAATATGATCCAACATCCCGTATGGTATATAGTGGCCGCAAGTCGGAGTATTCCAAACTGGCAAGGATTGGCGGTGAAGGTCGTAGTACAGCCACTACCGTATTGTCTTACGAGGACATTATCTTGATGAAACAACTTGGCGTAGAGCCACACGACCGCAAAGTGCTCACCTTTGTCGATGCCCGCCAAGATGCCGCCTTGCAAGCGGGCCATTTCAACGACTTCATTCGCATCGGCAAGATACGCTCCGCCATTTGGAGTGCCATCAAGGATGCTGACATGCCCATCGACAGCACGCAGATTTCGCACTTGGTACTCCAAAACCTGCACCTCGACATAGACAGTTATTCCAAACAGTCGGGTATAAAGAGCAGACTGGCACGCGAAGAGGTCAACAATGTGATGGAGCGTTATCTCTCCACGATTATCTTTGACGACCTCGCTGGCAACTGGACGGTCATCATGCCCAACCTCGAAGACTGTGCCTTGCTTAAGATTGGCTACAAATATCTCCACGAAGGTATCGTGGAGGAACGTCTGTTCGACATTCCGCAACTTGAAGGTCTCGATGATGCACAGAAGGAGGAGTTCCTTGTGCAGATAATGGACTATTTCCGTCACCGTCTGTGCATGGCATGCGAAGACCGCACCGAGACCAAGGTTAAAGAATTAGAGAAGGCTGTCCGTGTCAAACTGAAAAGTCCGTGGACACTCGATGAGTATGACAAGATTCACGTAGCCAACGAGATGTTCCTCGTTCGTCCGCAACGCCACCGCAACAACAACCTTGAGAGTGCAGGATTCCGAAGCAAGCTCGGCATCTTTGTGCGCGACTACATAGCCCGTAATACGGGGCGCATTATCGGCTCTGATGGAGACTATACGGAATTTATGACCGAGGTGTTTGCAGCCCTGTCCGATTACATCCTATTTGACCGTGGCACCTATCAGTTGCGTTATGAATATATCCAGTGGCAGGCAGGAGACAAGCACACAGTCAGTCGCGATATGGTTCGCTTCCGTTCGCTCAATGGCGGCGAATTTCTCGAACGTCAACCAAATGCATATTTTCAGAACTTCTATCAGAGCATTCCGCTCGAAGATGTGCATTTGGAGGCAAAAGACCACACAGGGCAGGTGGGTAAAATACAGCGCGAGAAGCGTGAGCAACAGTTCCGTGAGGGTGAATTCCCCATACTCTATTGTTCACCGACAATGGAGTTGGGTATCGACATCAAAGACCTCTCAGTGGTCGGCATGCGCAATGTGCCGCCCACACCTGCCAACTATACCCAGCGTGCTGGTCGTGCCGGACGTAGCGGACAGGCGGCATTGGTCTATACCTACTGCCGTCCGCGCAACTCCCATGAGAACTATTATCTCAACAACCCAGAGAAGATGGTAAAGGGCGAAGTGAAGGCTCCGCGCATGGAGTTGGTCAACGAAGAGTTGTTCCGTACCCATTTCCATTCCACCATTCTTTCGGTTTGTCCCATACCGCAACTTTCAGAAGGCATTGCCGAGTTGGTAGATTACAGTGATGTCAACCACATTACATTGCGCGACGAGGTGCGCGCTTTTCTCGTACTTACGCCCGAGCGCAAACAGGAGATAAAACAGATATTCACCAAGATTGTGAACGACTCCTTCCTTAAAGGCCGCTTGGAAGAGGAACGTCCTTATTGGTTTACCGACAGTTGGATGGACACTGTGTTGCGTAATTACGAATACGACTTCGACCATGCCCTCGACCGCTGGCGCTCGCTCTACAAGTTGGCCCAAACTCAGATAGTAGAAGCCAACATTATCATCGACAACCGCATCTACGGAGAGAGTTCACAACAGAAGAAGGAGGCTCACTTGAAACAGCAGCGTGGCGAGAAACTCCGCGACATGCTGCTTGACAAGAACCACGAAGAAAACGAGTTCTATCCTTACCGCTATATGGCAAGCGAAGGTTTCCTGCCTGGTTACAACTTCACGAAATTGCCGCAACGTGCTTTGTTGCAAGACAAGAGCGACGAGGTAGAATACCTCAGTCGCCCCAAACGTCTTGCCCTTACGGAGTTTGGACCGCAGAACATCATCTACAACAATGGTGGAAAGTTTCGTGTCTCCCGTATGCAGATACTCTCTGATGTGCTGCCCCACAAGTTCTACTATAATCCCAAGACGGGCGTTGTCTATAAGGATATGGAGAACACGACCCACCACACCGACATCATCACTGGTGAATCACTCGATGGTAGAACCACACTTGTCGAGGGCTATTGCATCGAGGCACAAGACATGATTGCCACCGAAACCGGAAAGATAACCTGTCAGGAAGAAGAGCGATCGCGAAAATATTACCAGACCAAGACCTTCTTTGCCAGCGACAACCCTGCGGCCATCAGTGAGTGCGAACTGTTGTCTGCCGAGGGCAACCATCTGGCCAATGTGCGCTACATTCCTTCCTGTCGCCTCACTTACATCCTTGAGTCAAAGAACGAGAAGAACGGCAATGGCTTTGCACTCAACACAAAGACAGGTGAATGGATTAGCCTTGAAAATCTGCACAACATTCAGCAGCACGCCGACGAGCATCTCGACGAAATAGATCGCATAAAATTGGTGAAACTCTTCACCGAGACCACCGCCAATGCCATCTACATTCAACCGCTCGACACATTGGCGTTGGCTGATTCAGATGCCGTGCGCACCTTTCTCTATGCCTTCAAGCAAGCCATTGAAGATGTATTTCAAATAGAAGGCAACGAAATGGGTGCCGAGGTGATGGGCGAAGGCAGAATTCCCAACATTCTTATTTATGAGAATGCAGAGGGATCACTGGGTGTTCTCAGCCGTCTGGTAAGCGAGCCCGACAGTTATCGCGATGTGGTGAACCGAGCCTATGAGATTTGCTTCGGGTCGAAGAAAGAGTTTACTCCAGACGAACTCGCCGCCCTAATACCTGCCGACTACACCAATCTGCTCAACTATTACAACCAGCCCTACCATCAGCAGATAGACATCCGCAAGATTTACGGCACGCTGAAAATCTTGCAGCAAGCCAACATCGAGGTACACCAGGCAGGTCAGACGCTTGGCTACGATGAGCAGTACGAGGCGCTCGAAGCTGCGCGCGACCACAACAGCAGTACGGAGTATGAGTTTCTCAAGTATCTTCACGACCACCGTCTGCGGTTGCCCGACAAAGCACAACCCATGTTCCCCGACGAATATTATGTACAGCCCGACTTCCTCTATGGTGACCGCATCGTGGTGTTCTGCGACGGTACGCCGCACGACCGTCCCGAGGTACAGGCTGATGACGCACAGAAACGTGCAGTTCTCGATGATGCTGGTTATGTGGTCTTGGCATGGCATTATGCCACACCGCTCAGCGAGTTCATCGCCCAGTATCCAGATATTTTCACTCCAGTAAACTAAATATGCTTATGGATAGCAACATTATTGATTTCTCTACCTATTGCATCGGCAATCTCTCGCGCCGTTTGGGACTATCCGCCAAGGAGGTGTACCAACGACTGAAGACATCAGGGATATTGTCCGAGTACATCGTTCCGTGCTATGACGTGCTGCACACCTTCGGTAAAGAATATTTGATGGAAGACCTTATTGGTTTCATGAAAGAGAAAGGAGTGCTCAACTGATATGGAGGTTTTTCACGCATCTACACAGGAGATTCTTCATCCGGACATCCTGCACAGCCGGAAGTATCTGGATTTCGGTCCGGGGTTCTATGTCACGACCCTACGCCAGCAAGCCATCAATTATGCCGAGAGGTTTAAGCGAAGAAATCATCAGGCCTGGCTCAACACTTACGAGTTGAGTGATTTCAGCGGATATCGGGTGTTGCGCTTTGACAGGTACGACGCTGCATGGCTGGATTTTGTTGCCGAGTGTCGAAGGGGCAATATCGTTGGCGAATATGACATTATATGTGGCGGCATTGCTGACGATAAGGTTTTCCGTACGATTGACTTGTATTTTACGGGAGACCTTACGAAAGAAGAGGCTCTCAAACGTCTGTTGTTTGAAAAGCCCAACGACCAGATGTGCTTCCGTACACAAGAAATCATGGACCAATGTTTGACTTTTAAAAACAGCATTTCACTATGACCGCACACGATGAGGGCTACTACGCTATCCTTGATGCCAAATATGCGCGCATCATCAAAGCCATCAGCCAATTGCACCACATCTCTTTGGCCGAGGCTATGGAAATATTCTACAATTCCGATCTTCTACAGTTGATGAATGACGGTGTTGCCGACCTGCACTGTCGTAGCGACCTGTATTTGGCGGAAGAAGTGTGGAACGAACAAAACAATCTAAAACAGAATCAAAATGGAATTTAGCACAGGTACACTCGTTGAGTTTCGTGGCCGTCCGTGGGTGGTGCAGCAGTCTGCCAGCCACGACCTCATGATGCTCAAACCGCTTGGCGGCACCGATGCCGAGGCCATCGGTCTCTATCTGCCGCTCTATGGCGACGAGTTGTCGCTGCAATCATATAATTTCCGCCGTCCCTCGGCTGCCGACCTCGAACGTGGCAGTTACCGTTCGGCTTCACAAGTACTTTACAACGCTTGCCGCTTGTCGTTCCGCGACATTGCCGGACCGTTCCAGTGTCTGGGTCGCCTCTCTTTTGAGCCGCGCCCTTACCAGATGGTGCCGCTTATTCTGGCATTGAAGCAGGAGAAGATACGTCTGCTCATCTCCGACGACGTAGGTATCGGCAAGACGCTCGAGTCGCTCCTCATTGCCAAGGAATTGCTTGACCGCCACGAGATACAGCGTTTCGCCGTGGTCTGCCTGCCTCACCTCTGCGAGCAGTGGCAGAAAGAGATAAAGGACAAGTTTGGTCTTGATGCCGAGATTGTCCGTTCCTCCACGGTCAGCCGTCTGGAGAAGAAGCTCCGTCCCGACCAGAACATTTTTCGCGACATACCTTTCCAAGTCATCTCCATCGACTTCATCAAGCAGGACAGCCGCCGAAGAGTGTTCCTCGAACATTGTCCCGACTTCATCATCGTCGACGAGGCACACACCTGCGCCAAACCGGCAGGTGCCAACAAGTACCAACAACAACGCTACCGCTTGCTCAAAGAGATTTCCGAGAAGAAGAACCAGCAACTGGTGCTCCTCACGGCCACACCACACAGCGGACAGACCGAAGAGTTTCAGTCGCTCATTGGCTTGTTGCGCCCCGAGTTTGAGCACTACGACTTGAAGACGGCTGACCAGCGCGAGAATCTCTCCCACTACTTCGTGCAGCGCCGCCGTGCCGACATCAAGCATTATCTGGCTGGCGAGGTGGTGTTTCCCGAGCGTGTGCGCATCGACAACGACGACTACACATGCACACCAGCCTATTCCTCACTGCTCAACCGCCTTATCGCCTATGTGAAGAGTGGTGTAGAGCGTGTGCGCACTGCCGACAAACGCAAGCAACGCTACATCTATTGGGACTTGCTCGCCCTGATGCGTGGTGTGATGTCGAGCCCCGATGCCGGCATCAGTATGCTACAAAATAAGATTGACAAGGCGGCTGACACCTCTGCCGTCAATACCGACGACACGGCCGACAGCGTATTTAAGTTCAACGACCCGCTGAAAGATCGTCTCGACGGCGACGACGTGGTGCCCGAAGCCTTGGAGACCATCGCCGACGGCGACAAGGCGCAGTTCCAGGAGTTTATCCGCGACCTGCAGGACATCAAGACTTTCGACAACGACGAAAAGGTGCGCCAGGCCCTCTCCATTGTCAAGGTGGCACTGGGAGAGCAGATGAACCCCATCGTGTTCTGCCAGTACATCCAGACGGCGGAATATGTAGGCGCATACATCTCCGAGCGTTTGGCCAAAGACAAGAAGATGAAGAACGTAAAGGTGGAGACCGTCACCAGCCGTCTCTCCGACGAGGAGCGCAAGATGAAGATTGACGAACTGGCACGTTCCGAGCGTCATGTGCTCGTCTGCACCGACTGTCTCTCCGAGGGTGTCAACCTGCAGCAGGGCTTCGAGGCCATCGTCCACTACGACCTGCCGTGGAACCCCAACCGTATGGAGCAGCGCAACGGCCGCATCGACCGTTTCGGACAGACGGCTCCGCAGGTGCTCATCTCCACCATCCACGCCAAGAACAACCCCGTGGACGACATCGTGCTCAACGTACTCTACAAGAAGCAGGACGAGATACGCAAGCAACTGGGTGTCTACCTGCCCATTGCCGACAACGATGCCACGCTCATGGAGACCATCATGGAACGCTTCATCAATGCGAAGACCAATACCCGTGTGGACAGCAACCAGCCCACGCTCTTTGATGATGACGAGGAGTGGCAACAACAACTGGAGGAACAGCGGAAACTGGAGATTGAGAAGTTGAAGGAAAACGAGAAAATCTCGCACACCTACTTTGCCCACAACAACAAGCAGATGGATCCCACGCGCCTCACCGCCACACTCGAAGAGGCTCGCTCGGTCATCGGCGGCGTGGACGACACCTGCCAGTTTGTCGTCGACCTGCTCCGGCACATCGGGGTCAGCGTCAAGGCCGATGAGGCGCCGCTCTCCTTCTCGTTCAACATCTCAGAGCTTCCCGCACGTCTTCACCACTACTTCCGCTCCGTGGCCTCTGCCAAAGGTGTGGTGCGCATATCCTTTGCGTCGCCCACACCGAAGCACTACATGTACATAGGCCGCAACCACACTTTCGTGGAAGACCTTAGCCGCAGCGTAGTCAACGACACGGTGAACGGGGGCGAACTGGCCGCTTGTCGTGCCATGGTGACACAGACGGCTGCCGTAGAGCGGCGCACCACCATCCTGATGATGCGTGTGCGCTCCGTCATTCGCGACAAACGACAGACCGACCGCGAACTCGTGGGCGAGGAAATGATTTTCGTGGGCTATCGCGGCAAGATAGAGGCGCACGACTTCCTCTCGCAGGACGAGGCACGCCGCCTCTTCCTCGATGCCGAGGCTTCGGGCAACACCGATCTCACCTCACAGAAGATGCTTCTACAGACTGCCATCAGCTGGATAGACAATGAGGACTCTCTTCGCCAGCACACCGACGAGATAGCCTTGGAGCGTGCCGCCCACCTTGTGGACGCTTTCTCCAAGTACCGCACCTATGTGGCGGCAAGCGAGTATCAGGTGGTAGAGCCCGTGCTGCCCATGGATGTCATCGCCGCCTATCTCTTCATTCCTAAAAAGTAACTTACCTTATGGACTATACAAGCATTCATATATACGGCCATCTGCTCTCCGACGAGATTCTGCGCTCCATAGAGCAGGACACCACCCTGCTGGGCAACCGCGACCAGGACTTCTCCATCGACCTGCCCACGTCGTCGGCCATCGACTATGCATGGAGCGCACTGCGCAACGACTGGCGCTTCTACAACGAGCGGTCCACCGTCAACGATGCCTACGGCACACGCCGCTCGCGCGACCTAATGGAACGGCTCTTTCTGAGCCTCGGCTACCGGCTGGAGCGTCAGCAGGGCAACGTGGAGGCCGCGGGCAATGCCTTCGACATCAGTTACCTCTGCCCCGAACTGGGCAATCTGCCCCTCATCGTCATCGGCGACCGCATCGTCGACGAGCAGGGCATCGAGACACTCGACCGCTGCTCGCTCGACTACCGTGCCAAGGGCTCGCGCCGCAAGAAGTCGGCACACGCCACCATGCTCGAGTATCTCAATGCCACGGAGTGTGTCTACGGCATCGTGAGCAACGGACAGACCCTACGCCTGTTGCGCAACTCGGGGCAGCTCGTCAAGCTCACCTACATAGAGTTTGACCTGCGCCGCATGCTCGACGAGGACAAGTACACGGAGTTCTGCCTGATGTACCGCTTGCTCCATGCCTCGCGCTTCCGCCAGAGCGGCGACGAACAGACGGTCATGGAGCGGTGGTTCAACATGAGCATAGAGAGCGGCAACCGCATACGTGCCGGTCTCTCGCGTGCCGTGCAGACCACCATGGAGACCATCGGCCAGGCTACCGTGCGCGGCGAGGGCGAGGGCAACGAGGCGCTGCGCCAGGCCATCCTCACGGGGGCGGTCACTGCCGACGTGCTCAACAAGGAACTCATCCACTTCATCTACCGTCTGCTCTTCCTCTTTATCATCGAAGACCGCAACTTGGTCTACGAGATACCCGACAGCCCCGACGATCCCAACTACCGTAGGCTCGTGGAGTGGCAAGAGGTTTACAAGCGTCACTATGCCGCCTCGCGCCTGCGCCACCTCTCCGAACTGGCCTATCTGCGCCAGCGGGAGTACTGCGACCTGTGGCAGGGGCTGACCGACACGTTCCGCCTCTTTGAGCCGGGCGACTTCGGGGCGCGCCTGGGCATCAAGCCGCTGGGCGGTGTGCTCTTCGGTGCCGACACGCTCCACTGGCTGAAGCAGTGCCGCATCTGCAATGCCGACCTGCTGCGTGCCTTCGCCGCGCTCAACGAGTTTATCGACGAGAGCGGAGCAAGGGTGAAGATCAACTATTCGGCGCTCGACGTGGAGGAGTTTGGCTCCGTCTACGAGGGCATTCTTGAGATGCGCCCCTTCTTGCAGCAGGGTGTCAGCCCCGAGGAGTGGCAGTTTGGGTTCGTGGGCGGACTCGACCGCCAGAGCACCTCGTCGTATTATACCCGTCCCGACCTCGTGCAGAACCTTATCCGCACCACCCTCGAACCGGTCATCAAGCAGAAGATAGACCAAGCCGCCACCACAGAGGAGAAGGTCAAGGCGTTGCTTCAGATGAAGGTGTGCGATGCCGCCAGCGGTTCGGGCCATATAGTGCTGGCCATGGCGCGCACCATAGCGTGGTATGTATGCACGCTGCGTACGGGCGAGGACAACCCAGCCTCGCTCGACTATCGACAGGCACTGCGCGAGGTCATCTCGCGTTGCGTCTATGCCGTGGACTACAACCCAGATGCCGTAGAGCTGTGCAAGGTGGTACTCTGGATTGAGGGCTACTGTGCCGGCAAACCGCTCTCGTTCCTCGACCACCACATACGCTGCGGCAACTCGGTGGTGGGTGTCAGCGACCTCGACACCCTGCTCGACGGCGTACCCAAGGAGGCTTTCCATGCCAAGGACGACAACAAGGAGGTGAAGAAACATATCATCGACCTCAACAAGCAAGCGCTGGCTGATGTCAGCACCGTGCGTAGCGGTCAGGCGCAAGGCTTGTCTATAACACTCTTTACGCAAGACTTCACCATACAAAGCATCGACAGCGAACAGGTGGGACTGGCCAACCACGTGCGCGAAATCTCCGCACTGCCCGAAAACACGCTTTTGGAGCAACTTACCAAGCAACGTCGATGGGAGAAACTCATGGAGACTCCGCGCGTAGAATGGCTGCGCCGCGCTTGCGACATCTACACTTATTCCTATTATAAGCAGTTTACCGCTGAAGACCTCAAAAGCCAACAGGACGAAGAAGGCAACTTCCTTGCTTTCTCCGTGCCCTATACGCGTACCGTCTATCAGGCTTTGCAGGAGATAAAGTATCTCGACGACGAGGACAATGCGCCTTCTGCTCAGCGTATCTCGGAGAAACTATGCCATGAGGCTGCCCAAGCAGCCCATGCCAATCGCTTCTTCCATTGGGCGGTGGAATTTCCCGAAGTGTTTGCCTACGACGGTGGCTTCGACGTAATGTGTGGCAATCCGCCTTGGGACAAACTGCAGATGGAGGAAGAGAAATGGTTTGCAGGAAAAGACAATGACATCGTGAATGCTGCCAATCAGTCGGCACGAAAGAAGAAAATCGAAGCACTGCGTACTTCCGACCCTCAACTCTTCGATGAGTTCCAAACGGCCTGCGATGCCATTGCAAGCCAAAGCAACTTTGTGAAAAACTCGGGGCGTTTTCCTCTCACCGCTGTGGGCAAACTTGAGTTGTCATCATTGTTTGCCGAGTTGTGCCTCTCCTTCTCCAAAGAGGCATGGGGACTGGTGTTGCCCACGGGTATAGCCGTCAACGATAGCAATAAGTATTTCTTCTCGAAACTCATCGACGAGAACCGTCTCATCTCGCTCTACGACTTTGAGAATAGGGAGAAGTTGTTTGACATCGATAGCCGTTTCAAGTTCTGTCTTCTTACCGCTGGTAAACCACAGGCAGAGCCACGCACCGTGAGTGGCGGATTCTACCTGACACGCCTCGACCATCTGCTCGACCCACGGCGCATCTATACGCTGAGGACGGACGATTTCGCACGGTTTAACCCCAATACTAAACTTTGCCCCATATTCAGAACCGCAAAGGATGCAGACCTTACAGCTAAGATATATCGCCATGCACCCATCCTAATAGATGATGAAACAGGAGAAAATCCATGGGGCATACGGTTCATGATGATGTTTAATATGGCAACGGCAAGCTCGCTTTTCCGTACTCGCAAGCAATTGGATGGTATGGGCGGAAAATTGCAGGGAAATTCATATTATGTAGGCAGCGAAGAGTATGTGCCGCTCTATGAAGGCAAAATGTTTTGGCACTATAATCACCATTATGGCTCTTTCCCTAACGAATATGAAGTGGAGCGACGCCCCAGTTCCATTCCCAATACTCCCCAAGAGATGCTGGCTGACTGCAATGCGCCTATTGCTCCATGGTATTGGGTAAATAAAGTTCAGGTGGACAATCGTCTGATTGATACAGACCGAGACGGAAACATACGTTGGCAGTGGACACATAGTTACTATATCGCCTTCCGTGACGTGACAAATGCCACCAATGAGCGGACTTGCGTAGCAAGCCTTATGCCCAGCGGCCATGCCGCTGGGGATAAGGCTCCGCTCGTTTTCACTTCGCGGAGCCTTATCCCCAGCGCGTGCTTCGCAGCGCTACTCTCCTCGTTACCATTTGATTATGTGGCGCGTCAAAAGGTCGGAGGCTCAAGTATGGCATTCTTCATTATGAAACAACAGCCAACTCTCACCCCCGACCAAATCCCCGCTTCCACACAGTGGCAAATCGTGAAGCGAGTAGCCGAGCTATGCTACTTCAACCACGACATGGACGGATGGGCTGCGGAGCTATGGGACGAAATGGATGAGGAGCAGCGAAGCGAACTGCCGCAGATAGGCGCGCAACAGCCATGGACCTTCGACCCCGACCGCCGCGCCGTGGTGCAAGCCGAGCTTGATGCCATCTTCGCCCACCTCTACGGCCTCAGCACCGAAGACCTGCGCTACATCCTCGACCCCGAGGACGTGTGCGGCAAGGGCTGCATCAACGAGACCTTCCGTGTGCTGCGCGACAACGAGATGCGCCAACTCGGTGAATACCGCACCAAGCGCCTCGTGCTCGAAGCATGGCACAAATTTGGATACGACAACTGATTTAACTGTGGCATCAGCTACTAAATAATATTGATGTCCGGCAAAAATAAAGAATAAGTAGGTAGGATGTCAAAATAGGCCCGCCATGCGTAGAATTGGTCTTTTTCTCAGTAATACGGTTACACGCCTTTTGCAACTACCGTACTACCTTTGCAAAAGTACAAAACATTAGGACTATGAGAAAACTGACAATCGCTTTATTCTGTATATTTGCAATCAACGTTATGGCACAACAAAAAATCACACAAACGGCGGGTCGCGACCGCCTCGGCGACTTTGCCCCCAAGTTTGCCCAACTCAACGACGATGTACTCTTCGGCGAAGTGTGGGGACGCAACGACCTGCTCAGCCTGCGCGACCGCAGCATGGTGACCGTCACCGCACTCATCAGCCAGGGCATCACCGACAGTTCGCTCACCCACCATCTACAGACGGCCCGCAAGAACGGTATCACCCGGACAGAGATCGCCGAGATGATCACCCACATCGCCTTCTACGCCGGATGGCCAAAAGCATGGGCCGCCTTCAACCAAGCCAAAGAGATATGGGCAGACGACATCAAGGGAGACGACGCAAAGGCACAGTTCGAGCGTAGCATGATCTTCCCCATAGGCCAACCCAACACTGCCTATGCCCAGTACTTCACAGGCCATAGTTACCTCGCCTCGGTATCCGACAGTCAGGTTGCCTTCCACAATGTCACCTTCGAACCGGGTTGCCGCAACCACTGGCACATACACCATGCCACTTCGGGCGGCGGACAAATGCTCGTCGGCGTGGCCGGCAGAGGATGGTACCAGGAAGAAGGCAAACCGGCACAGGAGATACTCCCCGGTACGGTCATACACATTCCGGCCAACGTGAAGCACTGGCACGGCGCAAGCAAAGACAGTTGGTTTGCCCATCTTGCATTCGAGATACCCGGCGAGAACAGTTCCAACGAATGGCTCGAAGCCGTGTCCGACGAGGACTACAACAAACTGTAAAAACAAGACTGTAAAAAACAAAGGTTACAGACATCATCATGCCGCTTGGTTCACCCCTCGACCAAGCGGCAAAACGCCCTACATTTTGGGATTTGACAGTATTCGGGCTTGCATACTCGAGTATTCGGGCCGAATACCGCAGTAGTTTGGCCCGAATACTATTGTATTTGAGGCCGAATACTCGAGTATGCAAGGCCGAATACTCGAGTATTTCGGCCCGAAGACTGAAACCATGCGGTCAAGACGGATTTTCACAACTCATATTGTAAGTATGTGACTGTGAAAAAACAACTTTATATTTACAATGATCCCAAAAACGACAATAGAGACAATAGGGACAACATTGTCTGCTATTTGTCTCTATTGTCTCTATTGTCGTTAATATAAAAATAATTTTAATTTATTGGTGTCCGGTAAAAATTTCTTATAACATTGTAAGTCGTTGAATATCTAATCTTTGCAAGGTTTTTAGTATTTGGGGCTTACCCTTATTCATTGCGCAGTTTCTCTATCCATAGCCC
>CAVCSC010000016.1:0-53309 GCA_963604975.1 Lachnospiraceae bacterium | reverse complement strand
CTGTAACCCTGGGTTTTCACGGTATGAGAAGAAGGCTGGCCTGTAAGGTCAGCACTGCAAGCACGGTGTCATTTCATCCATGCTGGTATTGTGCTGACCTTACAGGCCAGACCTTGCGTTGGTACATTAAACCCAGGGTTACACCGTTTGCTGGTGCAAACGGCTCACCCTGGGCTACGGTCGTTACACCCCTCCGGGGCTGATAATGGTCTCACGCTTTTGCGAATTTTGAACGCCCTTCCCAACGGGATTTTGCCGGATGTTTTTGTTAAATAAATATAATTTACCCCCCTATGCCCACAAAAAGTATTACAAGGTGATGTGTTTGTGGAATTTACACTAATTTTGCCGAGATGAATGGTCTATAAGACCGGCTAAGACATTATGAATTGTACAGGTCAATACAAAAACGCTGCACAACCATAGCAAAAACGAAAACGGCCCAACACAAGGCGCACGTTACACAACAAGATACACGTTACAGAGAACACTAACTACAACACCAATTACAAACATGAAAATTAAAACAATCCTTGGCGTTGCCCTTGCAGCAGGAACACTCGCATCTTGCTCGGTAGAGGACAATGAAAGCACAGGTGCAAAGGTGAACGAGGAGTACACCCGCGAGTTTATCAAGCAGTTTGGCACCATCGACCCTAACCAGGACTGGAGCGTAGCGGAACAGAAGAGCGTCACGATAGACGTAGCCTCACCTTCGCATGTGAAAATCTTTGAAAAGCAGGGAGCCGAGTATCGTCTTGCTGCCGATTATAAGGATGTGACGAAACAGACAATCACCTTCGATGGCATGAAGGGCGACGACACGCCTTTCCTCGTCTTTATCGGTGATGCTGCCTACGCTGCAGAAAACGGTCAGACACTCACAATAGGCTCTGCCGCAAAGGGCAGTATGCTGCGTGCGGACAAGATTCCCGATGAGTACAGGACTTGGATTGATCGCGGTAACAAAGCAAAAATCAAATTGTCGACATCAGACGGATTAATGAACTCTCTGGCCACGAACAATGGCAAGAGTACTGTTTTGGATAACAACCTCGTAAACGAGATTGTCAGTGGCCACCGTGGACTTATCGGCAAGGACCAAACAATTAGTTTCTATCCTATGTACTGGAACTCTCCGAAGAAGCATGTTGTGGGCATCTACTATAACGATAACAATGGTCAACTGGTACATATCCCTATGTATGCCGACAAGACGGATACCTACAAGGATGATCCAGACAAGGAAGATTTGAGTTTCTATACAGTCAAAAATCCAATTTTTGATACAAGTATTACCTGTCGTCCAGTTCAAACTGATGCAGAGGACTGTTGGCACTATGCAAATACATTGTTGATTGGTGATAATTCATGGGATGTTGAATATTATAGCGGATTTATATTCCGTAGCCGCGTCTACACTATCAACCCCCCGACCAGCCTCGCAGCAGGCATCTATGTAGAGGTAGACGGCAAAAAATACTATTCAGATCCGGCACTCAACGGCGGCAAGAGTTTCTTTGCCCAGCGGGTCATAACCAGCGGTAATGGCAGTATCGACGGCGCAAGTTGCGACACCTACACTTACGTCTGCTTTGACGACCCCGACGACAACGGTGGCGAGGGCGACAAGGACTACAATGACGTGGTGCTCTTCACACCGTCGCAGATGAACGCCATTACCCAAAACGAGACGGAGTGGACCATTGCCTGTGAGGACCTCGGTGGTACATACGACTACGACTTCAATGATATTGTGTTCCGCGTGCGCCACGTCTCGGGCAACGACTATGCTTACATCTTCCCCGTGGCTGCCGGTGGTACCCTGAAAGCCCACCTCTTCTACAATAACAAGGAAATATCCGAGGAGTGGCACTCTCATTTCGGTAATGGCCATGAGTTTAACGTGATGATCAACACGGGCAAAGGTCCAGAAGAACATGCCGTGAAGACCATCCGTTTGGAAGGTCTGCCCACCGACTGGAGCATCTCCGCACTCAGCAAGAACTCAAACGGTCTTAGCATCAAGGTGGAACGTACTGATGGCACGATTGCCTCCGTGACCGGTCCCGAAAAGGGCGCTGCTCCCCAAATGCTCATCCTGCCCTACGACTGGCAGTGGCCTACAGAGTTGACACGCATCACCACCGCCTATCCCGGCTTCGGCGAATGGGGTGCCAACTACACCAACAGTTCTTGGTTGAGCAATAAGGTGACCGAAAGCATCGTCAGCGGTTTCGGTGATGGCGAGATTACATCCAACGGCCAAAAGACGGTTCCAGTGAATAATTAATAGTCAACATAGACACGTCATACACACAAAGCCCCGTGCAGCGACGCATCATATGCGTACTGCACGGGGTTTTTGCGTTGTTTTCCATATAACCCTGTTTTTGCTATAGAAGTCCGTTTTTTTGAAAAACTACAAAGGCCTTGTACGGTCACTACAAAGGCCTTGTACTGACGCTACAAGGCCCTTGTATCGTCGCTACAAGGCCCTTGTACGATTTGTACAGGGCTGTTGTACAAATCTGTTGCGAAAAACAAGGACTTTGGGGCGGATAGAGTAGGGGGAGAATAGTGAGTAGGGGGAATATTGATGTCCGAAAAATATGTTGCCAATTTTGAATACCTACTTACAGATTGAGTTTCTTGAGCAGGGCCTTGCTCTGTTCCTGGATGTGCCGTCCCTGTCGGGAAAGGTCTTCGCGCATGGCGTTGATGTCGTTGAACATCTCGGCGGCTGCGGTCTGCAGGGCGTTGGGCTGGCGCAGGCTGCGGTCGGCGTAGGGGTTGACAATGATCTTGATGCCCTTGGGCTGCAGTTCCACGTCGATATCCTCGCCTGTGGTCACGGGATCGCCGTCGTAGTGTATCACGCCGGGCGAGTTGCGGTGGATATGGAGTTTCCGGCAACGGAAGGTCTTGATTTTGGAGTTGCGGTCGAGCGTCTTGTTGAACATGTCGATGCTCACCTGTGGTGCTTCGAATACATCGAACGGTTCCATGATGACCACGTCGAGCAGCCCGTCGCTCATCGATGCCTGTGGCGCGATGTAGGCATTGTTGCCGTACTGGGAGGCGTTGGCACAGGAGATGAGGAAAGCCTTGTACTTGTGGGTGCCGCTTTCGTCTTCGAGCACATAGGTTTCGGGTTTGTATTTGAGGCCTTCACGCAAGATGTTTTCGGCGTAGGTGATGGGGCCGCGTTTCCCGGCTTCGGCAAATTTCTGGCTGATGAAGGCGTCGAAGCCCATGCCGCAGGTGCAGAAGAAGGGGTAGCCGTTGATGATGCCGTAGTCGAGGTCGCGTATCTCGCAGATGTTGATCAGTTCGATACACTTGTGTACATTCATCGGCAGCAGCAGATGGCGGGCCAGTCCGTTGCCTGATCCGCAGGGGATGATGCCCAGTGCGGTGTTGGAGTGTACGATGGCGCGTGCCACCTCGTTGACCGTGCCGTCTCCGCCGATGGCCACGACAAGGTCGATGCCGTCGTTTTTGGCTTGTGTGGCAATCTCGGTAGCGTGGCCGGCGTATTGTGTGGTCACAATCTCGTAGTCGAATTTTTGCTTGTCGAGTTCCCTGTCGATGATATCGGGGATGCCGGCTTTGCTTGATGTTCCGGATATGAGGTTGATTACGAAAATGATCTTTTTCTTCATCTTCTTGCTTTTGTGGCCGTTGGTGTGCGTCCGTCCGGTATATGCGATTTGTTGTTATGCCGTTCGGAGTGTGTTGAATGACAAAGTTATGAAAATACTCTTATATTTCGTGTGTTCAACCCCGTAAAAATCCCCAAATGGCATATTTCTTGGAAAAACGGAACTTATGTAGCACATTTTTTGTACCTTTGCGCCTTGTAACGGCGGATGCTAAAAAATCAAGTAGTAGTGTGCCGCCGATTATTGTAAGATTTATATGACGCGTGGAATTCGTAAAGACACGCTTGAACTGATCAAACTGGTTTTATTACACCTATTTATAATAGAATGGGACAATTACAAGAAAGATACAAAGCGTATCGCCTTCCGCAGAAGTTTATGGCAGAAGGCGTGTATCCCTATTTTCGCGAGATAACAAGCAAACAGGGCACTGAAGTAGAAATGGACGGACACAACGTGTTGATGTTCGGATCAAATGCATATACCGGTCTGACCGGTGACCAGCGTGTCATCGATGCTGCCAAGGCCGCTCTCGACAAGTACGGTTCCGGTTGTGCCGGAAGCCGCTTCCTCAACGGAACACTCGACCTCCACGTACAGTTGGAGAACGAGTTGGCAGAGTTTATCCACAAGGATGCCACGCTCTGCTTCTCTACCGGATTCTCAGTCAATGCCGGTGTGCTCGCTATGGTAGTGGGCCGCGGTGACTATATTCTTTGTGACGACCGCGACCATGCCAGCATCGTCGACGGCCGCCGTCTGTCCTTCGCCCGTCAGTTGCACTACAAGCACAACGATATGGAGGACTTGGAGAATATCCTCAAGACGTTGCCCCACGAGGCCGTCAAACTGATTGTTGTCGATGGCGTGTTCTCTATGGAAGGTGACTTGGCCAACCTGCCCAAGATTGTCGAACTGAAGCACAAGTACAACTGCTCCATCATGGTAGACGAGGCCCACGGTCTCGGTGTGTTTGGTAAGCAGGGTCGCGGTGTGTGCGACCATTTCGGACTGACCGACGAGGTAGACCTCATCATGGGTACTTTCTCCAAGTCGCTCGCCAGCATCGGCGGTTTCATCGCCAGTGATGCCGATACCATCAACTATCTGCGTCATACCTGCCGTACCTATATCTTCAGTGCTTCGAATACGCCTGCCGCTACCGCTGCTGCGCGTGAGGCCCTTCACATCCTGCAGCAGGAGCCGGAACGTCTCGATAACCTCTGGAAGGTGACCCGATATGCCCTGCGCCGCTTCGGTGAGGAAGGCTTCGAGATCGGTGAGACCGAGAGCCCCATCATCCCGTTGTATGTACACGACGTGGACAAGACATTCCTCGTGACCAAGTTGGCCTACGACAACGGCGTGTTTATCAACCCGGTGATTCCGCCCGCATGTGCTCCCCAAGATACCTTGGTGCGCTTCGCACTGATGGCTACCCATACCGAGGAGCAGGTGGAGCGTGGCGTACAGATTCTCAAGAAGATATTTGTAGAGCAAGGCATCATCAAGTAAGAAAAATATCCATATTCATAAGTTTGTGCGCACCCCAATGTGCGTACAGGAAAAGCCGGACTGGCGGTCTTTTCGTCGGCATCCCCACGGTGGCCTGACGGAGAATCGCTTTCCGGCTTTCTTCTGTGGTGACGGTGAAAAAAACAGGTTGGTAGGATACATGTCGTACCAAGTCGTTTTTTTTATCGTCACTGTACCCGAAAATAGACGATGAAAAACCTTACCAGCATTTTTGTATTCCTGTTTTTTGCACTGAGCCTTTCAGTCCGTGGACAGGAATCGCGTCGGGACATCGAAACCCTTGCCACTGAGATACTCCGCCAGGCTTCGCTTACGGGCTTCCATCCCACGGATGGCGAACTGTCCCGGTTGGCGGCATCCGGCAATATCAGTATCGACATGATATGCAAACTGCACGAACCGGATGATGCACGGCAGATACGCATGTGCCACCGTCTGGTAGAAGCCGTTGTGTCGCATACGTTGCAGGAGAATCTTTCTGCATCGGCATCTGCCGCCCAAGTGCGTGCCGGACTCAAAAAGGCAATGGACCGCAGCGACGATGCCGATACCCGTATTTGGCTGATGGACCAACTCTCCCTCTTTGCCTGTGCAGACGATGCACCGCAGTTCGAACTCTATCTTGACGACCCACAGACCTCCGCGGCGGCAGCCAAGGCACTTGTCGCCCTGCCTGGCATCACGGCGCGTATCGACTCGCTGGCCCGCATTGCTCCATCGTCCGACAACCGCTATGCCTTGATTGCCAAGGCTCGTCATGGCGATGCGGCGGCATCCGGCTCTGTTTCGGCTGCACGGAAAGCGGCGACGCCCAAGCCTGCGGCCCTACCGTTTTGGACGGTCGAGGTAGACAAAGCCTTCGAACGGCTCGGTGAGCAGCGCGATGCCGTGGCCGACAGTCTTGTCATGGCAGGTGATGTCCGCTCGGCAGTATCTGCTCTGCTGGTACGGGCTTCCCGACAAAGCGGAGATCGACGCGATGCCGCCCTTGTGCGTGCCGTAGCCAAAATCGCCCAAAGTGACCTTACGGGCGAGGAACGCTATCTCCTGCTCCGCGCAACAGATGCCTTGCAGCCCTGTGCTGATCTCAGACGGAAAATCATTCTCGACCTCGGTGCTACCCGTACCGTGCAGGCACTGGCGTATCTCCGCCAGTATAGTGACGTAGCCGAATATGCCGATGCCGTCGGTGTGGCGGTGCACGATATCACCAGTCATGCTTCAGAGACCGTCGGTGGCCGGCATGTGCGTACGCTGCTCAATGTGGCCAAGCACTCTTATGTACGCCACTATGACGAGGAGGGGGCGGGCGCGGCCATTGACGATATCCTGGCCTGTCTTGACGGCGGTGGAGCGGAAGGTTTCGAACTGGGTCAGACATCCACTACGATGGGTAAGCGCGGATATTGGAATATGTACGAGGAGATGAGCGACTGCCTTGTCGCCTTCGACTGGAAGACCGAGGGTCTGCTTACCGTACAGTTGCGGTCGATGCCTGTCGTATTTCTGGACAGACGTCTCGGTGTGCGTGTGGCTGGTAGCCGGGCTTGGCATCCTATGTCGGCGGAGGGTGATTGGCAGACAGCCCGTATCAGCCTTGTGAACGGTCGTGTCTCTGTCAGTGTCGATGGTCATCCGGCCGTCACGGACGCTCCGCTGGCCAGTGATGATGCCGGTGAACGGGTTAAGTCATCAGGCTTCCTTTCCTTCAATGCAGACGAGAAGGGCGCAACCGTCCGCCAACTCTGTGTACGGAAAATGAACGGTTCGCATTGAAAGGCGATACGGGGCTTTGTCCGAACTTCCCGATTTTGTTTACCAAAAACTTGTGCATTCGGGAAATAATGAGTACTTTTGCATTCGCTAAATGCAAGCGGGGCGTAGCGCAGCCCGGTAGCGCTCCTGGTTTGGGACCAGGCGGCCGCAGGTTCGAATCCTGTCGCCCCGACAAGTTAGTAGGTGCTTCCCTTTTGGGAGGCACTTTTTTGTTTGTATTCGTGGTTTATGAATACGATATTTTAGTCCGTAGTTTTGAACAAATCTTCACGGCCGAAAAATATTTCACCACTTTCGGTCTTTGCAGATATGACAGTCCCGACAAAGGGATTGTTTTCCTTTTCTATTACTGGTGGAGATTGCTTGTCTTGCGAAAGAAAACTGCGGAAATCCGCAAAAATCTTTCGCTGATTGGTGAAATTTATTTGCGCTTTTACAAATTTCTTACAAAAATGATTGCATTTGTCGAAATATGTTCCTATATTTGCGATATCCATAGTAATCATGTAGATGGATGGGCTTATCTATGACAAACCGATGCCTCGGAAAGAGGTGAATGTATAACTCAAAAATGTTAGGCTATGAACAAAAATCGGATTATACAATTTCTTGACTCACTGGAGAAACAAGGGATAATGGCTGCAGATCAACAGACGTTGGTGCTGCGCTCAGAATTTGATGCAGTTGGAGGTGATGACGAAAAGCCACGCATCAACCGTTCCTACGAATCGTGCGGAAAAGGCAAGTACAATGTCAACTGTACAAATATCGGCAGAATGTCTTGTGCAGGAAGTAACAATGACAAATGTACAAACACAACGTCCGACTCCGACTCTACGGATCATTGCTACTAAGTTTATAATGTTTTTGCCGGACACCAACAAATTTTTAAAAAGGTGTCCGGTAAATTATAAAGTAATCTTGCGTTATTATTTTACGTCAATAGAGGCTTTTTTACGACAATAGAGACAATAGCGACAACATGTTTTTGTTTTTGGAACTAATTAAAAAATTGTCTCTATTGTCTCTATTGTCGTAAATATAAATTTTGAGCACCCTACCTTTCAGTACTAATATTGCTCATTTCTAATTGTATGTGCACAAAATGTTTCTGTTAAGGGCATAATTTGATACCTTTTCTGTATTTTCTTTATCTCTTCTTGTATTTATTGTGATTATTTTCTATATTTGCAATATTCGTAGAGGATGAACGAGCCTTTCGTAAGAGAGGCTTGTCATTTAGAAACGATAATCTTTGGTCTATGGGCCAAAGATGTATGTGTAACAACAAAAACAAACAGAACATGAACAAAGAACGAATTGTGAAGTTCCTCGATTCTTTGGAAGAACGTGGAATTATGGCTGCAAACCAGCAGTCTGTCGTACTCCAGTCGAAAGAAGACGATGTTGTTGCAGGAAGCAACAAAAGTGCTTGTCAAAATAGTCTTTACGAGTCGTGTGGAGGTAGTGATAATTACAATAGCAAATGCATAAACGAGGGTATTGCGTGTGCGGGAAGTCTGAATGACGGGTGTACGAACAAACCTGCCGGCACCATCATTACGAATAAACTGACCACGGGATGCAAGCAAGGAAATTGATACCTGTTGTCGGGGAAAGACGTTACACGAATTGACGCTTTTTCTCAATTTCGGCAGATTCTAAAAAAACTGCGTGGAATTTGTAGAACACGCTTATACGTTGTTTATACCCTAATAAAAAATAGCGTCGCCGTTTCTTGTCGTCGCAGAATGAGAAACGGCGATATTGAAAATCTAAAATCACTAAAAAACTCAGAATCTTATGAAACGCTATATCTTATTGCTGGCTACATTATGCCTAACTGTCGTTGCCCAGGCACAAACGTCCAAAACTTTGTCAGGTTGTATTGTTGATGAAAATGGGAACGCCATAGAAAGTGCAGTCGTCTCTTGGTTGGCTTTGCCGGACAGCACACTCATTGTAAATGGTATAAGTGATGTAACAGGACATTTCTCGTTGGTCGCTCCCAAGGCGTTGCCAGACAGTACAGTCTTGGTATTGTCGTGTATAGGATATGCCCGTAAGGTGGTACCTATCGAAGGAAACAACGGTGGCGAACAGCGTATCGTGTTGGCGGAAATATCCCATCATCTTGAAGGGGTGACGGTGACGGCCAAATCTACGATGAAAGGCTTGCCTGGCGGGTACGCTTTCACGCCCGGTGGTACTGATTTGTTGCTGCCGGATGGCAACGAACTGCTGAAGAACGTGCCGATGCTTAGTGGTCAATTCGGCTCATACACCTTGCTCGGGAAAAAAGATGCAAAGGTGTATATCAATGGACGTGATCCCTATATGGATGCCAGCATGATACATGATTTGCTGTCTGCAGTGAAACCCTCGGATATAGAACGTGTGGAATTGATTTTCAATCCGGGTAGCAAACAGAGTGCCTCTGATGACAGAGGTATTGTAAACATCATACTGAAGCGTCGGCCAGATTTCGGTTTTAATGGAAGTGTGTATCTGATGGGGATTGAAAAAAACAACCGCATTATCACCAACGACTATCTTAATCTCAACTATTCTCACGGCAAATTCCGTTTCCTGACAAGCCTTGGTCTGGAATTGACCAACCGCTATGGGAAGTATGAGTCGGAGTACAATTATTTTGATACTAATACCACCTCCTCCAATCTGATGGTGAGCAAGGTCAGAACGTGGGCTCCCAGTGTCGGACTTTTGGCTTCGTATGAACTGACACAGAAAAGTACGATCGGTGCAAGGGTGAATGAGAAAATGAAGGTATCGAAAAATAGCGATTTTACCCAATCGAAAACAGTGGATGCTACGAGTGCCATTACTGAAATCACGTCGGACAGAATCTGTCGCACCCCTTTCGGTACAGAGACCAATGCAACATTGTTCTATTATTACAGGACGGACAAAAGAGGCGGTGGACTGGATGTCAGTTTGAACTACTCCAATAGCCAGTCTCCTACCCGCGACACCATGACCTATGTGGGTGCGGAGCAGATAGCCGGTGCTTATGTACCATTCTTGCAGAATACGGAGTCGACCATCAACGCTTGGCAAGCCGATGCGAAATACCAACATAATTTCTCGGATGGCTCAAGCCTGTCGTTCGGTGCCCAGTGGAACTTCTCCCGTACCGACAGAGACTATCTTCGTGCAGAAAAGACCAATGGCGTTTTCGTGCGTGATGACGGGCAGAGCAACCGTTTTGTGTATGACGAGACGGTGTCGGCCGTGTTCGTGTCTTATGAGCGGGAGTGGAACAAAGTGCTCGATACCTCTGTAGGATTGCGCGGAGAACATACCCACGTCAAAGGTGACTTGCGTACGACGGGCGAGGTGTTCAAGAACAACTATTTCCGACTGATGCCCAATGCCAGTCTGAACCTCAATATGGCTGAGGGCAAGCATATTGTAGGTCTGGATTATTCTACCCGTCTGTTCCGTCCATTTTACAGCATACTGAACCCGTTTAAGGTTTGGATATCTTCCAATACCTATAAGATGGGCAATCCTGACTTGTTGGCAGACTATACGCATGATCTGCAACTTCGGTATACGCTATTGGGTAAATATACGCTTATGGTGGATGGTTCGTGGTCGCCACATCTTTTTGCTGACTTTACGACATCCGACGGACAAAACAATACAGTTATTTCCTATCGTACATTCGGGCGAAGCCAACTCTATGGGATGAGATTGTCGGGCCGTCAAAGTTTTTTGAAAGGTCGCCTCCGCATGTCTGCTGAGTTTGGTGCGCACTACTTTGATTATAAGGGTACTTTGCAGGATGTACAAAACAGCAATTACGGTTGGCAATTTTCTTGTGAAGAAAGTGTGTCCGGTTATTTGGACAGAAACTTTACATCGGGCGTTTCTGTGGCACATTCCTGGTCGGGCCGCCATACCGAGCCGGCGCGTGTGGATGATCCGCAACACTACTTGTCTTTCTCTGCCTGGAAAGTGTTTAAGTGGAATGGACAGTTGCAACTTCAGTTTAGTACCGTTCTCCCTTCGGAGTGTGGCAAATCGTTTGATATGACAGGGTATCATTATGTCTCCCGTATGCGCAATTCCCAGTCAATGGTATCTATTGCCTATTACCAGACTTTCGGTAAGTCGCGGGTGAAGAATGCAAGGGCTCATGCAGGAAACTCCTTCTCAAACAGAATGAAATAAATTATTGTGCATTTCTCTAAAATACTCGTCGTCACTTTTGCAAACTACTTCGCCTTTTATTCCTATTGTCGATTGTTGTTATTGTAAGGCAATCGACAATAGATGATATGTAATCAATAAAAACTCAAAATCTTATGAAACGTCATCTCTTATTGATGGTTGCTATGTGTGCAACTTTTATAATGTATGCTCAGTCTTCCAATACGTTGTCAGGAGTTATAGTAGACGAGAAAGGAAATGCCGTGGAAAGTGCCGTTGTCTCTTGGTTGACGTTGCCCGACAGTACGCTTGTCGTAAATGGAATAAGTGATGCGACAGGGCACTTTTCGCTTGTTGCACCAAAAACTGTGTCTGGTAGTAGCGTGGCGGTAGTGTCGTGTATAGGGTATGCACATACGGCGGTTACTGTAGAGCCAGAGCGGAGCAGCGGTCTGCATTTTGTATTAAAGGAAATATCTCATCAACTACAGGGGGTGACGGTGACGGCAAAGTCTACAATGAAGGGTGTGCCCGGTGGATATTCTTTCACGCCAGGCGGTGCTGATCTGTTGCTTCCGGACGGCAACGAACTACTCAAGAATGTGCCAATGCTTAGCGGTACGGTTGGTTCTTACAAATTGCTTGGAAAACAAAAGGCAAAGATTTATCTCAACGGGCGTGACCCCTACATGGACGCAAGTATGTTGTATGATTTGTTGGCCAATGTGAAACCCTGTGATATTGAGCGTGTAGAATTGATATTCAATCCCGGAAGTTCGCGCAGTGCTTCTGATAATAGCGGTATAGTAAACATCGTATTGAAACGCCGTCCTGATTTCGGCTTCACTGGTAGTGCGTATTTGCAAGCCTCCGACCAAAACAAGCACGTTTCAACCAAGGGTGATATTACCCTTTCCTATTCGCATGGAAGGTTTCGGGCTATGGGAAGTCTCACTGGCAGTGCGGACAACAGATATTCAAAGTATGAACTGAAATACAACTATCTTGATACCCATGTGGATGCCACCAATGTTTTATTTTCAAAAGGAAAGAAGTACAAACCTCATTTTGGGGCGTTGGTGTCGTATGACTTGTCCCCGAAAAGTACCATTGGTATTAAGGTTATGGAGGATTTGACGATTTCAAGGAGTTCCGATTTCACGCATACGCTAAGTACAGATGCTGCCAATGTCAACTCTGAAATTTCAACGAACAGGACTTATCGCACGCCTTCAGGCATAAAGTCTGATGTGACCTTGTACTATTATCTTATGACCGATAAGCGGGGCGGAGGTTTGGATGTGAGTCTGAACTATATCAACAACAACGCCCCTACTCGTGATACGATGACTTATGTGGGTGTGGAACAGGCTGCAAGTGCATACATCCCGTTTGTTCAGAATATCGAGTCGTCTATCAATGCTTGGCAGGCCGAAGCAAAATATAAGCATAATTTCTCGGACGGATCAAACCTGTCTTTCGGTGCGCGATGGAATTTCTCCCGCACTGATCAGGACTTCCTTCATGCAGACATGAAGAATGGCGTTTTCGTTCGGGATGATGGGCAAAGCAATCGTTTCGTGTATGACGAAATGGTGTCGGCCGTATTCGTCAATTATGACCGGCAGTGGAATGAAATGTTGAGTTCTACTCTCGGTCTGCGGGGTGAACAAACGCATATCCGTGGTGATCAGCGTGCAACGAATGAAGTTTTTCGGAACAACTATTTCAACCTTATGCCTAACATAGGCTTGAATTTCAGTTTTGCCCAAGGCAAACATATCTTTGGACTGGATTATGCTCCCTCATTGATGCGGGCCCCCTATGTACTCTTGAATCCTTTCAAAATATGGACTTCGTCAAATTCCTATCAGGTGGGCAATCCTGATCTGAAAGCAGACTATATGCATTATGGGGCGTTTCGCTATACTCTGTTCGGAAAGTACACGCTTTCTGTGAAAGGGATGTGGCAGCCGAATTCCTTTGCCGACTTTACAACATCCGACGGACAGAACAATACAGTCAGTTCCTATATTATGTATGGTCGAACTCAAGTCTATGATATTATTTTGTCGGGCTACCAAAGTTTTTTGAAGGGCCGTCTTCGCGTTTTTGTTGATATTGATGCTAATTACCGTGATTTCAATTCCAATGTACAGGGCGTTTTGAGTTCCAAACACGGATGGCGTCTTATTACAACGGAGACTGTGTATGGATATTTTGAAAAAGACTATACCTCAGGTATTTCTATCCTACATAGTTGGGAGGGACGACATTTGGAACCGCAACGGGTAGATGCCGCCAATCATTATCTCTCTGTCTCCTTATGGAAAAAGTTTAAGTGGAATGGCCAGCTGGAAATAAGTTATTCCTCCATCTTGCCTTCCACAATGATGCAATCTTATGAAATGCCCAACTATCGTTATTCCTCCCGCTCGTTGGGATCGGAGGCGAAAGTAAGGATTACTTATTACCAGCGCTTCGGAAAGAAGAAAGTCAAGGAGGCAAAAGGACATTCCGGAAATTCTTTCTCTGGCCGAATGTAGCAAATTGTTGCGCATTTTTGTGAGTTTGTGCAGAAAGTGTATTTTTATCGTGCTATTCGGCGCTTTTTTTACAAAAAAAAACTTGTTAGATTAGAAATAAATACATATATTTGCGGTATCCATAAGATGAAAGACAATAAGGAAATATATAAGGCAATAGAAGGCGATGTTTCCTGTTTTTGAAAGAAGAGCAGTATTAACCAAAAATAACAATCATGAACAAAACTAGAATTATTAAATTTCTTGATTCTTTGGAAGAACGAGGAATAATGGCAGCAGACCAGCAGTCTGTCGTATTGCGAGCAGAAATGAATGATGTCGTGGCTGGTGACAATGCGATGAGTTGTAGTAATGAATCTCCTGACACATGCAGAGGTGCAAATGGCCATTGTGTAAATTCGGGTAGTGCTTGCACGGGAGCTCTGAATGCTACTTGTATAAATGTCCCCAGCGGTGATGTGAAAAAGAATGTTAGTACGGAGGCATGTAAATAAAGATTTTTGTGTATACGAAATGATACGTGTACGCATACGGTGATTCCTATGTCCTTAAGGTGGGTTAAAAAATCCCATTGCAAAATACCTCCCCTTAATAATAGGCATCGTCGCTTGCTTATTGTTCAAGACCAATCGACGATGTCTGATTTTTTATAATCGTAAAAACTCGGAATTTTATGAAACGGTACATCTCATTAATTGTAGTTCTTTGTATAGCGGTCGTCATACAAGCGCAATCTACCAATACTTTATCAGGTATCGTTGTCGATGAGAAAGGCAATGCGATAGAAAGTGTAGTTGTTTCATGGCTGACTTTACCAGATAGCACTCTTATTGTAAATGGTATAAGTGACTCAACGGGTCATTTCTCGTTGCATTCTCCAAAATCAGTTCCGGATAGTAGCGTGGCTGTGTTGACATGTATCGGTTATAGCCGATGCGTAGTTGCGGCAGATGTGAAAAATAGAGAAAATTTGCGTGTCGTATTGCAGGAAATCTCTCACCATATTGAGGGTGTTACGGTGACCGCAAAATCTACGTTGAAAGGCGTTGCGGGTGGCTATGCTTTTACTCCCGGAGGCGTAGATCTGCTGCTTCCTGACGGTAACGAATTGTTGAAGAATGTACCTATGCTCAGTGGAGAAGGCGGTTCATACAGATTGCTGGGGAAAAAGGACGCAAAAGTCTACATTAATGGCAAGAACCCGTATATGGAGCCCAGTATGATACGCGACCTGTTGGCCAATGTGAAACCTTCAGACATAGAGCGTGTAGAATTGATATTCAATCCGGGCAGTTCGCAAAGTGCTTCTGATACAGATGGTATCTTGAATATCGTATTGAAGCGCCGCCCCGATTTTGGGTTTAGAGGTAGTGTATATTTGTGGGCGAATAATCAGAACAAGCACATATCCAACGAGGATGCTCTCAATCTTACCTATTCACGGGGTAGATTTCGTGTGACGGGTAGTGTTTCTTTCATGGAACGCAATTACTACACCACAACAGAGTCTGAATATGACTATCTTGATACCCAAGCGAATGCAGTCAATTTTTTGGCTTCCAAGGATAAATCGTATGCTCCACATATCGGCGCATTGGTATCGTATGACCTAACGCAAAAAAGTACATTCGGTGTGCGGCTGATGGAAGATATGAATATATCGAAGATTAGCAATTTTACTCATTCGAAAACCATGGATGCGTCCAACAACGTTTCCGAGGTTAGGTCAAACAGAATTTGCCGTACCCCATTCAGTACAAAGACAAATGCTACCTTGTATTATTATTACAAGACCGACAAAATTGGCGGCGGGTTGGATATCAGTCTTGATTATAACAATAGCAACACTCCCACCCGTGATACAATGATGTATGTCGGTGCGGAAGAGTCTGTAAAGGGCTATACTCCGTTTTTGCAGAATACGGGGATGAATATCAATGCTTGGCAGGTCAGTGCGAAGTACAGAAAGAACTTCTCTGACAATTCGGGTCTGTCGTTCGGTGCACGATGGAATACGACCCGTACCGACAAAGACTTTCTTCGGGCCGACCTGTTGAATGGCGTTTTTGTGCGCGATGACGGACAGAGCAACCGTTTCGTGTATGATGAGATGGTATCGGCACTGTTCGTGTCTTACGAACGGCCCTGGAACAAGATGTTGACAACCTCGTTCGGTGTTCGTGGTGAACATACTCATATTCAGGGCGACCTGCGTACAACCCATGAGGTCAATCGGAACAATTATCTTAATATTCTTCCCAATGTCAGTTTGAATCTTACATTGGCCGGGGGTAAGCATATTTTGGGATTGGATTATAGTTCTTATTTGCTCCGTCCCAGTTACGCACACCTGAATCCTTTTAAGACATGGATTTCAGCCAATACCTATCGTGTGGGTAATCCGGATTTACAGGCGTTCTGTATGCATTCTATGGATTTCCGTTATACACTGTTTGGAAAATATACTCTTTCTGTGTCTGGTATGTTGGCCCCAAATTCTTTTGCTGACTTCACGACATCTGACGGGCAAAACAATACGGTCATTTCTTATCGGTCGTTTGGACGTCTGCGCGCTCTATATACAAAATTGTCAGGTCAGCAAAGTTTCTTGAATGGGCATCTACGTGTTTCAGCCAATGCCGAAGCGTGTTACTATAATTATAAAATCAATGTGCAGAATGTTGAAAGCATAAAGCAAGGCTGGCAATTCACGGGGTACGAAATGGTGAACGCCTATTTTGGCAAGTACTACAACACCGGAATAACTGCTATGCATATGTGGAATAGCCGTCATATGGAACCGTCGCGTGTAGACAATGCCAATCACCATCTATCGGTTTCTGCTTGGACCAATTTCAGTTGGAATGGGCAATTGTCATTGTCGTACACGTTGAATTTCCCTTCAGAGATTACTCATACCTTCGATTTGCCGAACTATCATTACGTATCCCGCATGCGTGGGGAAGGATCCAAAATATCCATTTCTTATTATCAGACTTTTGGCAAAAAGAAGGTGAAGGAGGCTCGGGGACATTCCGGAAATTCCTTCTCCGGCCGAATGTGATAGAATAACTGTAAGAACAGAGCGAAGGGTGTGCCCTGTATCCGTAATGTCAAAAACAAAGATGTGTTGCCATGAGGTATAGTATATATAACACCGTGCTTAGGGTGAATCCCGTTTATGGCTTGCTATACAATGCATTGTCAGACCAGTATATTGTACTGAGGAACGAACCGTTCGAAGCCTTGCAGACAATGGATGCAGATACGCTGCAATCATCGTCGCCCTCCTTGTATCAGCAGTTGCTTGATGCAAAGGCGATCGTCGCCGACGATACTGACGAGGTGGAAGAGGTGCGTGCCCTCATACGCAGTGTGGATGAGGATGACACGTGCTTTCATCTGCATGTCAATCCGACGGTAGACTGCAACTTCCGTTGCTGGTACTGTTATGAAAACCATGTTCGTGGTTCAAGGATGACGGAGGATACTCGATTGGCGATAGAACGGCTGATCAGCAACGTCGTTGCCGAACACCCACAGTTGCAGGTCTTCGACCTTTCTTTCTTTGGCGGCGAACCACTGATGTATTTCTCTCCTGTCGTGCGGCCGTTGATGGACTATCTTGAGACGGTCTGTCGGGAGAGGAAGATAGAACCTGCATTTCACTTTACTACCAATGGATATTTGCTGTCTGATGCGATGGTGCGCTATTTCGAGGGAAAGAATGTCACGTTTCAAATCACGCTTGACGGCTATCGCGACCACCATGACCAAACTCGCTTTCCGGCCTCGGGCGGCGGATCGTTTGACCGCATTGTCTCGCACATCAAGACCTTGGCGCGCCATCGGCATCTTGTTGTTCTCCGTATTAATTATACGAGTGCCATCCTTGAAGGGGTAGGCAATATCCTGGGTGAGTTTGAGGATTTGGAGCAAGAGGCACGTGCCCTTGTCAGAGTAGATTTTCAGCGGGTATGGCAGGACGACGGCAAGTCGGCCGACGAGAATGGTGTCGAGGAACAAGTGTATGCACTGATACGCGAATTCCGGCGCAGTGGCTTTGATGCCAGCAGTGCAAGGACGGTAGACCGTGTAAGGTGTTCTTGCTATGGAGATAAGCGCAACTATGTCTTGGTGAATTACGACGGCAACGTCTTTTGTTGTACGGCCCGTGACTTTACCGATGTCAACCGTGCAGGTAGGCTGACCGATGACGGTCGTCTGCATTTCGAGCATGACGAAAAGGAGCGGCGGATGAAAGCCAAATTCTCCCGTCCTGTATGTTTCCACTGCCGCATTGCCCCGATTTGCGGCGGCGGTTGTACGCAGAAGGCCGTAGAAATGCCCGATGACGGTCGTTGTCTCTACGGGTATTCCGATGCTACCATCGACGATAAGGTGCTTGAGCGTTTTGACTATCGGTATGCCGTGCAAAACTTGTGTGCGATACCTTGACGGAGTCTAAATAATTATAGAATAGTTCTTTTCTCTTTTCTATGCCACGTATCACTGCCTATCAACAACTGGAACATTCCGACTGCGGTATCACTTGTATCCGTATTATCGCCAAGTATTACGGCAAGGAGATACCGCTTGGCGTGCTGCGTGAGAAGTGCGACGCCAGTCGTATGGGCATTTCCATGCGCGACATCGTGCACTGTGTGCGAATGCTCGGGTTTGAGGCAGAAGCGGTCAGAATAGACATGGCGGCGGTAGAACGGATGCCGTTGCCGGCCATCCTCTATTGGGATCAGCGCCACTATGTGGTACTCTATAAGATGAGCCGTGATGGTCGCCGCTTTTGGATTGCCGACCCCGCGCGAGGAAAGGTACGGATGTCCCGGGAGGAGTTTCTCCGTCACTGGAGGTCGCATGACGATGGCGTGGGACTGGCTGTGGTGCTCGACCCGACAGACGCTTTTCAAGATCAGCACTTTGCCAAGGGTGAAAATTGGGGGCATGGGCTATGGCGCATGATGCGGCGCGTGATGTCCGACCATCGGTGGAGTTTCGCGGCCATCATCCTGCTGACCGTCATCTCGATGGTGGCAGACGTGCTGTTGCCCATGATATTCCAGCATACGATAGACGACGGTATCAACGGGCGTGACGTGCAATTGGTATGGATGCTCGTGGCCAGTCAGTTTCTGGTGTTCCTGGGCAGTTATGTGAGCAACAATGTCGTCAATCTGCTGCTTACCCGTGTCGGTCTCCGCATGAGTATCCGGATGATGAACGAGTATTTGGGCAAACTCATCCGCTTGCCCATCTCCTTCTTTGACCGTAAGGTGAACTCCGACCTCATACAGAAACTCGACGACCAAAACCGTATCAAGAATTTTCTGGTTTCTATGCCCGAGACCACCTTCTTCACCATTATCAATTTGGTGGTGTTCTCGGTCATGCTCATCTATTATAGTGGACTTGTGTTTCTGGTCTTTCTTGCTGCCACGGCACTCGCATTCGGATGGACGCGGCTGCATCTTCGCCGGCGCAAGGCTATCGACTATGCTTATTTCTCCTACTCTGCAGAAAACCGCAACAATGTGTACGAACTGGTCAACGGCATGCAGGAGATAAAGGTCAACAATGCGCAGGCAACGCGCGTCGACGCTTGGAACACGGTACAGGAGAAGATTAACCGCCTCTCCATGCAGTCGGCCCTGACCAACCTTTCCATCAATGGCGGCAACACGTTTTTTGTGCGCATGAAGGATATTCTCATCACCGGTATCTGTGCGACTATGGTAATACGCGGCCGAATGACCATCGGAGAGATGATGACCATCAGTTATATCGCCGGACGTCTGGCCGGACCGTTCTCCAATATCATCGACTCGGTGAGCACTGTGCAGGATGCGGCCATGTCTTATGAGCGCATTGATGAAATCATGAACCGTCCGCAGACAGAGCCGTCCACCATCAAGGCTCCGGATGAGGGCGTGGATATACGGTTTGACGATGTGTCGTTCAAGTACCCCGGTTCGTTCTCCCCTTATGTCATCGACGGTTTCTCGGCTGTCGTTCCGGCAGGAAAGACCACGGCCATTGTCGGGGCCAGCGGATGCGGAAAGACGACGCTTGTCAAACTCATGCTCGGTTTTTATGTGCCCCAGCGAGGTCATGCTTATGTGGGACAGACCGATATGGCCGACCTTGACCGCGACGACTGGTTGCGGCACTGTGGAGTGGTGATGCAGAACGGATATATCTTCAGTGGGTCGATACTCGACAACATCGCCTTGGCTGATGCCAAACCCAATTTGGAGCGGGCGCGGGAGGCGGCGCGTATCGCCTGTATCGATGATTTTTTTGAAGACTTGCCTATGGGCTACCATACCAAACTCGGTGTGGCGGGTGTGGAACTGAGCGGCGGACAGAAGCAACGTCTTTTTATCGCCCGTGCTGTATACAAGAATCCGCAAGTGCTATTCCTCGATGAGGCTACCTCGTCGCTCGATGCCAACAACGAGGCCCAGATCGTACACCGTCTGGCCGAATACAACAAGGGCCGTACCGTGGTCGTGGCCGCCCACCGGTTGAGCACGGTGCGTCATGCCGACAATATCATCTATATGGAAAAAGGCAAGATTGCGGAAATGGGAACCCACGAGGAACTTGTCGCGCGTCGCGGTGCCTATTTCCGCTTGGTGAAGGAACAACTCGAATTGGGCGAGTGATGCGTTGGGTCGGAACCAAGTTTTTTATCGTCACTAAAAACGTTTTATTAGGAAAAATCCCAATCGGTGGGTTCTGCCCTTGCGTCCCAATGAGCGGAGGATGTAGATGCCGTTGTTCAGTCGGCTTACGTCAAGCGTCGTATCGTGGTAAGGACGCACGGTCACGACAGTGCCTTGTAGCGTCTCGATGGCTACATAGTCGGCATCGAGCGTGCTGCCTTTGTCGGGTAGCGTGAGCCGGTGGCCATCGCAAGGCAGAAAGTCTGTAGCCCTGGTTGGCAGAATGTCGGTGTCGTTCTTGTGGTCTGCTCCGTATTCCTGGAGTGGCGCACTCTCGTTGCCGTATCTGTCCATGGCAGTCACAGCGTAATGACGTGACGCATCGTGCGGTACAGTAATCGAGGTGAGCGGTGTGCGAGGCAATATGAGGTTGCGTGCATCGCTGACATCTACCGGACATTCGCGTGCGGCATATACGTTGTAGTACAACATGCCGTCACCCTTGTCGTCGGTGTGTGACCACGATATCTGTGTGGCGTTTTTTCCGTTGGGCTTTATGCTTAGGTTTTCTGGGGACTTTACGTTGCGTTCCCCTTCCCATGTCATCGGGGGGACAAGGGCTGGATATTGGTAGAAACGGTCTTTTGAAAAACGGTAGATACCCTTGGTGTCATCAGTGAAGAACTTGCTGCGGAAAAACGCCTGACCCATGCCGTTGGCCCGGAGTACTTCCATCTCTCGTGTGATATCGCTGAGTGGCCAGTCTTTCTCGCGGGGCGACATGAAATAGATGCCCAGTCCCGGAGCGACGATGCGTCCGGCACTCTCCTCGGCCCAATCGATGGCGAAGGGATAGAAATTGTTGCCACGGAAGTACATCATCGGGAACAGTTCGTCCATCAGGCCGCTCCGTAGCCAGCCTTGCGCATCTTGGCAGACCGTCGTATAGGCGTTCCATCCGTGGCTCCAGTAGCGGGTGAGGTCGTCGTGCTTGCCGATGGGCGAGCAACTCATTTTCACCCAAGGCTTGGCCGTCTTCACCCGGCGGCTGATGGCCTCGACGATAGATGTGATGTAGTCGCGGCCGCGTTGTCGGCTCACCTTCAGCGTCCATGTCTCGGGGTAGCGTATGTAGTCGAGGTGTATGCCATCGATGTCATAATGGTCGGTGATTTCTCCGCAGATGTCGGCCAGATAGCGGGCGGTCTGTGGACTCTCGGGATTCATATATCCGTCGGCGCCGATCTTCTTGATGAGACTGGGGTAACGTTTGCGGAGGTTGGCGCATCCTTTGGCCGTCCATTTTCCTACGGGTATCGTTACCACCCAGGCATGGAGTTCCATGCCTCGTCGGTGACATTCCTCTATGGCAAAGGCCAGAGCGTCATATCCCGGACTGCGTCCCGGCTGCCCCGACAGACAACCGTCCCACGGCTCGTAGACCGACGGATAGATTACGGTGCCGCGTATGCGTGTCTGCACCAGCACGGTGTTGATGCCCGCTTGCTGAAGTCGGTCGAGCGTCTGTCGCAGTTCGTCTTTCTGTCGCTCTATAGACCGTGCGCTTTGGGCATAGGAGTGAGGCCAGTCTATCCCTCCGATGGTGGTCAGCCATACGGCCCGCACTTCATGCTTGGGCTGGGCGAGGATAGGGGAATAGAGGGTAAGGAGAAAGAACAGAAGAAGAAGGATGTATTTCAGTCGTGTCCTATAAATTCTACGCATTGTTAAGTAGGTATTCAAAATTATCCGTTGGAAAGAAAGTAAATTCAGACCGGCAAAAAAACGTCAAAGGTAATTTATAGAAGCCTTCATAATTTGTCGGAATTGCTCACAAAGGTAATGATATTTTTCGGTTTTCCGAATTTAATGTGTACTTTTGCAGATATACGACCTATTCGCGCCGCAATGTGCCCAAGAAAGGCGGCTGGCGTGTCAACCGAAAAACAACAATAACCCATAACACAACTATTTATGAAGAAGAAAATCATCGTCATGATGGTGGCCCTGCTGACCGCCATCACAGCCAGTGCCCAGTTTGAGAAAGGCAAAGTCTATGTGGGCGGCTCACTCACGGGTCTCAACATGAACTACTCCGGCGATGAGTTCCGTTTGGGCGTGCAGGCCAATGCCGGATATTTCGTAGCCGACGATGTTCTCCTGCATGGCTTGGTGTCCTATCAGCATGATTCCGGTGACGACCGTTTTTCTGTAGGTGCAGGCGGACGGTATTACATCATACAGAATGGTCTGTACCTTGGTGTCAACTGCAAGTATATCCATTGCGGTGGCTACAATGACGTGATGCCCGGTGTAGAGGTAGGCTATGCCTTCTTCCTCAGCCGTACCGTCACTGTGGAGCCGGCCATCTACTACGACCAGAGTATCAAGAGCCATAAGGACTATTCTACCATTGGTCTGAAGTTGGGCGTAGGTCTCTATCTCTTCAAAGACTGATGGAGGGCGAATATCCTTCGCGGTTGCTCGACAAGGCCGTCGGCGAGTTCTCCAAACTTCCCGGAGTGGGGCGCAAGACAGCCTTGCGCCTTGTCTTGCACCTGCTCCGCCAAAGCACGGAGGATGTCGATGCGTTCACCTCGGCTGTCTCTACCGTGCGCCACGACGTGAAGTACTGTCGTGTGTGTCACAATATCAGCGATACCGAGACGTGTCCTATCTGTGCCGATCCGCGCCGCGATGCTACGACGATATGTGTCGTGGAGAATATCCGCGACGTGATGGCAGTGGAGGCTACCCAGCAGTACCGCGGCTTGTACCATGTCTTGGGTGGAATCATTTCGCCGATGGACGGTATCGGTCCGGGTGACATAGAGGTCGACTCTCTCGTGCAGCGTGTAGCGGCCGGTGGAGTGGGGGAGGTGATACTGGCCCTCAGTTCTACGATGGAGGGCGACACCACCAACTTTTATATCTCCCGCAAACTTTCTGCCTATGACGTGCGCGTGAGCGTCATTGCCCGTGGTATCTCCGTGGGCGACGAACTGGAGTATACCGATGAGGTGACCCTCGGACGCGCCATCGTCAACAGAACTCTTATGAACAACGAAAAATGAAACACACGCGCAACGTACTGATGACGACCTTCTGCGTCTTTCTTGCAGTGTCGGCCGTATTGGTCGTACTCTTTGAGGCGGAAATCTTGCCTACCGGTCTGCTGAAGACCGAGGAAAAGAGCGACGAGTTTGTCTTGCTCTGTCTCATGGAATTGCTCACCATCTGCGTGATACCCCTTGCCCTACGCCTCTTCCGCTTTGGCAGTGTGGCCCGTCGTCTGACCACCCCGAAGGCATTGCTCCATTGGGCAGGATTGCGGCTATATATGCTCTGCGTGCCGATGGTGGCCAATCTTTTGCTTTATTATCTGTATTTCAATGTGGCATTCGGCTATATGGGCATCATCCTGTTGCTCTGTCTCTTCTTTGTCGTGCCGACGCAGACACGTTGCGAGAGCGAACTGTATGTCACCGAAACTCCACCAGTATCTTGAAACTGTCTGTCATCATTGTCAACTACAATGTCAAGTACTATGTAGAGCAGTGCTTGACGTCGCTCTTCCGTGCCCTTGAAGGCATCGAGGCAGAGGTGTTTGTTGTCGACAATCACTCGCGCGACGGGTCGGTAGAGTACCTCACCCGTCGATATCCCCGGGTCAAGATTGTTGCGAGCCGTCACAATCTCGGTTTTGCGCGGGCCAACAATGTGGCCATACGACAGAGTGAGGGTGAATATGTGCTGTTGCTCAATCCTGACACTTTTGTTGCCGAAGATGTCATAGCGGAGGTGCTCCGCTTTATGGATCAGCATCCCGACGCAGGAGCAGCCGGCGTCAGGATGCTCACAGCGACCGGTGCGGATGCGATGGAGTCGCGTCGCGGATTGCCTTCGCCAATGACCTCCTTCTATAAGATGTGTGGCCTGTGCACCCGTTTTCCGAGAAGCCGGCGCTTCGGTCGCTACTATATGTCGTGGCTGCCGTGGGATGAGGCTGCACGAATAGAGATACTCAGCGGTGCCTTTTGTATGCTCCGTCGTTCGGCCCTCGACAAGGTGGGATTGCTCGACGAAACCTTCTTTATGTATGGCGAAGATATCGACCTGTCGTATCGTCTGCTTAAGGGCGGTTACGAGAACTGGTATGTTCCTGTGCATATACTCCATTACAAGGGAGAAAGCACCAAGAAATCCTCGTTTCGATACATTCACGTGTTCTACGAGGCCATGCTCATTTTCTTCCGCAAGCATTACGGCCATCTGAGTTTCTTGTTGAGTATCCCCATCACGATGGCCATCTATGCCAAGGCGAGCATTGCTTTGGTGAAGATGATCGCCCAGCGGATGCGCAAAAGCCTCGGTTTTTTCACGGCACGCCAGGAACGTGAACCGGAATATGTGTTCATAGGCTCTTCTTCTTCGCTGGCCCGATGCAAAAGGGTGGCCTCTCGCGAAGGACTCACTTTCAGTCTGCTGGAAGGCGATGCCGTCAGTCGGCCCGACGGACATCTCTCGGAAGAGTTGCCGGAAGGTCTGCCAGTGTGTGTCGTCTACGATACGTCGGCCTACAGTTACAAGGACATCTTGCGTATTTTTTCCGTCCGTCCCGATACTCGGGTGACGATAGGCACCTATGACCCCTACAAGAAAATCATCATTACCCCGACCGAAATCTTCAGATGAGCGACACCACTACATCTTCTCTTCCTCAAGTGCGGCTCCGTGCGATGGAACCCGAAGACCTTGATCTGATCTACGTCATGGAGAACGATGAGGATCAGTGGTCTGCCGGACGTACCAATGTGCCCTATTCTCGCTATGTGCTGCACGACTATATCGCCTCGGCCACCAACGATATCTATGCCGACGGACAGGTGCGGATGGTCATCGAGTCGGTAGAGGGCAATGTCGTGGGACTGGTCGATCTTGTCGACTTCTCCGCCCAGCATCTCCGTGCAGAGATCAGTATCGTGGTGTTGCGCGAATGTCGCCGTTGCGGATTTGC
This sequence comes from Lachnospiraceae bacterium, assembly GCA_963604975.1. Lineage (GTDB taxonomy): Bacteria > Bacteroidota > Bacteroidia > Bacteroidales > Bacteroidaceae > Prevotella. The sequence goes on along the minus strand of CAVCSC010000016.1, from coordinate 27,910 downwards.
CGCCGCCGCCCTCCGAAAGGTGGCGACCTACGCCCTCCGTACGCTCCATCTGCATCAACTCTATGCCGTTGTTGCCGAGGACAATGAGGCCTCGCTTGCCCTGCTGACAAGTTGTGGCTATCGGGTGAAAGGCGAACTCGATGAGTGGTTGTATGATGGCCGTGGATATAGGAAAGCAAAGGTTTTACAACTTTTTCTGTAAAAAAGTTTCCTTTTTTCTTTGTGATACCGATTTTTATGTATACCTTTGCACTCGCAAAATGAAAATGATGCGACCAAGGTGCGTTAGTTCAGCTGGTTAGAATGCCTGCCTGTCACGCAGGAGGTCACGGGTTCGAGCCCCGTACGCACCGCTTAGTTGTTTCATTTATTCGTTTGCATCGAAAGGTGCGTTAGTTCAGCTGGTTAGAATGCCTGCCTGTCACGCAGGAGGTCACGGGTTCGAGTCCCGTACGCACCGCGAAAGGGAGAAGAAGCCAATGCGTTTCTTCTCTTTTTTTGTTGTATACCCAATGACTTTGTTGAAGATATGGTGTAGCGGATTTGATGTCGCAAGATAGGTGTGGCGGATAAATTCTGCGTGGTTTTGTTTTGGTGTGTATGCGTTTTGCAGTACCTTTGCATAAAGGTGGGTTCTAAAAGTCTTGTGCAAACTTTTAGGGCACGCCGAACAGGGAAAACAATATCTGAAAATATATGAAGAAAATGGTTCTTGACCTCCGCGTCGCCGGTACGGAAAGACTGACGGAGAAGCATGTGCTGCTCCGCCTGACTCACGACCAGCCGTTGCCCGAGATGCTTCCGGGACAGTTTGTGGAGGTACGTGTGGACGGATCACCGTCTACCTTTCTGCGTCGTCCGATATCTATCAACAATGTCGATCGCGAACACAACGAACTGTGGCTGCTCGTGGCCATGGTGGGTGAAGGTACACATCGGCTGGGCGAGTTGGGAGTAGGCGATGTGGTGAACTGTGTGTTGCCCTTGGGCAACGGGTTTACGATGCCGACAACTGCCTCTGAGCGGGTATTGCTTGTAGGTGGTGGCGTAGGTGTGGCACCGCTTTACTATTTTGGTCGCCAGATCAAGGCTATGGGAGGCGAACCGACCTTCCTCTTGGGCGCGCGTACTAAGGCTGACCTGCTTGAGATGGAGGCCTTCCGCAGTGTGGGCCGTGTGTTTGTGACCACCGAGGACGGTAGCGAGGGCGAACGCGGATTTGTCACCAACCACTCGGTGCTGGCTGCCGAACATTTCGACCGTATCTCTACCTGCGGTCCGAAGCCGATGATGATGGCCGTGGCCAAATATGCCTATAAGAATGACATCGACTGTGAGGCTTCGCTGGAGAATATGATGGCGTGCGGACTGGGTGCCTGTCTCTGTTGTGTGGAGAAAACCGTCAAGGGCAACCTGTGTGTATGCAAGGAAGGACCCGTATTTAATATCAAGAAACTACTATGGCAGATTTAAGTGTAAGATTGGGCCGTCTGCGCCTCAAGAATCCCGTGATGACCGCATCGGGAACATTCGGTTACGGACTGGAGTTTGCCGACTTCGTGTCGCTCGACAATATCGGCGGTATCATAGTCAAGGGTACTACGCTGCATCCTCGTGAGGGCAACGACTATCCGCGTATGGCGGAGACCGCCTCGGGTATGCTCAACTGCGTGGGTCTGCAGAACAAGGGTGTCGACTATTTCTGCAAGAACATCTACCCCCAGATCAAGGATATAGACACCAATATGATTGTCAACGTGAGCGGATCGTCACCCGACGACTATGCCGAGTGTGCCGCCCGTATCGATGCGCTCGACCGCATACCGGCTATCGAACTGAACATCTCCTGCCCCAATGTCAAGCAGGGCGGCATGGCTTTCGGTACAACGTGTGAGGGTGCAGCAAGCGTCGTGCGTGCCGTGCGTGCCCGCTACCACAAGACACTCATCGTGAAACTGTCACCCAACGTCACCGACATTGCCGAGATTGCCAAGGCGTGTGAAGCCGAAGGTGCAGACTCCGTGTCGCTCATCAATACGCTCATGGGTATGGCTATCGATGTGGAAAAGCGTCGTCCGGTGCTCAGCATCTCAACAGGCGGACTCAGCGGTCCGGCCGTGAAGCCCGTGGCTCTGCGTATGGTATGGCAGGTGGCCAAGGCGGTGAAGATACCCGTTGTGGGTTTGGGCGGTATCTGCTCGGCACAGGATGCCATCGAGTTTCTCATGGCTGGAGCAACGGCCATCGAGATTGGTACGGCCAACTTCCTTGACCCTGCCATTACGGTCAAGGTGCGCGACGGTATCAACGACTGGCTCGACCGTCACGGTTGTACTTCGGTCAGCGAAATCATCGGGGCTTTGGAGGATTAGGAAACACGTTTCCCATCGGCCTCTTATCGTCATAGAACCCAACTAAAAAGCGCCGGCAGACTATTTCGTCTGTCGGCGCGTTTGATTTTATGGGATGTGGTAGGTGCTGGGTTCCAATACCTGCCACAAGGTATTATTCTTCGGTCTCGGTCTCAGTCTGACGATAGAAGGCAAGATCCTCAGCGTTGAGATTCTTGACGAATGCATAGTGGCCGAGCACTTCCTCTTCGGCGTGGCGTACATATACGTTGGCACTCTTGGCGAAGAGTTCGGGAGCCTTTGATGCATCGGCGGTGATGAGCAGAGACATGATGATGTCGGCGGTCATCTCGTAGAGACGGCGGGCAACAAAGTCCTGCTTCTCCTGGTTGCCTTCTTCCTTGACGGCATTGACGGTCTCCTCGTATTTCTCGACGAGGGTGGCGATGCGTGAGCGGAGCGGCTTCATGTCCTCTGATACCTCGCCTTCGAGCATCTCTTTGATCATGCCGAGGTAGGTGCCGTTGGTGATGTAGCGGATGGCGGCTACTACCTGAAGTTGGGTCGTACCCTCATAGATGGAGAAGATACGGGCGTCGCGGTAGAGACGCTGGCTCTTGTACTCCATGATGAAGCCGGAACCACCGTGTATCTGTATGGCGTCGTAGGCGTTCTGGTTGGCGTACTCGGAGTTCATACCCTTGGCCAGCGGTGTGAAGGCATCAGCCAGTTTGCTGTATTTCTTCAGTTCCTGACGCTCCTCGGCGGTCAACTTGCGTTCGCGTGAGATGTCCTCAAGAGCCTTGTAGATGTCTACGTAGCGGGCGGTTTGGTAGAGTATGCTGCGGCCTGCGTCGAGTTTGGCCTTCATACGAGAGAGCATGTCGAAGACGGCAGGGAACTTGACGATGGCGGTATCAAACTGCTTGCGCTCCTTGGCGTAGGCCAAACCCTCGTTGTAGGCGGCTTGGCTGACACCGACAGACTGGGCGGCGATGCCCAGACGGGCGCCGTTCATAAGGGCCATGACGTACTTGATGAGGCCCAAGCGAGTGCTTCCGCACAGTTCGGCCTTGGCATTCTTGTATACCAATTCGCAGGTAGGAGATCCGTGGATACCGAGTTTGTTCTCAATATGGCGTACGGTCACGCCGCCCTCGTTCTTGTCGTAGATGAACATAGAGAGGCCGCGACCGTCGTGTGTGCCTTCTTCGGAACGTGCCAGCACGAGGTGGATATCGGAGTCACCGTTGGTGATGAAACGCTTCACACCGTTGAGGTACCAGCAACCGTCCTCCTCGCTGTAGGTAGCCTTGAGCATGACGCGCTGCAGGTCGGAACCGGCATCAGGCTCGGTGAGGTCCATACTCATGGTCTCTCCGGCGCATACGCGGGGAATGTATTTGCTGCGCTGCTCCTCGCTACCAAACTCATAGAGTGTTTCGATACAGTCTTGCAGACTCCAGATGTTCTGGAAACCGGCGTCGGCGCACGATACAATCTCGGAAGCCATGGAGTAGGGAGTGATGGGCATGTTCAGTCCGCCGTAGCGACGCGGCATGGAGATACCCCAAAGTCCGGCCTTGCGGGTAGCCTCAAGGTTGTCGTAGGTCTTGGAGGCGTAGTGCATGCGTCCGTCTACGAGGTGCGGACCTTCGAGGTCTACGGCCTCTGAGTTGGGCTCGATGACATTGGCAGCGAGGTCGCCCGTGATGTCGAGCACACGCTTGTAATTTTCGATGGCGTCCTCGAAGTCGACGGGTGCATCCTTGTACTGGTCCTTGTCTGCGAAGTTGCGCTCCTTGAGTTCAACGATTCTCTGCATCTCCGGATGACTCAGATAGAAGTCATACTCGGGGTGGTCTGTATAGTAATTTGCCATTTCTTTACTTACTGTTCTGCTTGTAATACTTGATGAGTTTCGGTACGACTTCCTCTACGGTGCCTACGATGACGTAGTCGGCAATCTTGTTGATGGGAGCCTCGGGGTCGTTGTTGACCGAGATGATGATGCCGGAGTCCTGCATACCGGCGATGTGCTGTATCTGTCCGGAGATACCGCAGGCGATATAAACTTTCGGGTGTACGGTGACACCGGTCTGTCCGATCTGACGGTCGTGGTCTACCCAGCCTGCATCAACGGCTGCGCGGCTTGCACCGACCTCACCGTGAAGTTCTTTGGCGAGTTGGAACAGCAGGTCGAATCCTTCCTTGCTGCCTACGCCATAACCTCCGGCTACCACGATGGGGGCACCCTTGAGGTTGTGCTTGGCGGCTTCTACATGGCGGTCGATGACCTTGACCACATAGTCGGTGGTAGGTACGTACTTGGCTACATCCATGTAGGCAACCTCGTTCTTGGCCTGGCCTTCATAGATGGCTTTCTGCATCACACCGCTACGCACGGTGGCCATCTGAGGACGGTGCTCGGGATTGACGATGGTGGCGACGATGTTGCCGCCGAATGCGGGACGTATCTGGTATAGCAGGTTGTCGTAGTGCTTGCCGGTCTTCTTGTCGTCGTAGTCGCCAATCTCCAGTTGGGTGCAGTCAGCGGTCAGACCGCTGGTCAGCGATGACGATACGCGGGGGCCGAGGTCACGTCCGATGACGGTGGCGCCCATCAGACATACCTGAGGCTGCTCCTCCTTGAAGAGGTTGACGAGGATGTCAGTGTGGGGGGCTGAGGTGTAGGGGAAGAGTCCCTCGCCGTCGAAGACAAACAGTTTGTCGACGCCGTAGGGCAGTATTTGGTCTTCCACCTTGCCCTTGATGTCTGTACCTGCGACGATGGCGTGGAGTTCGACGCCCAGTTCGTTGGCCAGTTTGCGGCCCTTGGTCAGCAGTTCCTGCGATACTTCCTGTACCTTGGTGCCTTCTATTTCTACATAAACAAAAACGTTGTTCATCTCCTTATCCAATAATCTTTTCGTCCAACAATTCTTTTATCAGTCCTTCGACATCGCTGTCGCTGCCGGTGAGCGTCTTGCTCTCTTTGGCCTGGAATACGATGTTCTTCACGGCCTTCACCTTGGTGGGTGAACCGGAGAGTCCGCATTGTTCGGGATCGCCGTCGACGTCGGCTACAGACCACTGGTTGAGTGTCAGGTAGGGACGCTCCTCATAGAGGTAGTTGTACTTGTCGTCGGCCTTGCGTTCCATGGGGGCGGTGGCGTGCTTGTAGGTCATCGTCAGTTTGGCGTTGCAGGGACGGCAGGGGTCGGCGCTTCCGGTTACGGTCACGAGCAGGGGCAGCGGTGCCTCTACGGTCTCTACACCACCGTCGATATGGCGGCGAATGGTCAGTTTGCCTTCCTCGCACTTGAGGATTTCCTCGGCGTAGGTCACCTGCGAAAGACCCAGTTTCTGGGCAACTTGCGGTCCTACCTGTGCGGTGTCGCCGTCGATGGCCTGGCGGCCTCCGATGACGATGTCTACGTCACCAATCTTCTTGATGGCAGTGGCGAGGGCATATGATGTGGCCAGAGTGTCGGCTCCAGCGAAGAGACGGTCGGTCAGCAGCCATCCGGTGTCGGCACCTCTGTACAGTCCTTGGCGTATCACTTCGGCTGCGCGGGGAGGACCCATGGTGAGGATGCCTACGGTAGATCCAGGATTTTGCTCTTTCAGGCGGAGTGCCTGCTCGAGCGCGTTTAGGTCTTCAGGATTGAAGATTGCAGGAAGGGCAGCACGGTTGACGGTTCCTTCGGCCGTCATGGCATCCTTTCCCACGTTTCTTGTGTCGGGTACTTGCTTGGCAAGTACTACAATTTTCAAACTCATAAGAATATTGTGTTATTATATATAATTGTTCTTCTTGCAAAAGTAATAAACTTTTGATGCATAGCCAAATTTGCCTATTGAAAATTGCCCAAAAGCCCTATGCAGTGTGCAATACAGGACTTTTGGGCACTTTTTGGTCGGTATTCTGTCAAGAAGAGTATTTATGCGGGGGCGAAAAAATGCGTCTTATGTGAGCAATCGCTCAAGTGCCGGAATCTTGATGACGCCTCGGCTGAAGGTGAGCAGTCCGTCGTGTTGTAGGGCGTTGAGTGCATCGGAGGCGGCTTGCCGGCCTACGTTGATCTCTTCGGCCAAGCGGGTAATCTTGATGTGTACGGTCTTGGGGCCCGCAGGACGCGAGCACCGCGAAGCGAAAAATCTAACGATACGTTGTCGGGTATCGCCGGGGATGTGCCAGAGGGTGCGCGAGAGACGTTGAGACTGAGTGGAGAGAATGTTCAGCAGATTGAGCCGGAAGATGACGTAGGAGTCCGACAGGCGCAACACTTCCTGTTTGTCAAGAGTCATAAACTGGCATGGAGTGACTGTGGTGAAGGTCTGGGTGTAGCGTTGTACAAGTCCGAACAAACATTCCGGTTGCAGTACACCGGGACTTTCCATCTGTTCTATGATACTGTATCCGTGGTCGTCGGCCGATGTCTGTACGTTCATCTCGCCTTGAAGGAGAAAGCAGAGGGCGTTGCACGGATCGCCCTCTTGCCTGTAGGTCTTGTTGGCGGGCGATTTGTGGAAACCGAATTTGGTCTTTCCCACGATATCGTCGATATCGCAGCCACTGAGCCCCTGGAAGAGGGGCAAGCCCAGTAGTCTGTCGTAGAGACGTTCTTCTCGCATGGGGAGCAAGTGGGGCGGAGACCCCGCGGTTAGTCGATAATCTTGCCCTTCATTGAGGGCGAACACCATACCTTGAACTGGCCCGATAGGTCGGTGTAGATGAAGTAGGCCATCAGTTCGGGATGCTTGGCGAGTATTTCCTTGGCGCGTTCCATGCCCATCACCATAAATGAGGTGGCGTAGGCATCGGCCTTGGCGCATTGCTTGGCCAGTACGGTGGCCGAGAGCAGACTGTGTTGCACTGGCCTTCCCGTGGCGGGGTCTATGGTGTGGGCGTACTTCTTGCCGTCTCTGTAGTAGAACTTGCGGTAGTTGCCGCTTGTGGCCATGGCCATGTCGGTGACATTGAGCACGGCTTGCAGTTCGCCTCCCGTGCTGAGCGAGTCGTCGGTGGGCTTGGTCACGCCGATGCGCCAGGGCAGTCTTTTCTTGCTGATGCCCTTGGTGACCACTTCGCCGCCAATCTCGACCATGTAGTTGCTGATGCCCTTCGATTCCAAAAAGCGGGCCACAATGTCACTGCCGTATCCCTTGGCGATGGCACTACAGTCGAGCATGGTGCGTGGGTCTTTCTTGACGACAGTACGTCCTTTCATACTCACCCCCTTGTAGCCGACAAAGGCACGGATGCTATCGACCGTATGCTTGGTGGGCGGGTTGCCTGTTTTGAAGCCGAAGCCCCACAGATTGACGAGCGGAGCGACCGTGACGTCGAAGGCACCGCCAGTCTCTTCGGAGATATCTTCTGCCATGCTGAATACTTCGGCAAACATATCGTTGACCTCCACTTTCTCATTGCGGTTGACCTGCGAGATGATAGAGTTCTTGTTGAACATCGACAGGGCAGCGTCAACCTTATTGAGTTCGGCAATGATCTCGTCGTTGAGGTCGTGGTCGTACTGGTAGTCGATGTTGTATATCGTACCGAAGATGGCACCTGTGTCGTGTTGGTAGGGAGCGTTGTGCTGCTGCATGATGATGAGCACAGACCCTACGATCAAGGCGCAGAGAAACGGAATCTGGAAAAAGAGTCTTTTCTTTCGTTTTTTGTCCATAGTGTTGCTGGATTATATTTTGCCGACGGTATATGTGTGGCGCGGCGTTCTTTTTGTCGTCACTATATTTCGAAGATGATGTTGAAGGTACCGCCCAGTCGCGAACTGCCTTGCTTGCCGTATCCCGGCACATACCAAGTGTTGCCAAGCGTGCCGTCGTTGTGGATGAGTCGGCGGCGGTATCTGACGCTCCATCCCAGGCGGAGCGGACCGGCAATCTTGGCATCGACACCAAACACACATTCTGCCCAATGGTAATTGCACTTTACGTCTTTGGCCGAATAGGTGACATCGTCGCCCCATACGGGGTCTTTGATGCCTGACCCCTCGACATCAAACTTGTACGACGTAAAGGCGTAGCGTAGTCCGGCGTATACGCGGTAGGCATCGTGCTTGTTGCGCATGAGGTTGAAGTCGATGCCGACCTTGCCATAGGGAGCGCTTGTCTTGTAGGTGAGTTTGGTCGAGATGTCGCTGGCATCGGCCTTGCCCCATCCTATTTCGATGATGGGGAAGTACTTGTCGCGAAGATTGATGCGCAAGGCACCCTCATACTGTCCGTAGTCGCTGAAGGCCAGTTGGGCAGCGCCTACGGCGTCTACCGACACAGCGACGCCGCGGAAGAAGGCTATGGTGTCTTTCTCCGTGACGATGTTCTTGAGTCTTGTCGACTGTGCTGTGGCAAAGACTGAGCAGAACACGAGCAGACTAATGACGGTCAGTCTTGAAATAGACGAGGAAATGGGCTTTGGCGTCATTGTAAGTCACGTGGTTGTTGGTTATCTGTATGGAGTCGATGGCGTTGTGGGTGCAACTGATGCCAGTGACGGTGTGGAACACGGTCGGTGCGCAGTCTACGGCATCGAAGTGCGGCTCGTCCTGCTTTTGTATGCGGACGGTGTCGCAGAGCAGCCTTTCCGTTTCGCCTTCGGCAGTCTGAAGATGGAGTGCGAAGAAGAACACGTCTTCCGTGCGGGAGTAACTCATGGGTAGGGAGATACTGTCGACAGCCGTTGCCTTGTTGACCAGTACACTGTCGTCACCCTCGGCCTGCGAGCGTAGGGTACTCACGGTGAGTGTGTCACTGCCCAAGGCTGCGTCGCCGTCGGCCCATTTGTAGGTGGCGGCTACGCGGTTGTTGAGCGGACAGTCTATCGACGAACAGCCGGCTGTGGTCATCGCTGTAGTCAGTAGCAGAAGGGTGGGCCACTTTGAGATCATCCTTTGAATGTGTCGTCGCATCTCAGCGTGTTTTCTATTTGGTAGTCGTTGCGTCCCTGGGAAGAGCGGCTTACAAGGTCGCCGATAAATCCGGCCAGAAACAGTTGGGTGCCGATCATCATCATGGTCAGTGCAATGTAGAAATATGGTGAGTCGGTGATGAGACGCTGGGGAATGTCGTGGGCGAGGCTCCACAACTTGTCTGCGCCCAGCAATACGACGGCAACAAAACCGATAAGGAACATGATGCTGCCCAAAAATCCGAAGACGTGCATCGGCTTCTTGCCGAAGTTGCTCAGAAACCACAATGTGATGAGGTCGAGGTAGCCGTTGAAGAAACGGTTGAGTCCGAACTTCGACTTGCCGTACTTGCGGGCCTGGTGGTGTACCACCTTCTCTCCGATTTTGTCAAATCCGGCGTTCTTGGCCAGGTAGGGAATGTAGCGGTGCATCTCGCCGTACACCTCGATATTCTTGACCACGTCGCAACGGTAGGCTTTCAGACCGCAGTTGAAGTCGTGCAGATTGTGTATGCCGCTGATTTTGCGGGCGGTGGCGTTGAAAAGTTTGGTGGGGAGCGTCTTCGATAGTGGGTCGTACCGTTTCTGCTTGTAGCCCGAGACGAGGTCGTAACCATCTTCGGTGATCATCTTGTAGAGTCCGGGAATCTCGTCGGGCGAGTCTTGTAGGTCGGCATCCATGGTGATGATCACATCGCCTTTGGCTTCCTTGAATCCGCAGTAGAGGGCGGGACTCTTGCCGTAGTTGCGGCGGAACTTGATGCCCTTGACGTGCTCCGACTGGGCGGCGAGTTGTTCTATTACGTCCCATGAACGGTCTGTCGAACCGTCATTGACGAAGATGACTTCGTAGGTGTATCCGTTGGCGTTCATCACGCGTTCTATCCATGCGTACAACTCGGGCAGTGACTCGTCCTCGTTGTATAGAGGTACTACGACTGATATATCCATAGTATGTTGTTTTGTCGTTTTTTTGTATGGTTGGATGCTATGAGGTGGTATTTTCCAGTACCCTCCTGTGTTCTTTTTTTGTGGTCGTTTCGGTCTGTTTTGGGGATGGCTCCGTTCTGCCGTCTCTTAATTCTGGCTGTTGCTGCGGCCTACGGGCGTGCCGTGATTTCTCCTTGCGCACACTGCTGCGACGGGCAGACTGATAAAGGTCCCGATGCAGATGTTCTGTACCAGGAAGGTGAATGCCCATTGTATCGGTGTGGTAGTGGAGATGATGCGGAGACTTTCCGACAAATCTTTTTTGGAGATTCCGCTATTCTCGTAGAGCGGCATCATGGTGTTGATGGAGTCGGTGAGCATGGCGCAAAGTGTGCCGTGGTCGAGAAAACGGAAATAGATGTACTGTGCGATGGCGAAAATGACCGCCGCATAGAAAAAAGTGTAGACGGAGTAGACGTACCCTCTCCGGAAGGAGATGATGCCGTCGAGGGCGTAGTTGCGGAATTTGCAGAGCCTCCAGCCTATGAAGAAGGGGGTGGCAAGGGCCAAGAGAGTCCCCATCATACTCTGCGGCGCACTCAGTACGCAGGCGAAACTGGCTATCCACAGCAATGAGAGCAAGGCTCCGTCTTGCCGCGCGAAGGCCTTGACCTGCATGAGGCTTTCAATCTTTGTCATTCGGCGAAAATCAAGTGTTTTATAAAACAGATGCAAACTTACACAAAAAAAATGGATTTTCTGTGTGCAGGGCTTGCTTTTTACCGTTCTTTAAGTGATGATAGGTTTTGAAGGCAAGTGGTGGCGAATTTTCATTGTCACTTTGCTTATAGTGATGTGTTCGCATTACGGAAAAAATGTGTAACTTCGCATCGCAATGATAGATAGAGAGACAGTAGAGAAAATCAAGGATGCGGCCAATATCGTCGACGTGGTGTCTGAGTTTGTCACGCTCCGCAAGGCGGGCGCCAACTACAAAGGGCTTTGTCCTTTTCACGACGAGAAGACCCCTTCTTTTATCGTGTCACCATCCCGTGGTACCTGTCACTGTTTTGGCTGTGGCAAGGGCGGCAATCCTGTCGGTTTCATCATGGAACACGAGCAGATGTCCTATCCCGAAGCCTTGCGGTGGCTGGCCGGAAAATATCATATCGACATTCGCGAGCGTGAACTGAGCGACGACGAACGGCGTGAGCAGAGTGCGCGCGAGAGTATGTTCATTGTCAATGACTGGGCTTCGCGCCATTTTCGTGACCTGCTCCACAATCATCCCGATGGCGTGGCCGTAGGTATGCAGTATTTTCGGTCGCGCGGTTTCCGTGATGATGTCATTGAGAAGTTTCAGTTGGGCTTCGATATTCCCGACCGCCATGCCCTCTCCGCCGCTGCCCAAAGCAAAGGATACAAGCCCGACTTTATCGTTGCGACCGGTCTTTGCTACCGCAACGACCGTGGTGAACTGATCGACCGTTTTGCCGGACGTGTCATCTTTCCCTGGATTGGCATCAGCGGCAAGGTAGTTGGTTTCGGAGGCCGACTGCTCGATGCGCGTACCAAGGGGGTCAACCAAAAGTATGTCAATTCGCCCGATAGCGAAATCTATCACAAGGACCGCGAACTCTATGGTATCTGGCAAGCCAAGAAAGCCATTGCCAAAGAAGACCGAGTGTTTATGGTGGAGGGCTACACCGATGTTATCTCCATGCACCAGTGCGGTATAGAAAACGTGGTGGCCAACTCCGGTACGGCCCTCTCTGTACACCAGATACACATGCTTCATCGTTTCACGGGCAATATTACGTTGCTCTACGACGGTGACGAGGCCGGCATACACGCCGCTATGCGCGGTACAGACATGCTGCTCTCTGAGGGTATGAATCTTAAGGTGGTGCTACTGCCCGACGGTGACGACCCTGACAGTTTCTCCCGTAAGCATACGGCGGCCGATTTCCGCCGGTTTATCGAGGAACATCAGAAAGACTTCATCGAGTTTAAGTCCGACCTTCTGTTGCGCAATGAGCGCGACCCGCTGAAGCGATCTGAAGCCATCAACTCGGTCGTCAAGAGCATCTCGCTCGTGCGCGACCAGATACTCCGCGATACCTATGTGCACGACTGTGCCGTGCGTCTGCAGATCAGTGAGGCCACGCTTATCAATACGATGAACAAGTTCATCCGCAGTGAGCGGGAGCAACATAGTGGCGCGCAAGCGGCCGCCCCGACCGTACAAAAGCAGTCTTCGCAAATCTCTGCTCCTGTCACGCCCATGCAACAGGCGTCTGAGGTGGAACGTATGCTCATGCAGATGGTGGTGCGCCACGGCGAAGCCCCTATCGTGCAGAATGCTGAGGATGAGGAAGGCAATGTCGTCTCGCTCAATCTTGCCCAATATCTCGACTATAACCTCGGTGTCGACGAACTGCAGTTGGACAATCCGCTCTACCGCAAGATGTTGGCTGAGGCTGTGGCGTACAGTGCAGATGGCGGTGCAGGTATGGAGCAGTTTCTTGTTCATCACGACGATATCGATATCAGTCGCGAGGCGGCTGCACTTTGCGCCGACCGCTACCATCTGACCGATGGCAACGGTAAGGAACGCGATGACGTGTCGCTCGACGATGCCGACCGTGCAGTAGTGGAACAAGACAGGCTTGACGCGCTCCGCCAGCAACTTGATCATCTGCTCAACGATTTCCGTATGGACTATCTTGAGCAGCGTCTGCGCACCCTGCAAAGCGAGATTGCAAGTGCTTCGGCCGATGCCGACCGGTTGCGTGAGTTGCTGCAGGAGTACAAGACCATGCACGAACTGCGTAGCCGGTTGGCAGCCCTTTTGGGCAACAACATTATCGTGTAGACATCTTGTTGTCAATCTGACGAATTCTGTCCCGCCAATATTTTTTAGAACCAGCCATTACATACAGAAAACAAACCCATGTATTACATAGAAAAAACCTTTGAGGTGTCGGCTTCCCATCGTCTGACCCTCTCCTACGAAAGCAAATGCTCGCAGATGCACGGTCACAACTGGCGCATCACCGTGTATTGTCGGTCGCGTGAACTCAACGCCGACGGTATGGTTGTCGATTTCACGGAAGTGAAGCGCCGCGTGATGGGACAACTCGATCACCGCAATCTCAACGAGGTATTGCCCTTTAATCCTACAGCGGAGAATATTGCCCGCTGGATAGTAGACCAAGTGCCGCATTGCTACAAGGCCGTCGTTCAGGAGAGCGAAGGCAATAAGGCTATATACGAGTGTGACGAATGAAACGGGTCAACGATATCTTCTATTCCCTCCAGGGAGAGGGACGGCATACCGGACGTGCCGCAGTGTTTGTGCGCTTCGCCGGATGCAACCTGCGTTGTTCTTTCTGCGACACTGATTTCTCGGACTATCGCGAGATGAGCGACCAGGACATTGTGGAGGAAGCCAGCCGTTATCCGTCGCGCTTTGTTGTGCTCACGGGGGGCGAACCCACACTGCAAGTCGATGCTGCCCTCATCGATGCTTTCCATGGCCAAGGTTTTTATGTGGCGATGGAGAGCAATGGTACACGCCGTCCTCCCGAAAACCTCGACTGGTTGACGTGTTCGCCCAAGCAAAATGTGGCTATCAGTGAGTGTGACGAACTCAAGTGCATCTTCGACGGACAGACACCGCTCTGCGATGTAGACATCAAGGCCCACTACCGCTACCTGCAACCTTGCGATGTGGGCGATGCCGAACGCAACGCGGTCATTATCTCTCAGTGTGTGGAGTATATCAAGCACCATCCGCAGTGGCGACTGTCGTTGCAGACTCATAAACTTATCGGATTCAAATGACCATCTACATACATTGGATATTCTACTTGCTCTATCTTGCCATTGTGGTGGTGACCGTGGTGACGGTGTTGCTCGACAACCGTCAGCCGGCCAAGACGATGGCCTGGGTGCTGGTGTTGTCCTTTGTACCGATATTGGGATTTGTACTCTATTTCTTCTTTGGTCAGAATACGCGCAAGATGCGTTTCATCGGTCAGCGTAGTCTCGACAAACTTACCCGTCGCTCCATGCTCGAGTTTGTCGAGCAACGCGACCTCCGTGTTCCCGAATCCTGTCGGGCTTTGGTGCAACTCTTTGCCAACCAAAGCCTGTCGCTTCCTTTCAAAGACAATGAGGCGGACATCTACACCGATGGACATTCCTGCTTTTTGGCCATGATTGAGGCCATTGGCCGGGCCCGCCGTCATGTGCATCTCGATGTCTACATTTTTGATGACGACCCGCTGGGTCGGCTTGTTGCCGATGTGCTCATCGACAAAGCACGTCAGGGCGTGGAGGTCAGACTGATCTGCGACGATGTGGGATGTTGGCGGGTCAAAACGCGCTTTTTTGAACGTCTGCGGGCCGGTGGTGTCGACGTGCGGATGTTTATGCCGGTGAAGTTTCCGGCCTTCACGAGCAAGGTCAACTACCGCAACCACCGCAAACTATGTGTTGTCGATGGCGAGACTGCTTTTATTGGGGGCATGAACATCGCCCTACGCTATGTCAAGGGTACCGGTCGACAGCCGTGGCGCGACACTCACTTGCGTTTGCGGGGTGGGGCGGTGTATGCTGTGCAGAGTGCGTTTTTGGTAGACTGGTATTTCGTCAGTCGTACACTGGTCACCGACCGCAAGTATTATCCGCCTTTGCGTGGGGATATCCACAACGACTGTTTGGCGCAGGTGGTCACCAGTAGTCCTGTTGCCAAGTGGCCGGACATCATGCAAGGTTATGTGCGCATACTGATGCAGGCTCGCCAGTATGTATACATGGAAACGCCCTATTTTCTCCCTACCGAACCGGTACTGTTCGCCTTGCGCACCGCTGCGCTTGCCGGGGTTGATGTGCGGCTGGCCATACCGCGCCATAGTGATGCCCGCTTGCTCACCTGGGCAAGCATCTCGTATATCCTTGAAGTGGTGGAGGCCGGCGTGAAAGTGTATTTTTATACGCCGGGATTCAATCATAGCAAACTGCTCGTGTGTGACGATTGTCTCTGCACCTGCGGGTCTGCCAATATCGATTTCCGAAGTTTTGAAAACAATTTTGAGGCCAATGTCTTCTTTTACGACGAGGCGATGGCCCTCCGTATGAAGCAAGTGTTTATGGGTGATTTGCAGCATTGTACCCCGCTGGAAGATGTTTCCCTTCTGTTGCGCCGTCCTTTCCTGCGCCGTCTTTGGGAGTCTATTGTGCGTCTGCTCTCTCCGTTGCTTTGACCCCATTATGCAGGGTGGCCGGCTTTCATCGGTCGTGTAGCCCGCTCACTCCCTCTTCAATCCGGGCATACAAACGAAAATAAGGTGTCTATCCATATCAAATAATTTTGAACACCTACTTATCAAAAAAATTGAACACCTACTTAGTTGTGCAGATTTTTCATTAACTTTGCACAATAGGGTTACTGATTTTTATCTACCATTACCATAATACACATGCAGATTTCAATCAAAATGCAAGATGTCAAGAGCCAAGTCAAGGATCTCTTTTTCATCTTTTTGGGTATTTTGTCCTATTCAGTAGGCTATACCGCATACTTTCTTCCTGAGAAAGTCGTCATGGGTGGTGTGTCGGGTATCTCGGCATTGCTCTACTATGCATTCTCCTTTCCGCCGAGTATTACCATCTTTGTGCTCAATGTCACCATGTTGTTGATTGCCGCCAAGGCGCTGACGCGACAGTTTATTGTCCGAACCATTATCGGCGTAGCCATGATGTCGGCCATCATCGGTGTCTTGCAGCCTTTCTTTGCAGCCCATCCTATCATCACGCCCGGAGAGGATAAGTTTATGCATGTGCTCATTGCCGGTATCCTGGGCGGTGCCGGACTTGGTTTGGTGTTCTCCCACAACGGTTCGACAGGAGGTACAGACATCATCATCGCTCTGCTCAATAAGTATTTCCGTGTGAGTTTCGGTCGTGCGATGCAGTTTATTGACACCGCCATCATCTGCTCCTCGTACATTCTGTTCCATAGCGTCGAGACCATCGTCTACGGTATCGCCTTCACGTTGGTGGCCAGTTATGTGTGCGACTATGTGGTCAACGGTACCCGTCAGACTGTGCAGTTTCTTATCATCTCCAAACACTATAAGGAGATAGCCGATACCATCAACCATAAGGTGCGCCGTGGCGTGACCCTCATCGAGGGCCGTGGCTGGTATTCGAAGCAGGAGGTCGATCTGCTCATCGTGCTCACCCGTAAGTATGAGTCGCAGGAAGTGTTCCAGTATATCAACGAGATTGATCCGGGCGCCATGGTGTCGCAGACCTATTGTCATGGTGTGTTCGGAGAAGGATTTGACAAAATCAAGTAAGAGGGAAATCTTGCCGTCTTTCCGGACAACGGTTTCCGTATGTTTATTCAATGGGTGCGCACCATTGCCGTGCGCACCATAAGACAGTGTTTATTATGAAAGAATTGGAGAAAGAGGCGATGGTGCTGCCTGAAAACGCATTTACAGAATTGAAGGAGGGAGAAGAATATCGCCCGATACTCGATCCCGAAAAGACCTATCCGGAAGTCAATCTTTGGTCGGTGACGTGGGGTATCGTCATGGCTGTCGTCTTCTCGGCTGCCGCAGCCTATCTGGGCTTGAAGGTCGGACAAGTGTTCGAGGCTGCCATTCCTATTGCCATTATCGCAGTGGGCGTGTCGACAGCCACCAAACGTAGCAAAGCCGTTGGTGAGAATGTCATCATACAGAGTATCGGTGCCTGCTCCGGTGCCGTCGTCGCCGGTGCCATTTTTACGTTGCCCGCCATCTACATCCTGCAGGCCAAGTATGGTGAGGCCATGACCGCCTCCTTCCTGCAGATATTCCTCGCGTCCGCCCTCGGCGGTGTGCTGGGTATATTGTTCCTCATCCCCTTCCGCAAATATTTCGTGAGCGATATGCACGGCAAGTATCCTTTCCCCGAAGCCACGGCCACCACACAGGTGCTTGTGTCGGGTGCGAAGGGCGGAGACCAGGCCAAACCGTTGTTGTTGGCAGGTCTTGTCGGTGGACTCTACGACTTCATCGTGGCCAGTTTCGGATGGTGGAACGAGAATTTTACTAGCCGTGTGGTAGGATGGGGATGTGATCTCGCCGATAAAGCCAAACTGGTGTTCAAGGTCAATACCGGAGCCGCTGTGCTCGGCTTGGGTTATATTGTAGGCCTGAAGTACGCCCTCTATATCTGTTTCGGATCGCTGGCCGTATGGTGGCTCATCGTTCCGGGCATGTCCATCCTGTTCCATGACCAGGTACTCAATGCCTGGGATCCCTCCATTACCGACACCGTCGGTGCCATGTCGCCTGAAGCCATCTTCAAGTCGTATGCCCGCAGTATCGGCATCGGCGGCATTGCCATGGCCGGCATTATCGGTATCATCAAGAGTTGGGGTATCATCAAGAGTGCCGTAGGACTGGCTGCCAAGGAACTCAAAGGTTCAAGCACGGTCAGCACCGACGTGAAGCGTACCCAGCGCGACCTCTCGTTCAAGATTATAGCCATCGGTTCGTCGGTCTGCATACTCCTGACCTTTGTGTTCTTCTGGTTTGGCGTGATGGACGGCAATCTGCTTTTCGCCGTCATCGCCATTCTGCTTGTGGCCGTCATTGCCTTCCTCTTTACCACCGTGGCTGCCAATGCCATAGCCATTGTGGGTAGCAATCCTGTGTCGGGCATGACGCTGATGACCCTCATCTTTGCTTCGGTTGTGATGGTGGCCGTCGGACTCAAAGGCCCCGGCGGTATGCTCGCCGCCCTCATCATGGGTGGCGTGGTATGTACCGCACTGTCAGTGGCAGGTTCGTTTATTACAGACCTCAAGATCGGTTATTGGTTGGGCTCAACCCCGAAGAAGCAGGAAGGCTGGAAATTCCTCGGCACGCTCGTGAGTGCGGCTACCGTGGGCGGCGTGATGATGCTGCTCAATGAAACCTATGGTTTCGCCTCCGGATCGCTTGCAGCACCTCAGGCCAATGCGATGGCTGCCGTCATCGACCCGCTGATGAACGGTGTCGGCGCTCCCTGGACACTCTATGCTATCGGCGCTGTGTTGGCCATTGTTCTCACCTACTGCAAGATACCGGCCTTGGCCTTTGCCTTGGGTATGTTCATACCGCTCGAACTCAATGTGCCTCTCGTTGTCGGTGGTGCCATCAACTGGTATGTCACCTCGCGCTCCAAGGATGCGCAGGTCAACCGTGACCGTGGTGAGAAAGGTACGCTTATTGCCAGTGGTTTTATAGCCGGTGGCGCACTGATGGGCGTGGTGAGCGCACTGCTGAAATTCGGTGGCATTGAGGTCTCCGTAGCCGACAGTTGGTGGGCCAACCCGTTGTCTGAGGTTTGTTCCCTTGTCGCCTATATCTGTCTGATTGCCTATTTCGTGCTGGCTACCCGCCCGTCAAAGAAGTGATGACATGCAGACAAAAGGAAGAAATAAGTTCTCGGCCAAGGAAATCAAGGAAATCGGCCAGTTGCTGCGTCTGAAGAATGCCTCCAACCGTGCCAAACAAAAAGAGATACGTCATGTCTTGCGTGTCGACTACGAATTCTTGATTTCTGATTTTAATGAACCTGGTAAGGCTTTCGGCGAACAGGAACTTGACGATTGCCTCCGTCGGGGTGCCATACAGATACTCGACGATGCCACCATCGCTGCCATGCGCGAAAAACGGGCCCGCGATAAAGCGCGTGATGCGGAAGCCCGCGAGCGTGAAGCCGTTGCCAGTGGCGAGGCCACCGATTGGCAAGAAGCCCTTCGGGAATGGAACCGTCTATCGGCTGCTGAGGAGCAGAATGTCTCCGAGGTATCATCTGTGTCGCAGTAGACCTATACTCATACCGGATATTCCGGACAAACGGAAGAAGTCCCTTGCTGTCTCCATTCTTGTGGAGTGGCAAGGGACTTCTCTTTCTATAAGGACAAATCTCCTTCGCAAGCCAAGAAACTTTTTGTCTGCCAGTGCCCTACTATTTTCCGTAGTTTTACTTCGTCTATTGCGTTTCTTGTTTTTATTTCTCCACGATTGACACGCTTTTCTCTCTACCTTTGAAAGCAAGAAAAAAGTTTATAAGTAGGTGTTCAAAATTATTTGATATGGATATGCGCTTTATTTTGGACCGTATGTTCGGGTTGAAGAGGGAGTGTAGCGGGCTACACGACCGATGAAAGCCGGGCATACAGGCAAAAAGAAAGTGCAGAGATATGTCAAAGTATAATAGACGCCTGCTGCCCATAAATATATACGAATAATTTTGAATACCTACTTATACAAAGACCTTTTGTACAAAACCCTATTTGCGAAAACGTCTTTGTCCTACTTATGCTTTGATACTATCGTACCGGCCGGTGTTGAAGAATTTCAGCAACTGGTCCATAAACGGTGTGAGGTGTACGTCGTGTTGCCTGTTGTAGGTGTCTATGCGCAGTAGACACTGCGATATATACAGTCTGTGCTTGGCCCTTGTCATGGCGACGTAGAATTTTCGGGCATCTTCGGCCAGCAACCGCTTGTCGTTGCGGCTATAGTAGTTGGGTATACGCCCTTCGACGGCATCAAACACGATCACGTTGTCGAACTCCAGTCCTTTGGCTTTGTGTATCGTCGTGACGAATATCCGGTCGCCGATACTTCGGCTGTTGCACAGGTCGGCCTCTTTCAAGGTGTTGATTTCCATAAGGTGAAGGTCTATCTGGGTGTGCAGCGACGGTTCGTTTTCGGCGTGGATGAGGTCTTGGGAGAGGTAGTCGGCGATGTACCCGATATTTTCTACTTCATGGATGGTGCCTTCATCGACAAGGCGGTGGTAGAAACCGAGCAGTTCGTCGACCAGCACGGGCTGACTATCGATGGATGATTCCTGCCGGTATAGCCTTGCCATACCCTTGGCATAACATTCACCATAGTTGCGCCGGAAGGTCTCTATGCGGTGCTTCACGCTTGGTATTGACAGATATTCGCGTTGTGCTGCAATGAGGCCTGTGCCCTTGTCGTGACAGTGTCGCACGACGCTGCAGGTGGCGTATACGTCATCGTCGGCCAAATGGGTGTTCGATCCTTCGAGTTCCAGTGCGATGAGCAGGTATTTCAGTTTGTGCTGTTTGAGTTCCGGTTCGAGCAGGCGTACGAGCCGCAGGGAATCGAAATAGTGCGGATGCAGGCTGTAGAGATTGTACTCGGGGCAGTATCGGCGCAGGTTGTGGTCAAGGATGTTGTAGTCGTAGTCGGCGTTGTGGCCGAGGAGTATGCCGCTTGAAGCATATTCCATAAACTGCCGCAGCGCTTCGGCGGGCGGAAGCAGGTGGTGGTGCTTGCGCTCCTCGATGATGGGGTTGGGGATGTCGCCCAGAAAGGCAGGTATCTCCCGTCGGGTGTCGATATAGAGCGAAAGGGCAGACCCTTCCACTATCTTTCCTTGTCGCATCTTGACGGCAGCAATCTGTACGATATCGTCTTGGAACACGTCGAGTCCGGTGGTCTCCGTGTCAAACACAATCAGTTCCTGCTCGTCATAGGTACGTACAAACGATTGTATGTAGGTATCATCACCGTCGTATCTGAGTAGGTCGGCGGGAGAGATGGCACGGTCGAGCAGGTCGCGTACCATCTTGCGGGCGCTGGCGTTCTCGTGTACGGCCTTCACGCCCTTGAGTATGCGTGCCCACGCCATGAAGTTGCATTCGCTGACCAATACCCCCAGATGGGCCAGTAGCAGTTTTACTTCCGTTTGGGCAAAAAGGTCGCTGCCCGACACCTTGAAGTGTTTGAGGTGTTGTGCGGTCAGTTCGGCGCTGATATCTTCGGCGTCGCGGTTGGAATTGACGATGATGGCCGTTGTGTCGTCGGGATAGTTGGCGTAGAGTTGTCCGGCAAACTGGGCTACGTCGCGCGTCTCACTGTCGGTTGTGTCGCTATAGAGTATACTCAGTTCGTTGCCCTGCCGTACAGTCTCGCGTGTAGTCGTCGGTAGTAGGGTAGGGTCGATGTGGAGTACTTCGGCGGCGTAGGTATTGAATACGTCGAGCAAGTATTTCGGCGACCGGTGGTTGATCTGCAGGTGATGAAGGTTGGCACCGCACCGCTGGCGGAGCATGGTGAGTGTGTCCATCTTGGCGCCCATAAATGAGAAGATGGCCTGCTGCTCGTCGCCGAGGTACATGACCGTGTCGAACGGGTCGGCAGTGAGCAGGTCGATGATAGACATCTGTAGTGGATTGAGGTCCTGTACTTCATCGACTTGTATCCACAGATATCGGTGATACTGGCGCTCGTCATCATGGATCAGAGTGTCGTAGGTGATGATGAGCAAGTCGTTGAAGTCGAGCAACCGGTTCTCCCGTTTGTATTGCTCGTACTGTCGGGCCAGGGTCATTCTGCGCAGAAGCCGGGTACCCAGTTGCTGTTGGCCGTAGTCGAACTGCTCGCTGCGCACAACCTCGATATAGTAGTCGGTGTGGTCGTAGATGTCGGTCATCGCCTTTGCGTCGAACGTCATGTGCTGTACCTCGCATATCTTCCGCATCGTGCCGACATCCTCGCCTGAGATACATTCGGGGTGTATACGCACGGCCTTGTCGTGTCTGCGGCGTATCTGACTCATGAAGTTGGACAGGTGGAACACATCGGCATACTCCCGGCGTCGGCTATAGTTGGTGGTGACGGCATATTCGTCCTCGTTGAGAAAGCGGGCGAGTATGCTGACGGCGTCGTCCTCGTCGAGCACTGACGACTCGGCGGCGATGATGCCGTTGGCAAAGAGAAAGCGGGAGCAGAACCGGTGCACGTTGCCGACATAGACGTTGTCGATGCCGTCGTCGCCGATATTCGAGAGTATGCGCTCCTTCATGCCGCGTGCTGCGCGGTTGGTGAAGGTCAGACAGAGCATGTCGCTGTAGTCTGTACCCTGTGCGTGGGCCTGGCGTATACGCTCGGTGAGTATCTGTGTCTTGCCGCATCCTGGAGGGGCAAGCACCAGATGATGGCCGGTATGTGCCTGTATGACTTCCCGTTGGCTGTCGTCGGGAGTCCATGTGGAGTCGATGGTCATGATTGTGGTTGTGTTTGGATGCAAAGGTACAAAAAACGACCGTATGCTTTGCTCCGTGGAAGAGGAAAACATACGGTCTGTCTTGTTGGGCCGGACTCTAAAAGGCGATTCGGTCAGAGTCTGCCTTATTCAAATGTGATCTGTCCGAAGAAGTCGGGACGATGGAAGTCGGGCTTTGCTATGTCAATTCTGCTCCACGAAAGGAAGTGGGGCTTGGTCAGCAGGTCGCCACACTTGTAGAAGTTGGCGGTCGATGTCATGCCGTCAAAGGACGTGATGTGATGTTTGAAGAATGCCGTTGCGGGCAGAACGATGGCAAGTCGCCATGTTGTCTTCTCCTTGCGCTCCTCAAACGGGATCGTACCGAGCGAGGCATGGCGGCTGATGCTTTCCATCACTTCTGCGGGGGCTTTCTCGCGGCCTTCTCTTCCGGCTCCGCAGCAGAGCAGGATGCGTCCGGCGCAGTTGCTCTCTACATTATAATATGTAGCATTGCCTTCGGGAGAGAAGAAAAACTCGCAGCAGGCATCCTCCCATACCCGTCCGTGGTCGCTTTCGGCTACGGCGCGCACACTGTCTTCGGTGACGGCATACTCTATGAGAATACTGTCGCCCGTGTGGGCAATGCGGAATTTCACGTCGGGGGTGTAGGGCCACTCTTCGGCCCAGTCGGCAATGTCGATAGCCTGCCATGCGATATGTGCCTCGTCCATGAGGCTACATACATCAACTGCCGCCACAGGTGTGGCAGCAGTGATTTTCTTGACGATGAGTTGTTTTTGCATAAAACTCACGTTGTCGTATTAGATGTTCTCCTTCTCGATATCCTTGAAGTAGCGGTAGGTGCTCACCTTCAGATCGTCGGTGGCAGCCTCGTCGGCTACGATGATACCGTGCTGGTGCATCTGAAGTACGCTGATGGTCCACATCTGTGTGACAGGACCTTCTACGGCAGCCTGCAACGCGCGGGTCTTGTTGTGACCGTTGACGAGAATCATCACTTCGCGGGCGGCCATCACAGTGCCGACACCTACGGTCAGTGCATGCTTGGGCACCTTGTTGACATCATTTTCGAAGAAGCGTGAGTTGGCTACGATGGTGTCGGTGGTCAGTGTCTTTACGCGGGTGCGTGAGGTCAGCGAACTGCCCGGCTCGTTGAAGGCGATATGTCCGTCGGGACCGATGCCACCGATGAAGAGGTCGATGCCGCCGGCTTCCTCGATCATCTGCTCATAGTGGGCGCACTCGGCTTCCAGGTCTTCGGCGTTGCCGTTGAGAATGTGGATGTTCTCCTTCGGGCAGTCGATGTGGTTGAAGAAGTTGGTGGCCATGAAGGAGTGGTAACTCTCCGGGTGAGACTCGGGCAGACCTACATACTCATCCATGTTGAAGGTCAGTACGTTTTTGAATGATACGCGTCCCTGCTTGCAGGCTTCGGCCAGGGCATGGTACATGCCGATGGGTGACGAACCGGTAGGCAGACCCAGCACAAACTTGTGGTCGGGTGTGGGATTGAACTTGTTGATACATTCGATGACGTGCTCTGCAGCCCACTGCGACATCTTGTCGTAGTCTTTTTCGATGATTACTCTCATATTGGTATTATGTTTATGGAATATTTGTTCAGGTTTTTCGCTTTTCAGCGGGATGTTTTCAGGTTTGGGGAGATATAGGGCATACAAGGGGTATGTATATCTTTCTTCTTATGCAAAGATACACAATCCTATGCTATCAGTCAAATAAGTGACGATAAAAAAATAATTTGGTACGATTTGAGTGGTGTAAAAATATATGTTTGCCCGGCTCGTCTTTGGACTTTTTCTGCGCTTTCTTTCATGGCGACATCTTATGCCGCCTCTACCGTCTTGCGCTTCTGGGCATGTCGGGTGACCACCAGCCCGAAGTACAAGGCTGCGACGGCTGAGATGGCAGCACCGAAATATCCGATGGCCGCAATGGAAACGTGGGTCACGACGGCACCGCCGATAAAGGCCCCGCTACCGATACCGAGGTTGAAGAGCCCCGAGAAGATAGACATACCGATAGATGTGGCTTCCGCCGACGTGTTCTTGATGATGGTGTCCTGGAAGGCTACGTTGAAGGCTGTGGCGGCGGCACTCCATAGTATGCAGACGGCCACGATGTAGACGAAATGGGTGGAGGCGGCTTGCATGGCCAGCAGACTGACGGCAACGCAGGCGATGCAGACGGTGATGAAGGCCAGCGGACACCGCGGATAGAAACGGGAGAAGATGACACTGCCCAAAGCACCGGCCGCACCAAAGATGGTGAGCGTCAGCGTCACGGTGTCACCGCCCAAGTGGGCTATCTGCCCAAGGAAGGGCTCGATATAACTGTATCCTACGTAGTGTCCGGTGGCGAAGAACACGGTCACGAAAAAGACGCCTGTGAGTACCCGGTTGCGCAGCAGAGCCGGCATCTTGCGTATGGAGAAGGTGTCGCGGGTGGGCATCTTCGGAAATACGACGGCGATAAACACGGCGATGAGCGTGGCAATGACTGCAATGCAGAAAAAGGTGGTACGCCATCCGATATACATACCGATGACACGGCCTAAGGGCAGACCGACAACCATCGCTATAGACGATCCCATGGCTACAGTGCTCAGGGCAATGGCACGCTTGCTTTCGGGGACGGCCCTGACTGCCATCGGTGAGGCTATCGACCAAAAGATGGAGTGCGCACAGGCAACGCCGATACGCGAGGCCATCAGCCAACCGTAGGTCATGGCGACGGCTGAGAATACATGACTTGCGATGAACAGAACGATGATACCTATCAGCAACCGCTTCATCTCCATACGGCAGACGGCGAGCATCAGCGGCAATGACAACAAGGCCACCATCCATGCGTATACCGAGATGAGCATACCGGCCTTGGCTTCGCTGATGCTGAAGTCACCGGCAATGTCGCTGAGCAGGCCGATGGGCATAAACTCGGAGGTGTTGAATACAAAGGCGCAGAAAGTCAGTCCGACTACGGGCAACCAGTCACGGAGGGTCATTTTGTTATCCATTTTTCTTAAGAGCAAATACCAATTGAAGGCGGCTCCTAAAAACCGCCTGAAGAGAAAACTTGTTGCAAAGTTACGGCATTTTGCCGGAAGGGGAATATTTTGAAATGGTTAACGACTGTTAAGAGAAGAACGGGTGTAATGGGGCTTGTCATGTTTTGCTTACTTTTGCACCGTTTTTATCTCTTTTGATAAGGGAGGAGAACAAAAAAAACGTCGGAGTAACCCCAGAAAAGATGAAAAAAGTAGATAGGCAGATTCTCCATATTGCCCTCCCGTCCATCGCATCGAATATTACGGTGCCATTGCTCGGCCTTGTCGATACCGCCATCGTCGGACATATGGGCAATGCGGCCTATATCGGAGCCGTTGCCGTGGGGAGCATGATATTCAATGTGTACTATTGGGTGTTCGGTTTCTTGCGTATGGGTACGAGCGGTATGACTTCGCAGGCGTTGGGCCGCCGTGATTTGCCGGAGGTCACGCGTCTGCTGCTGCGGTCGCTGACGGTGGGCGTTATGGTGGCCCTGCTATTGTTGCTGTTGCAACGGCCGTTGTTCTCGTTGGCGTTGTCGGTCATCCGCCCTTCCGCAGATGTCCTTCCAATGGTCACCGCCTATTACCATATTTGTATTTGGGGCGCACCTGCTATGCTCTGTCTCTATGGCCTGACGGGATGGTATATCGGTATGCAGAATACGCGCATACCGATGGTGGTGGCCATCGTGCAGAATGTGGTGAACATCGTGGCGAGCCTCTCTTTTGTCTATGTGCTGGGCATGAAGGTGGAAGGCGTGGCACTGGGTACGCTGGTGGCGCAGTATGCCGGGTTGCTTTGCGCGGTGGTCATGCTGGTGGTCGGTTATGGTCGGCTGCGCATCTATGTGGCGTTGTCGGGCCTTTTTGTCCATGCGGCGATGGTGCGGTTTTTCAGTGTCAACCGTGATATCTTTTTGCGTACCTTGTTTCTTGTCGCCATCAATTTGTTTTTTCTTTCCGCCGGAGCCTCGCAGGGCACGGTCGTGCTGGCCGTCAATACGCTGCTCATGCAGTTGTTCACACTTTTCTCTTATGTGATGGACGGTTTTGCCTATGCCGGAGAAGCCCTTTGTGGTCGACATCAGGGCGCTGGCAATGGTGAGGCACTTGGCCATGCGGTGCGTCGGCTATTTTTCTGGGGAACGTCATTGGCGGTGGTCTATACGTTGGTCTATGCCTTGGGCGGTCCATCCTTTCTCCGTCTGCTTACTGATGAAGCGGAAGTCATCAGTGCTTCCGGACCTTATTTCCCTTGGGCGGTATTCATCCCGTTGGCAGGCATGGCGGCCTTTATTTGGGATGGTGTCTTTATCGGCCTGACGGCAACGCGTGGCATGCTGGTTTCGTCGGCTTTGTCGGCCGTCATGTTCTTTGTCGTATATGGCCTCCTCTTTTCCTCGATGGGCAACCATGCACTGTGGTTGGCTTTCATCGTCTATCTCTCGGTGCGCGGTCTGGGACAGACTGTGATGTATAGATACAAGAGGTGCGGCCTCCAACGGCCGTAACCGTCAGAAGACCGCACGCTTGGTGTGGGGGGATGCTTACATTATATATACGAATGATTTTGAATACCTACTTATCGTATCACACGCTCATTGCCCGAGGCGCTGATGGCCGTCGTACTGATTTGGCTCGATTTGCGGGTGCAATACTTGAAGGTGGCGCTCTTCTCGCCGCTGTATGACATCCATTTCAGTGTCAGGTCTACGGTTTTGCCTTTGGTGTCGGGCAACTGGTCGAGGCGGAAGGCCACGACGCTTGTTCCCCATTTTCCGGAAGTCTCGCCCTTGGCATCGTGGTAGAAGGTCACCTCGTACTTTTCGTCCTTGCCGGTGTTGACAAGATTGACAATGTGACGCTCCGTTCCAGACCATCGTGTGGCCACCTGCATGGTGAGGTATCCGTCTTCACTGACAGTCCAGTTGCGCATGACCTCCACCGGATCCTGACAATAAGTCTTCACATTGTTCTCACCCTTGTCGGCGGCCATGTTTTTGGTCAGAATACTGTCCATCCAGTTGACGTGCACCAGATAATGCCGGCCGGAAGTCCCGATTTTCTTGATTTCCTGGATATTGGTGAACGCGCGAACCTCCTTCTTGCCGTAGGGCGATGTCTTCATGTTGTCGGCTGAAAGCGTTGTGGAATCGTCGAGTTGCATGTAGAAACTGTCGGTCGCGGCCATGGGCTTGACCGTCACGATGGCGTTGGGGATGTATGTGGGGTAGTAGTCATTGTTGTCGTCGTCGGAGCAGGAAGTCATAGTCATGCTCGATACACCCAAACACAGGACGAGCGTCCATAAAAGTCTTGTCTTTTTCATTTTCATTCTTCTTTTTGTTTACCTATGTAGTAAAATGCACGACCATCGCCAATCTTGTATCTGTATATATTAAATTGTGTGAATTGTTTTGGTCGTTGAAATTTTTAACCTTACCTTTGCACCGCTTTTGAACCTTATCAGGCGGCAATAGCTCAGTTGGTAGAGCACAACCTTGCCAAGGTTGGGGTCGCGGGTCCGAG
>CAVCSC010000015.1:0-54908 GCA_963604975.1 Lachnospiraceae bacterium | reverse complement strand
GTTGTAATAACTAAACGAAAAAACGTAGGGGCGAGCCCCTACGCTATAATATGTCGTCCCTACGGGACTCGCCAATTGCGATATTTTTACCGGACACTAATATATTGATTTATTGGTGTCCAGTAAAATATTGCCCCAATGATGCAAACTATTAAATCATTGGGGCAATGATGACCAATAATACAAAAACGACTCCGGCCAACCTTTGTTGCGCCGGAGTCGAGTGTTTATTCAGTCTGCGTGCCGGAGGCGGAAGCCTTGCGGCACGCAGTTGTTTTCAGAAGAACAGCGTATTATTGCTTTGCAATGATCTTGTAGTACTGCTTGCTCTTAGCCCAGAAGAGTTTGGTGTAGTAACCGGCAACGCCATCATTGGTACCACCGTCATAATACTTGGAGATAGCATCCTGACAGTTAGCAGCGTTGTAGTTCAACTCATCAGAGGGATAAGGCAGACGAGAAGGAGGTGTGGGGTAACTTGTTGTGATACCGTCCTCAGCAAACTCAACTGCGGGATAACCAGTACGACGGGTTACGTTCCATGCCTCAAGCATGTTGGTCCAACTGAAGTTCAGCCACATCTGCTCGGCGATACACTCCTGGGTCGCTTTCCACTGATTCTCGGCATACGTATACTTCTCGATTTCATCAGGACGACTGAGAGAGCGCTTGCTGTAATAACTGTCGCTGGGATTGGTAGCGTCATAGAAAGAACTGCCCTCTTTTGCATCCCAGTAATAGTCGATAGACAATTTTACGCCCTGGGTGAAATACATCATAGCCAAGCCCTCGTTCTTCTCAACACCGTAGCCCATCAAGTAAGCCTCAGCCTTGATCAAGTTAACCTCGGCAGCACCAATCCAAAGACCGAACAAGTTGGTATTTCCATTGTACTCAGCAATACCAGCGTAAGCGGTAGAGTCGAGTGAGCAATAGTAACTGGCAGCCGTAATCTTCGGTTCACGAGCAGCATACTCCTGCAACTTGTCTGAAGCGATATTGTTGATCTCGGTGCTTGACTTTGTCAAATCGTAAGCGATGTACTCGTTATCAGGATTCGGGTCAAGGAGAACATAGATACGCGGGTCAGTGTTTGCATCAGGTACACCATTGGCCGGCAGGTTCATCACATCAAGATAGGTCTGAGAAGGACAAGAAGTACTATGGAGAGCCTGAGAGAGGCTCTTACCAAAGTTGAAGTCATCATTGGCAGTGCTTGCACTTACACCCATATTCTCGTCATTGAAGTTGATAGTGGGATACTTGGTATCATCACTCAGCACTTCCTTGATAGTAGCACGACCTTCTGCGGTGAGATCACCGTTGGTGGCAAGGTGCAGACCGATACGGAGACGCAGAGAGTTGATATACATTTGCCATTTCGTCACGCTACCGTTGGCAGAGGTATAGTCCTTGTTCTTGAGAGTAGTCTGGGCTGTACTATTGGGGCCACCGTTTGCGAAATAATCGGCTGCTTCCTTGAGGTCGGCAAGAATCTGCTTGTACAAGTCAGTATCCTTGTCATAGACACACTTGGTCTTGGCGCCGGCGTAGTCGCTACTCTCCCAAAGGGTACCAGCACCATTGAAAGGAACACTACCATAGAGAGAGAGCATCTCATGCAACTGGGCGTCTACGAGTACGCGTGAGAGGACAACAAACACCTCATTGTTGGCTTTCTGAGACTCCTCAAGAGCATCATAGGTCTTCACCAGAAGACGATACTGTGTGAGCATGTCGTAGAAAGACTTCCAACGGTCGTTGTAACGAGCCTCACCGGCACCTTTGAAACGGCCATTCTTGTTGTTGTCACCAATGATACCGGAGAACACACCAGAAGTAGACTGCTGGCAGTAGTAACGGTAGTACATCGGGTTCATCCAGGTATTGCCCTTGTAGAGTACCGCCGTGAACGCATCGGCTACGGTGGCATTCTTTGTGGTAGACGGGTTCTGGTACTTGTCGGTATAGTCCGAATCAGCACATGAACCGAGTGTGAGCAGAGCCAGACCTGCTACCGCAATCGATGAAAATATATTCTTTTTCATATACTTTTCTGTTTTTATATAATTCCTGTTGATTCTTACGAATTAGAAACTTGCGCGAACGGAGAAACCGAAGGTGCGTGCACTTGCGGTAGAACCACCAATGACAGACTGATAGATCCAGTTGGTACCGTCGGTTGTCTCAGAGTCGAACAGTTTCATAGAGCGGTAGATGTAGAACGGGTTGCGAGCAAAAGCGGAAACCGTAAGGTTGCTGCAAGCGAACTTCTTGGTGATAGAGGTCGGCAAGGTGTAAGCCAAACTGATCTCGCGGCACTTCAGATATGAGTTCTTCTGTACAGCGTCAGCATAACTCTGTGTCACGCTTGAACCCCAGCCATAGTGACCGTCGTTGGCCTCAAACTGAGTAACGATGATGTCGTTCTTGTCGCCATTCTCCTTCACACCGTCAACGATGATACCGTTGTCCCATACATAGTGGCCATCGATCATGGTCTCGCCACGCTTGTAGTTGGCAATGATGTTGGCATCGGTCACACGTACAAGAGAAGTCTTGTCGGTCACCTTGTCCGTTTTGCTGTAGTAGTAGATACCGCCGTGAGCGCCGTCGCGTACGCCGACTGCATCGGTGATGTTACCTACAGACATCATGTACTGCCAGGGGAGGTTGAGCACGTCGCCACCGATACGGAAGTCGAAGGTCATATCGAGTGTCCAGTTCTTGTAACTCAGGCTGGTACCGATACCACCAGTGAACTTAGGCATAGCGTTGCCGACCTTGTGCATTTCAGAGGTATCAGCGATACGCAGACCGTTGGAACCGATGATGTAGTTACCGTTCTCGTCGGTCTTCCAGGTGTATGCATACCAGTCACCCATAGACTCGCCTACGTGAGACTCAAGACGAACGGCACCGTCAGTGTTGTAGTGTTCGAGTACGTCAAGACCGTCAGCAAGTTTCTTCACTTTGTTCTTGTTCCAAGCGATGTTGGCACGAACATCCCAACGCCAATCCTTGTTGAGGACAGGAGTACCGTTCACGCTGAACTCGATACCCTCGTTGGTCAAGTCACCCACGTTCATCCACATGCTCTGTCCACCCATAGAAGCGGCAGCTGTAGTCTGAAGAATCTGGTCGGTGATGTCGTTGTGGTAGTAGTTGAACTCGAAGCCCAAACGGTTGTTGAAGAACTTGTTCTCGATACCGATTTCAAACTCCTTCTTCTTTTCAGGCTGGAGGCTTTCGTTACCTACTGATGATGGAACGTAGATGTAGGTGTAAGTCTTGTCGCGCTGCAGCGAACCAACGTTGTAGACGAGGTTGGCCTTGTAGAGTTCAGGAGCATTACCTACGATACCGTAAGACACGCGGATCTTACCATAGTTCCACCAGCTCGGACGCTTGTCCTTGAGCATCTCGGTGTAGAGCAAACTTGCACTGACAGAGGGATACCAGAATGCGTTGTGGCCCTTGGCAAGCGTAGAGGTCTTCTCGTTGCGGATAGATCCCTCGATGTATGCCCAGCTGTCATAGCCGTAACTTGCAGTGAGGAACAGACCGGTACGGAGTTGCTCCTGCTTGTTCATGCTGGCATTCTTGGTGCCGACAGAAGCGTTGAGGTTGAACCAGTTTTCCTGCAACAGACCGTTCTGTGTGCTGACAGCGCTCTGATAGAGGCTCTCCTGACGTGCAGTCCAACCGAAGTTGGCAGTCACGTTGTGCTTTGCAGCAAATGTTCTGTCGAACATCAACATGATGTCGCCATAAACGGTGTTGTACTGATAGTTGGTGAGACCGTAAGAGTCAGAGTATTGGCCAGAGGTAGAGAACGAGTGAGCGTTCTCTGCGCTGTTCTTATTCTCGATCTTATCGGTGGTGAGGTCTTGTGCCACGCGAGCGCTCAACTTCAGACCGGGGAGAAATTCCCATGTGGGGTTGATAGAACCGATGAAACGGTTGTGACGCTCTTCCTGAGTCTTGCCAAAGATGTTCCAGAAATACTCGCTGACAAGAGAGGTAGATCCCATCGGGGTATAGAGGAACTGCTCGTCAGGAGTAACCGTCTCTGTAGTACCGCCGTTGATGCTCGAAATAGAGTTCATGTAGCCGGCGCTTGTCACGGTGTGCTCGCGGATATACTTCACGTCAGTGAAACCACCGAACATACCGCTATAGTTGTTGGTCAGACGACCGATACGGTAAGCACGGTTCTTGATATACTGAGTGGTGAAGGTAGCAGCATAGTTCAACTTGATGTTCTTGGTCACATCAAATGTACCATTGAGGTTGAAGTTATGCTTGTTGTTGTTTGAGTTATACTGCATCGACTGAACGTCGTTGTAGGTATAAGAGAAACGAACATTATTGTGCTCGGTACTGTTGGTCAGTGCGAGGTTATAAGTCTGGTTGATACCGGTACGGAAGATATCAGCCCACTGGTTGTGGTCAATCGGAGTATAAGCACGCTCGTTGCCGTCGAAGTAGGTCACCTTCTTGTTGGCATCGTAGGCAGCACCATAAGAATAGTAGGATTCACGGTTGGGGGTGACGATAGCATTACCGTTGCGATCCATTTTTGTGGTACGGAAACCGGAGAGAGCCTCAGGAGCCTTGTCGCCGAGTACGTAGTTGTCGTAACCAGGACCATACTCCTTCTGGATTTCAGGCATGTAGGCTACCTTGTCGAAACTTACGTTGGCACTGAAGTCTACGTGAGTACCTGAACCGGCCTTACCCTTCTTGGTGGTAATCATCACAACGCCGTTGGCAGCCTCAGAACCGTAGAGAGCGGAAGCGGCAGCACCCTTCAAGATGGAGATATTCTCGATATCCTCGGGGTTGATGTCGACAAGACCGTTTGACTCGATACGCTGGCTTGACCAGTAGTCGCCGTTGTTGGCATTTCCGTTGTGGATAGGCACACCGTCAAGTACGAGCAACGGCTGAGTGTTACCAGAGATTGAAGACAGACCACGGACGGTGATAGATACAGAAGAAGTACCACCACCAGGAGCAGACTGGATACGTACACCGGTTGCCTTACCATAAAGACCGGTTGCGATGTTGCTACCACCAGTTCTTGTAAGGTCATCAGAAGAAATAGAACTTACAGCGTAACCCAGTTTCTTGGCATCCTTCTTGATACCGAGGGCGGTAACGACAACCTCGTCGAGAGATTTGGCGTTTTCCTTGAGCGTGATATTGAGGGGCTTGCCGTTGAAGACTACATCCTGGGGCTCGTAGCCCAGATAAGTAATGCGGAGCACAGCGCCTTTCTTTGCCTTGATCGTAAAGTTACCGTCAAGGTCGGTCACTGTACCCGTAGTCGAGCCTTTCACTACGACAGAAGCACCGATGACAGATTCACCAGAGGCATCTTTGACGACACCTCGACATTCTGCGTCTTGCTGCGCACTAAGTGTGGCATTGCCAGCAGGAGTGGTCCCAGCATAGGCCATACCGACACCGCTCATAGACATGAGCGCCATCAGTGTGCTGACTGTTTTGATTCGCTTTGACATAGATGTTAAATTTAATTTTGGTAAATAATGGTTATTCGTATAAATTCAGTTCAGGGGTAGCCGACACCTATATAATATATAATGTGTAAATGGCCAAAATCGCTTTTCATCTGTCCCTTCGCGCTTGCTCAGTATGACGAATACAGGCAACAAGAGTGGGGAAAAACCACCCATATCACGTTCCTTTACATCGGGAATAGGCAATAGCGGACAATAAGGTCGTTTAAATAGATTTAATTTTCGGCAACAAATATACGCATTTTTTTTCGTTCAACAACTTTTTTTGAAAAATTTCTCAAAAACTATGAAGCACTAATCCATTAATACCTAACTTTGCAACACCAACGGTGCATGAGAGTCACCGTACATCCACCAAACTACCTGTAAAAACGATATGACAAACATCATCAAAACCATGGCTATGACTGCCACATTCATCTTCTTTTCCGGAATGGCGGTCACGGCAAGTGCAAAGAGCGACACGTCGCCAGCCAAAATCACAGAAGAGGGATTTCTCTATGAGAAGGCAGACTTTCCGTCGTGCCATGCCTCCACTGTACTCGAAACCCGTCAGGGCTCTACGCTCGTTGCCTACTTCGGCGGAGAATATGAGGGGGCTGACGACGTGAAGATATGGATTTCAAGACGCGAGAAAGGAAAGAAAGCATGGCAGTTGTCCATGGCCGCCGACGGATACGGCACCGCCTGCTACAATCCGGTACTCACCGAGTTGCCCGACGGTCGCATCGTGCTTTTCTACAAGATAGGCAAAAACGTACAGGCTTGGACCGGATGGTACAAGACCTCCACCGACGATGGGCATACCTGGAGCGATCCGGTGGCTTTGCCCAACGGTTTTCTCGGCCCTATCAAAGACAAACCCATCGTCATCGACGGCCGCCTGCTCTGCCCGTCGAGCAAAGAGAAGGACTACTGGCGTGTACATTTTGAGACCTGGGATCTCACCACCGGCCAATGGCACTACACCGGACCACTGACCACCGAGAATGCGACAACCACGATGGACCGCCCCAAAGAGGTCTTGCAGCCCATCGTCTGCATCCAGCCCACGGTCATCCATCTTCCCGACGGAACCCTGCAGGCCCTCTGCCGCACCAAAAACGGTTTTCTCGCCACAACCTACAGTGCAGACAACGGTCTGTCGTGGACGCCCATCGTGGCCACCGACCTGCCCAACAACAACTCGGGCGTAGACGCAGTGACCATGACTGACGGTCGCCACGCACTCGTATACAATGACCTTGTCACGCCCGACGGTGGTGATATGGGACCGCGCAACTCGCTCGCCCTCGCCATCTTCTCGCCCGATATGAGCCACATGGAGCAAAAGATTTCTCTCGAAAATACCAAGGAGGGCGAATACAGTTACCCGGCCATCATCGAGACCAAAGACGGCCACTTGTTTATCACCTATACATGGCATCGCCAACGTATCGCCTACAAGGTAGTGAAGCCTTAAAGACATACTTGCAACAATAATGAATGCCTGGCTTTAAAAACGATAAAGCCAGGCAATAAGTAGGTCTTCAACATAGCAACACCAAGTTCTAAAATTATTACCATCAAAAAAGAGGTTTTCCCGATGGGAAAACCTCTTTTTATTTCTCTCTCTTGAGTCTGAGGAGTTGGTATTACTTGGTAGTAACGACTCTCTTCTCTGCGATACGGGCTTTCTTGCCAGTGAGTTTGCGCAGATAGTAGAGTTTAGCACGACGTACCTTACCGTGCTTGTTCACCTCGATGCTCTCGATGTTGGGAGACTCGATCGGGAAGATACGCTCTACGCCGACAGTTCCAGACATCTTGCGAACGGTGAAACGCTTCTTGTCGCCGTGGCCAGAAATCTTGATGACTACGCCGCGGTACAACTGGATACGCTCCTTAGAACCCTCGATAATTTTGTAAGCGACAGTGATAGTATCACCAGACTTGAACTCCGGGAACTTCTTGCCGGTTGCAAATGCTTCTTCAGCAACTTTAATTAAATCCATTTCTTTGATAAATTAAATTTGTTTTATCGTTCCAACGCAACATAACGAGCAACACTTCTTCCCGCCAGCGATTACGCCGAAAAGCGGTGCAAAATTACTGATTTCTCCCGACATACGCAAATTTCGGCCAACGAAATGTATACAACCGATGGGTTATAGAAGAATTCCGAAAGAATCTTCCGACAAATAGTGTGGGAAAATACCAAGTACACAATTATTTTTGCCTTTCAGATAACCGTTCTTCGAAATTCGTGACTATCTTTGTAGGCGCAGGCGCCGACCACGCCCGACAACATACGATAGTGGGTTCGGTAAATTCAGAACCACCTTTACACAACGGGCGAATAGTCCCGTTGCCCCAAAACCATCAGACAAAACATGACCAATGAAGAATTGATGACAAAACTGAGTATTGACAATAGGTGGATGCTGCAACTTTCCACCGCATACCCAACAAAAAGACCATGAATACAAGAAAAAACCTGCTGCTTTTGCTATTCCTCGCAGTGACCGCCAGTGCTATGAGCG
Source organism: Lachnospiraceae bacterium (assembly GCA_963604975.1). Lineage (GTDB taxonomy): Bacteria > Bacteroidota > Bacteroidia > Bacteroidales > Bacteroidaceae > Prevotella. Next base: position 46,840 of record CAVCSC010000015.1, on the reverse strand, counting down.
GTCCGAAGGAAAAGTTACCGCTGAAACTGTGGTACGACCGTCCCGCCAGTTTCTTTGAAGAATCACTGCCACTGGGCAACGGCAAACTGGGTGCGCTGGTCTACGGCGGCACCACAGACAACGTCATCTACCTGAACGACATCACCCTATGGACCGGACAACCCATAGACCAAAACATGGGCAAGGGCAAGTCTGTATGGATACCTAAGATACGGGAAACGCTCTATCAAGAGAAGTACGAGGAAGCCAACGAGATGCAGAAGCACGTGCAGGGTGGTGAGGAAGCCGACTACCAGCCGTTGGCCACCCTACACCTCATCGATGCCGACACGGCAGCGGCCTCATCCTACTACCGCGAGCTCGACATCGACAACGCCATTTGCAGCGACAGATTCACCCGCAGTGGCGTGACCATCAACCGCGAGTATTTCGTGTCGCACCCCGACAAGATGTTTGCCGTGAGAATCAAGGCCGACAAAACCGGAGCGCTGAACTTTCGGATTGCCCTTACCGCACAGACTCCTCATCGCATCAAGGCCAGCGGCACCCAACTCACCCTGACCGGCCACGCCTTGGGCGACGAGATGAACACCATACACTACTGTTCTCTCCTACAGGCACAGACTGCCGACGGACGCATCACGGCCAACGACACCACGCTGACCGTCAGCGGCGCCACAGAAGTCATCGTCTATTTTGTCAACGAGACCAGTTTCAACGGTTTCGACCGTCATCCTGTCGCACAGGCCGCTCCCTATCTGGAAACGGCTGAGAACGACCTGTGGCATCTCAAAAACCTGAGTTACGGGGAGATGCGCAGCCGTCATATGGCCGACTACAAGGTACTGTTCGACACATTCTCGCTCACGCTCGGCGGCAGCAAGTACGACACTACACGTCCCACCGACCGACAACTCCTCGACTATACCGACCAAAACGGACACAATCCCTACTTGGAAACCCTCTACACCCAGTACGGACGCTACCTGCTCATCAGCGCTTCGCGTACTCCGGGCGTTCCGGCCAACCTGCAGGGACTGTGGGCTCCGGCACTCTACTCGCCTTGGCACAGCGGCTACACCACCAACATCAACTTGGAGGAAAACTACTGGCCGGCCGAAGTGACGGGACTGGGACAAATGACCATGCCCCTCATCGACTACATGAAGGCGCTCTCGGTCAACGGCCGCCATGTGGCACAGAACTTTTATGGCGTGAACCGCGGTTGGTGTGCCGGCCACAACAGCGACATCTGGGCGATGGCCAATCCGTGCGGCAGCGGCAGCGGCAATCCACACTGGGCCAACTGGAACATGGCCGGCGCATGGCTGGTAAACACGCTTTGGGAGCATTACCGGTTTGGTTGCGACCACGACTACTTGGCACAGACGGCCTACCCGCTAATGAAGGGTGCCGCCGAGTTTTGTCTTGACTGGCTCACGGAGAATCCCAAGCAGCCGGGCGAACTCATCACGGCTCCCTCGACATCGCCCGAAGCCGACTACCTCACCGACGACGGCTACGAGGGAGGCACGCTCTATGGAGGCACGGCAGACTTGGCCATCATCCGCGAACTTTTTGTCAACACGCTCGAAGCGGCCCGCACGCTCAACACCGACAAGGATCTCCAAAAACAGATGAGCAGTGCGCTCGCCCGCCTGCATCCCTACAAGGTAGGTAGCCGCGGCAATCTGCAGGAGTGGTATCACGACTGGGCCGATGCCGACTGGCACCACCGCCATCAATCCCACCTCATCGGGCTCTACCCCGGGCACCATCTCACCGACCCTACCCTACAGGCTGCCGCTGCCAAGACGCTCGACATCAAGGGTGATGCCACGACAGGATGGAGCACGGGCTGGAGAATCAACCTATGGGCACGCTTGCGCCGTCCGGACATGGCCTATCACATGTTCCAAAAACTGCTTTCCTACATGAGTCCCGACGACTACCAAGGTTCTGACCGGCGTCGCGGAGGCACATGGGGCGGAGGCGGTACCTACCCCAACCTGTTCGATGCCCATCCGCCATTCCAAATCGACGGCAACTTCGGTGGCACCGCCGGCGTATGCGAGATGCTGATACAGAGCGACCAGGGCGTGATCGACCTGCTCCCGGCCCTGCCCACAGCATGGCCCGACGGCACGGTCAGCGGTATCTGCGCCCGAGGCGGCTACCGCCTCGACATGACCTGGAAAGACGGAAAAGTACAGTCGATCACCCTACAGGGCAAAAAGAACGGCACCGTCACGCTACGCGGCAACGGCACTGAGAAGACGGTGAAGGTCAAGGCCGGAAAGCCCCAGACGATAACGTTCTAAAAAGGAGACGACTACGAAAGGGCACTAAAGATGTTTTTTTAGAGTCCACCTAAAAACAGAAAAAGCGGAGACGGTCCTCATCGGGGGATGTCTCCGCTTTTTCTGTGTCGCAACTTTTCTTGCCGCTATGTGACGGTGAGAGGCGACATCTCACACCTCAATGTCACTTCTTGGCGGTAATAGCCTTGATCTTGTTGCAGATATCGATATTGAGTTGCTTTCCGATAAATTGCTGGGACTGCGGTCCGTAAGCAAATACGGGAACGGCAATCGGGGTATGGTCGTTGGTGAAGTAGTAGGCCACGGTATGTCCGGTCTCGTTTTCGCCGTCGACAAGGGTCAGTCCGCCTGTCTCGTGATCGGCGGTCACGATGACCAGTGTCTCGCCGTTGGAGTCGGCAAACTTTAGAGCCTCAGCCACAGCCTTGTCGAGACTGAGGGTTTCCATGATACAACCCGGGAAGTAGCGCGAATGGCCAGCATAGTCTATTTTGGCCTCTTCTACCATCAGGAAAAATCCGTCAGAACCGAGACCTTGCAGTTTCTTGATCGACTCACGCGTGGTGCGTGCCAGATAGTCAAGGTTCTCCACATTGGCGGCCGCACCCATTTCCTCGTCAATGCAGACCACCTTTCCTGTAGAAGCATTGATGTCATTGATATTGCGAACAAAGGAAAATCCTTTTTCGCGCAGGGCCTTCATCATGTCGATACCGTCATGACGGTGGATAAACTCGTTGATACCACTACCGGCAAGCAGCGAGATGGGACTGTCGAGCAGGTCGCGTGTGATAGCATCGGCACTGTCGCGCTCAGTATTGTGGGCATAGAAGACGGCAGGGGTAGCATCGGCAGCATTGCCGAGGCTGACCACGCCCACCGGTTTGCCTTGCGCCGAGAAATAGTCGGAGAGCGAGGGGTTGGGCGTACCATCACCATTGGCTGCGATATGACGGTTGTTGGTGCGCACACCAGTCGCCAAAGCACTGCCACCGGCAGCCGAGTCGGTGGTATAGGCATCGTTGGAGGTGGTCTCCGAGATACCGAAATGCTTCATATTGAACAGGGTGAGGGCCCCGTTCACCCGCTCGGTAGCCACGACCTGTGCCATGCCCATACCGTCGCCGATGAAGAGGATCACGTTCTTGACCGGTTTGTCGACACCGTCGTTCTGATAGGTCGGCGTGTAGATAGGCTGGCGCTCGGTCAATTGGATTTTGTCATCCTGGAAACCGCTGAAATTGCGGGTGATCTTGTCAAGTCGATCGTTGCGAATCACCTTGTGTTCCGTCTTCGGCTTAGCCCCGATCACATAGTTTTTGTTGGCCCAGTCGCTGAAGAAGTCACTGCACGCTGCAGGATTGTCCGTATTGATATAGTCGACACCCATGGCATAGAACGTATTCCAAGCGGTGACACTCTCCGGTGCACCCCAGAAACGTATCGGCTTGCCCGTGGCATGAGCCTTGGCGATAAGACGCTCTACGGCCTCCTTCTCGGGTTTGATGAGCGTGCCCTTGCCATTCCACTGGCTGTATGCACCGAAGTTGACGCTGATCATGGCCACCTGTTTCAACTGCTCGGGAGTGTACGTCAGATTGATGTCGCCGTCGAAGGTGATATACGACGGATATTTGGCAAACTTGTCGGGCGAGGGCACATTGCCGGTCACCACGACACGACAGGCATAGGGATTGACCGAGGGGTCGAAGATTTCGGGATGCTTCTTGAGTTTGGCCACCAACGCTTTCAGGTAGTCATCGGTATTCTCAGACTTGATTTCCACCATCAACTGGATGTGTGCCTCGGAGTCAGCGTAGGGACGGCCACCGTTGAGGTTGTATACATTGATGAGCGGTTGGAGATACAAGCGGTCGAAGGTGACCTCGTCGCGGAGGTCTTCGACGTCGTGTCCCACAAGAAATTTGCCTTTGGTGTAGAACATATCGCACTCTATCGAGTAGACATGATGGGCGTAAGCCTCATAGAAGGGCATGGTACGCGTATAGTCGTTGTGGGAATGCAGCAGCACGGGATACTGCGCACGGGCAAGCATCGGACTTAGGCTCAATGCCGCCGCCGTCAAGACCGTCAAGATGCAGGATTTTTTCATTTCCTTTCGTTTTTTATAGGTTCGTTGATATTGTTTTTCCTTAGATTCGGGCAAGTGACGATAAAAAAATCACTAAGTGACGATGCAAATGTACAAATTTATTCCCAATTACCCACACGCCGCCCCACTCTATTCTTCGAAATATATCACGACACGGGCATGACAGTCAACAAGTTGCAGACAACCTCCCAGCATGTTAAGAAACGATGAAAAAACGACAATCAACAACACATCGGGGAGTTTACCAAACACCAATTCACAAGGGAGCTCACAGGGGGGAAAAGATTTTTTGAAAAAAATACCGGTTTGCCTGTTAACCTTTGCCTCTTGCTCAGCATAAAGGGTAAAGACAATTAAAAAATTCAAGAATATGAAAAAGTTTTTCGCAGCACTCACTGTTTGCATGATGGCAACAGTTTCATCATTTGCCCAATACAATGTGGGCACATCTACCACCAGCCGTACCGACATGTTTGGCAACACCACAACCACCCATCGTGATGCTTACGGAAGGACAACGGGGACGTCAACGACCAGTCGTACCGACATGTTCGGGAATACAACCACGACACACCGCGATGCCTACGGCCGTACAGTCGGTACCTCAACGACAGGCCGCACCGATATGTTTGGCAATACAACCACGACACACCGCGATTCCTATGGCCATTCTACAGGCACTTCCACTACAGGACGTACCGACATGTTCGGCAACACAACCACGACACACCGTGATTCCTATGGCCACGCTACAGGCACTTCCACTACGAGCCGTACCGACATGTTCGGCAACACAACCACGACGCACCGCGATTCCTATGGCCGCTCTACAGGCACTTCCACTACGGGACGTACCGATATGTTCGGCAACACAATCACACAACAAAGAAGTAATACGGGAACTGGAATATGGACATGGTAAACAGCAAACAACAGAAGAACATGAGAAAATATCTATTAACGATTTTGACCACCTTCCTGACAAGCATCGCCTGTGCACAGAACTTCGAGTACGTCGTCGACAGTTCGTACGAGCCACTCTCCAAGGAGGCAATCGCATTGCAGGCCATTTCAGAAGTGTACCATCAGAAGATGATGGAAAGACGTTTTGACGAGTATAAAGGAAAAGCCTACGACTGCTATAACAAAGGCGATTTCAGAGGGTTTATCTACTATTCTGACTGTGCGCTGAATACAGGATGGTACAGCGCCGAACTCTACTATGACAGAGGTGTGGCCTATGAAGAACTGCACGACTATCGCAAAGCAAAGAGAGAATATAGACGGGCCTTGAAGAAGGGTTTTCCTGCACAATCGGCTTATGAGCAGTGCAAGATAAACCAAAAGGAATGGAAGAAATCACATTAATCGACGATAAAATTATAATAAGTAATGGGAATCAAATCATTATTCAGCCATCTGTTCGGACATTCGGACGATGAAATGCCATCATCACTGGGACATCATACAAAGGCGGAACCAAGCGCCACAAACTTGGGTCCAAACATCAAGCCTTCTGACGAACCGGAGAAGAAGTCGAATTCGGAAGTCGAGAATGTAAAGAATTCCAGCGACGAGAAGAAAGAGAGCCAGAAAGAAGAGTCTACTCCCGCTTCGGCTACCTACAATCTGATTATCCTTGACGAGAGCGGTTCCATGTATGCAGTACGCGACCAGACCATATCCGGCTGCAACGAGACGCTCAACAGTATTCGCAACATTGCAAAAGAGCAGCCCGAAATCAAGCAGTATGTGTCGATATTCTGCTTTAGCAGCACCAATTCCAGATACATCTTCCAGGATATGCCCGTAGAGAACACGCGCGACCTGACTCCAGACGACTACCGTCCTAACGGCTGCACACCGCTATATGATGCCATCGGATATACCGTCACCCAATTGCGCAATCTGATAGAGCAAACGGAGGCTGTAGGCGTTGTCACCATTATCACCGACGGTTATGAGAACACATCGCGCAGATGGAACCACCCCGCCGTGGTCGAACTGATCGAAGGCCTGAAGAAACAGGGATGGGTGTTCACATTTATCGGAGCGAATATCGACGTGGAACGGACGGCCAAAGGAATGGGCATTGACAGTTTTGTCAAATTTGAGCAGACAGACCAGGGCATGTACGACATGTTCGAAAAGGAGAGACTCAGCCGGAGGGCATACAGCGAGAAACGCCGCTACATGCAGCATATGGATGTTTTTTCCGATATGTCCACAGCCGACCGAGAGGAAGCATTGGGTGCCATGAACGACAACTATTTTGTCGACAAAGAGCGTGTGGCGCCCGACTTCATCAAGAGTATCAACCCCAACGAGGTGTTGGTATTCGGCAGCAATGTAAGCGGCCAGCACAACGGCGGAGCCGCCATGTATGCCCTAAACCATTTTGGAGCGATAGAGGGACAGGCAGAAGGAATACAAGGGCATTGCTATGCCATCCCGACGCACGGCAACACATTTGGAGGACTGAAAAAAGCCATCGCCCGGTTCACCGACTATGTTGTGATGCATCCGCGGAAAAGGTTTATGCTTACTGCCGTTGGTTGCGGCGAAGCAGGATATAGCGTAGAACAGATAGCCCCGCTATTCCGGCAGGCCTATTCGTTTGGCAATGTCTATGTACCAAAGGCATTCCTTCCGTATATGTCAAAGGAGTTTACCGTGTAGTACAATATCGCGAAAGCACAGTTGCCCGTCGTGACAGCTGTGCTTTCACATTGTTCGATCTATGGAGTCAGGCTCTGTTGTCTGTCGGCACACTTATTCCAACACCACGAACGCGGCCCAGTAATACGGGTCGTCATATCCCTGCTGGATGATATCTTTCTGCGCTTGTCTCAATGCGCACTTGGTCGTTTGTCCGGTCAGCAGATGTTGGTAAAAATATTGCATCAGCAATGACGTGGCGGCATCGTCTACCATCCATAGACTCATGACAACAGTTTCCACGCCTCGCGTCTTGAAAGCGTGTTGTGGACCGATAGACAAGCCGGTAAGGTTGGTGTCATTTCCCAATCCCGTCTTGCAGGCAGACAGTACAGCCAATTTTGTTCCCCGGAAATCCATTCCGATGATTTCCCCCGTAGTGAGTATGCCGTCTTCCACGCCTTCCGTAGGCGGATTGCCGTTCCAGGCCTGGCTTGCACCAGCGAGCAACAACCCTGAACGAAGCAAAGACGTTGCATATTTTGAGGCCGTCAACGACTGCGGATACTTCGGAGCCCTTGCGTCTGCACTATAGGTGACGGCCAGCATAAAACCATGTGTGGAGAGATGGATGATGTCGGGCTTACTGCCGGTGACAATGCGCTTGAAGGTTTCTTCGCTCGCACGGGCGGCATCATACATCTTTACATCAAGGTTTGAAGATTCGAGAATGTTGCCAATCGCCTTGATCTCTTCACCTGAATGTTGCAAGGGAAGCAACCTTCCGCGGGTACCCTCGTCCATACCACGGGTCAAATCCCAAACCAGTTGGTTACTGTCGACCGTCCTTGGCTGAGCGGCAGACGTCCTTTCATCACCTGTGCCATAGGTGATGTCGCCGAAGATTGCCGCTGACCGGTATTCATTCTTTGCAGTCCGCCTCTTGAAGGCCTTGATGTCTTCGGTAGAAACGAGATAATGGAAGTCATATTCGTCGTCTACCGTCGTTCCCCGCTTGGTAGGAATTGCTCCATAGTTGAAATTGCATAGGAAGTGGGAAGCGGAAAGATATATCCGGCGGGCATCGCCTATGGCAGGCGCTATCGCCGCCCACAGGCGGGCCAACGTTCCCCCAGTCGCATACATCTCGCTGGTCTCTAAGGCATCAGCGCCCTTATACCTCCCCAGTTGTTCCACCGTGGCAGAATCCAATGGGACACTGACGGGGCCGTCCTGTCCCTTCTTCAAGATAAGCGCCTCATCAGGCATGACCCGCAGTTCGATGGCCACCTCGTCATCGTCAAGCATGTCGCGCACATTTTCCCATGTCGTTTGCTTCAAGTCTGCGTACTTGTAGGCGTGATACAAGAAATTCTTGGATGCCAAGATATTGTTGTACGATTCCTTTTCCCTGCCTTCAAGATCGTCGCAGCAAATGTAGAACCATGGCATGAGGGTTGCCATTATCCTGTTCCAGTATTCCTCGTCCTCCTTGTCGCTTGCATCAAGTGGAAATGATATCAGGCTTTGCCTGCAAAACCCGAGAAATCCGCTCCACAGTTCAGCACCCTTTTCAGTATTGGCCGGAACAAGCAGCATCTTGTTCCGCAACGCCTCAATCTCCGCAATACGCTTGTTCTTGAACGAGCGGAGAACGGGAAATTCCCTTTCATACAGTTCTGACGTAAGGCCATGGCCACTGACCTGTCCTCTAATATAAGAGGGAAACAACAGAAAACATATTGTGAAGATGTAGAATACCGTTCTCATTTAGTCAAAAGCATATTGGGTAAGTAGGTGTTCAAAATTATTTGATATGGATTTTTGAATACCTACTTAAACCTTCTCTAACAGTTCCTTCGCCTTCTTGTTGATCGCCGAACCTTCCTCAGTGGTTTTGACCAACTTGTTGAGCACCTTCTTTGCGCTCTTGCGGTCATTGTCCTTCAGATGGGCGATGGCGAGGTTCCACCCGATTTCTGCGGAGTAGTCGGTATAATCGTTATAGGTTTCCATCATGGAAAGTTCCCAATAGAGGGACAGATCATGGATAGCATCGCCAATATTACGGTTGTCTTTGACGTCGGCAAAGAGTTGTTCCAACTTCTTGGACGCTTCGGATTGACCTGCCGCCCCACGAACGATCATGCTTGATGTGAATGCATTGCCATACTGCTCGCCAAGACCGGTGGTGGTCTTGTACATGCCGTATTCCATGCCCAGCCAAACAACGGTCACGAGTGATGCCGCTATCGACAGCCACTTGAGCCATTTTCTTGCCGGAACTGCCTTCTTGCGGTTTGGCACTTCTTTCTCGGGGCATGCAGCCGGCTTTTCCTCCACCTCGTGGGGCCATTCATCTGAATCTGTCAGCGAATAACAGGCAGATTCTTGAACATCTGCAAAGTTCGCAATATGTGACGCTGCGGTTACGGCGAAGTCGACGCCCCGCTCTGTAGAAGCCAGAAACGCATCGACCATCTCGCGGTCGCGCAGGGTGCCGACCTCCTTCAGTCCCTTTACCAGACGGGCGGTCACGATGGCTTTCTGCTTCAGTTCGGGGTTCGCGTCCAGGTCTTCCATGAATTTCTGCTCTTCTTCGGCAGACATCTTGCCTTTCAAAAACGAAACGATCCGCTCGTCCTCTTCAAGAAACCTTGGGTCTATGTTGTAGATATCTTTAATCATCGGTCGGGAATGTTTAGTTGAAGAAATGGCATGACAAGTTCAGAAAGCGGGCCTTGAATTTCTCGGTACACCTGTGTTTGGTGACCTTCACCGACCCTTCGCTGCTATAATTATACATCTGGGCGAGGGTCTTCATGGAGAATCCGTCGCGGTAGAATCCCCAAAGAATCTTGTCGCACGGTTCCGGCAATTTGGACACAATTTCGCGGACAATGGCCTCCTTGCGTTCTTTGACATGCTCGGTACTATCCTCGAGCGCAAGGATACGGTCGATGCGCTCGTCATCGAACTCATCCTTGACAGTCTGAGGAAACTCATCAATGATATTCAGTTCTTTCCGGCCATTGGCGCGTAACTTTTCGTGTGCCTTGTGCCTGCATATCCCGATAAAAAAGGTGGAAAGCGAGGAGGTCAGGGTCAGTTCACCATTTATGATCTTATTGTATAAGACGATGAATGCCTCCTGAAAGACATCCTCGCAGTCGTTGCGCGACAGGGAGTACGCATTTTGCAGAAACGCAAAGGTTTTGTCCCATTGTTCTGCAGCAAACTTGTTCAGTTTCTCCTGGGTCTGCGGTATCTCCAATATAGCCATATCAAATAATTTTAAGCACCTACTTATTGCAAACTTGTTTCGTAAACCATATTTTGTCTTGTCAGCCTCCTGTCAGCGTTCATCAGTTTTCTGACTTCCAACACCCAGTCTATACTACGGTCAATCGGTCGTCTGGAAAGGACTTGGCTGATATAGTATGACAGCGGGCCATAATATTTTCCAGACTGTCTTATCTCGTAGTTCGATTGGTAGGAACGGCAGGCCTCCAAGACAAAGATATCGGCAAGTCCAGCCTCCTTCGGAATCGAGAAATGTCCCTTGGCATTGATTCTCGGACGAAATTCTTTCCCGTTCGAACTGAACCCTCGTTTTGTACCACGGACGTACACCTCGCCCTCGTCTTCCTCTATATCATCATCGCCGCGTGAAGCGCCACCAGCGTGACAGGCATCAACGGCTACACAGACAAGTCCTTTCTTCCCCACCTTCCTTCTCATCCGTCTGAAGTAAGTGTTGAGTTCATCGTCTATGATATGGTTGGCACCCTCATATTTGCCCTTCCGGTATACCATCAATGCGTCATAAGGGACAACAGATTCGTCCCAGCCATCCTCTTCATCACCATCAAGGTCTTCGACAGGTTGACCGTGACAAGAGAAATGAACATAGACGATGTCTCCCGGTTTGCACGAGGCAACAAGGTCGCCCAGTCCTTTCCGGATTCTTCCGGCCGTAGCAGACTTATTGCTAATCTTGACAATACTGAAGCCCTGCTTTTTCAGAACCGCTGCTATCAGGTCAGCGTCATTGGAACCGTGTATCACGCCCCACGTATCTTTGCCTGACGGCAGATACTCGGAAATGCCTACAACCAGGGCACGCTTCGTCTGAGCATGAGAGGGCATAGCGACAAAAGATGCGACAAGCATCATCATACTAAGAATGCTTACTCCACTTCCCATCCGTCAATCGTTCCCGTCTTTGAAGAGAAACTGCAACCTATCTGATAGACGGTTCTTTCATCTGCGGCATATTCCCTCGCATACCCCATGTGCTTGATTTGGCCAAGGGCATCAAGTGCCGAGCCGTCACGCTTGAACTCGAAGATATAGACAAACTTCGGTGTCTCGACAATGCAGTCCACCCTACCCTCGCTCTGTTCTTTTTCAACAAATAGCGTGAAGCAACTGATCATCCTCAACACAAGATAAAAGGTATATTGGAAGTAACGTTCCTTCTCCCGCTCGTCATCCTTGCGGCGCTGACTGTATGGGATGCTGGCAAAGAAGGAGGTGAGCAGTTTCTCAAGTTTGCTACAATCTCCGTTGTTCATGGATTCCACGACCTGCATACTCCACGATGACGGTGACTCCTTCATTTGGAAATAGTTTGTTGCCAGTATCGTGACAAATCCGCGCTTCACTTCATCGTTAGGGAAATCAAGAAGGTAAGCATCCATATCCATATTCCAGTCCTTGATGGTGAGATAACCACTTTGGTAAATCATGGACAAAGGTGCTTCGACATCCGCACGATAATCCACAAAAGCCTCTCTTGGATAATATTTTCCCGTCAGTTCGTTCAGATGTTCCTTGCAGTGGGACAGCAATCGAACCAGATAAGTCGGCGTACCCGTGGCAAACCAATAGTCTGACAAGATTTTCTTGCTCATAGAATTCAAGATACTGAACGGATTGTATATGTCGAGCATATTCGGACTGAAATGATAGCCATCAAACTTGCGCTTGAGTTTATATTTCATCTCGTCCTCAGAGACCTTGTATCTTACAGCCATCGCTTTGATTGGTTCATCGAAGGTAGAATACAGTTCCTCCTCCGTGATGCCACAAAGAGCCTCATAGCGTTCGTCCATGCTGATGTCATTAGGCTGATTGAAGCCGCTGAACACACTCACCTGCGAGAACTTGGTGACACCGGTGAGCAAGACGAACTGTAAGTCGGCATCGGCAGCCTTGAAGACTGAATAAAAACCTTTGAGCACTTCACGGTTCCAATCCTCCAACCTGCGCTGCTGGCCATCAATGGTGATATAAAGTTCCTGGTCAAGCACATCCAGCAAAGGCTTGTCATACTCATCAATCAAGACCACAGCGCGACGCCCGGTCTTCTCGTGGGCAGCCTTTAGAACTGCTGCGAATCTGCTTCCCAATGACTTGGAAAACTTATCCCGTCCATAGATTACTTCTTGTCTTTCCACGAAACCTTCTAAGGTATCGTCCAATACACCTGCCTCGGTAAAATTGATGCCGTTGAAGTCTAAATGAAACACAGGATATTGTTTCCATTCCGTTTCCAAAGAGTCTATGGCAAGCCCCTTGAACAATTCCTTCCGTCCTTCGAAATAGCATTTCAGGGTGGACACAAGCAAGGACTTTCCGAATCGCCGCGGGCGACACAGCAAATAGATTTTGCCATTAGACACCAAGTCATAGACCAATGCTGTCTTGTCGAGATAGACATAGCCATCCTCAATGATTTGTTCGAAGCTCTGTATTCCTATAGGATATTTCATGCCACTGCCTTTTAGGAGTTTAGTAACGATAATAAAGTCACTTAGTTGCAAATTTACAACTTTATCACGACATTCCCCAAATTATTTTTCTCCAATCATCCGCATTTGGTGCCCCGTTTTCTCATTACAGGCGACAGACGGTATGAACTGGACCACAAGACCGAGAGGTTACAGGTGCCTTCAAAAACACACTTGCTTATTTTTCACAATCGCTATGCGGAAAAAGCAAGGCCATTTGGGAATAAAATGGTACTTTTGCAGTAAGAAAAGAGAAATGGCGGGTTCTAAAAATTACCTTGAAGTATTTTTGCATTTTAGCCGAGCAGATTTTACTTGCTTTCTGACAGAGCATAGCGGGCTATGCGACTGAAGGAAAAAGGAAAAGATGCCGGATAAAATCAAAAAGATACAAAGAGCAATCCGTCTAAGGAAAAAATAACTATGCGTGGAATTTTTAGAACACGCCAAATGACAGGGCGGCCAACCGGACACGCCCACAAAAGACAAGAAGAAAAGACATGGGAAAGACAAGACTTGCGCTCCTCGCACTGCCGGTGGCGCTCGCTACATCGTGCGCCCAGCACTACGAACTGACAGGAATTGAGCGTACCCGCATCCTCATTGACGAAACATTCGACAAACGGCCCGACGCACAGGCCACACAGTTTATCATCCCCTACAAACACATGGTAGACAGTTTGATGAACCCCGTCATCGGACGGGCGGCCTGCGACCTCACTCCCCTGCGTCCCGAGGGTACACTATCCAACCTGTTGCCCGACATCCTGATAGATGCCAGCGAAATGTTCGGGGAGAAACCCGACTTCGCCGTATACAATATGGGCGGCATACGCGCCTCGTTGCCCAAGGGCGACATCACCATAGGCGACATCCTCGACGTGGCACCATTTGAAAACAAAATCTGCTTCCTCACCCTCACCGGCGAGAAGGTAAAGGAACTTTTCCAGCAGATGGCCGGCAACGGCGGCGAAGCCGTCAGTCATAGCGTGCGGATGGTCATCACTGCCGACGGCAAGTTGGTATCGGCAGAGATCAACGGGAAGCCCATCGACCCCAAAGCCTCCTACCGCATAGCCACCCTCGACTTTGTAGCACAGGGCAACGACCGTATGGAGGCATTCAAGGCCAAGACTGATGTCGTGTCACCCAAAAGCGAAGAAAACAACGTGAGACACTTCATCGAGAAATATTTCAAGAAAAAGATGCAGGAAGGCCAAGCTGTAAGCGCAAAGACCGAAGGACGCATCACCATCAAATAACAAGACCACATGAAACGCATTATACTCACCCTCTGCATCGTCGCCCTGTATACAGTGACATGCTCCGCACAGAAGAAGATTACCATACTGCACACCAACGACACCCACAGTTGCATCTTGCCGCTCAACAAGAACCTGGCCAACAAAGAAGTGGCCGGACGCGGCGGATACGTGCGCCGCGCAGCCATGATCAGAGACGAGCGCCAAGCCACTCCCGACCTCCTGCTCTTCGACAGCGGCGACTTCTCGCAAGGATCGCCCTTCTATACCATCTTCAAGGGAGACGTAGAAATAGGACTAATGAACGAGATGGGCTACGATGCCGCCACCATCGGCAACCACGAGTTTGACTTCGGTTTGGAAAACATGGCCCGCATCTTCCGTATGGCCAAGTTTCCTATCGTCTGCGCCAACTACGACTTCACCGGCACACCGGTCGAAGGAACGGTGAAGCCCTACGTCATCATCAAGCGCAACGGACTGAAAATCGGCATCTTCGGCATCGGTGCACAGATGGACGGACTCGTCGACGCCAACAACTGTATCGGCGTGAAATTTCTTGACCCTATCACTACGGCCAACACCACGGCAAGCCATCTGAAAAAAGACTTGAAATGCGACCTCGTCATCTGCCTGTCGCATCTGGGATGGGGCATACAGCCACCACTTGCCAATGACGAGCGTCTCATCGCCGCCTCGCACGACATAGACCTTGTACTCGGAGCACACTCACATACCTTCTTCAAAGAGATAGAATATGTCAACAATGCCGATGGCCGGGCCATCGGTGACGACCAAAACGGCAAGAATGCCATCTATGTGGGCAAACTCATACTGACCATGAACTAGAAAAAATAAAGGTGTGTTTTTTAGAACCCGCCTAAAAAATGCGCTCCGTCATCCACGGGGCGCATTTTTTGTTTGTATAAAGCCTTTGTACGATTGCTACAAAGCCTTTGTACGAACACTACAAGGCCCTTGTACGGTCGATACAAGGCCTTTGTACGGACAGTACAAGAGCCTTGTACGATGGCACCAAGGCGCATACTGCATAAAGAGGTGGATTTCGGGAAGGCTAAAACCTTCCGCTACTCTATTCGAAATAGAAACGCTCTATTCGAAATAGAAACTGAGGACAATCATTTTGGTGTGCGCCTCCTTCACAGAACGTACATATCGGAGGGAATTCTTGTCGCGGATCTCGTTGACATGATTGCCGTCAAGACTATTGCCGATACCATAAAGAAACTTCAGTTCGGGACGCAACTTGAAGAACGGCAAGTAGAAATCACAACCGACACCTACTTCCGCAAAGACGCCGTACCGCTTCAAGCGCAACAAATCGCTACTCTTTCCACTTAGGTTGATCATCGGATTGATACCAGCCATCAAGTAAGGGCGGTGGTTGTTGAAACGCGGGGCAGCAAAAATCAAGTCAAAAGCCGTAGAAATATAAGCCGTCTTCATCTCCTGCTGTTCACGGTGAGGCGTGCCGTCACTGTCCATCGTCTTGAGGTCACGGAAGGTGATATGCCGCGTACCGAAATACATCGCCGGCATGAGACGTACCTGAAAATGGGTATTCAGACGCAACTCGGCGAGCACACCTACATTGAATCCCGCATCCCAACGGTCCTGGTCGGTAGTCACCAGTGTTTCTGTCTGGGTGCCGTCATCAGACGTGATGAGTTGAGGACCGGCATTCACCAGTTCGATATCCTGCAGATGGGTACCCACTACCACACCGAAATGAAGCGGCCGAAGATCAGTGTAGGGACGGTTCTGCACGGTGCGATCCTGCGCACTGCAAACAGAAAACACCGACAGAAATATGATAAGAACAAAAAATATGCGTTTCATATATGTATATAACGCCGTAAAGCACACCTTATTGCATAGGGCCGCAGGAAAGAAAAGAAGGACAATGTGTATAATTTCGTTAAAATAACTACTCATTTATGGGTATTCAAGAAAAAAGCGTACCTTTGCATCACCCGAAAGTAGGTATTACAGACGTCAAAAGACGGATGGATGCCCCAAGCGAGGAACAATAACATTATTAATATATAAAACGAAAAAATTATGGCTTACGTAATTGGTGACGACTGCATCGCATGCGGTACATGTATCGACGAGTGCCCCTCTGGCGCAATCTCTGAAGGCGACAAGTATTCTATCGATCCCGACGCTTGCACCGAGTGCGGAACATGCGCAAGTGTTTGTCCTAACGAGGCTATCGCCCTCGGCGAATAATGACAGACACGTCTGAAAGACAACGACAACATTAAGAATTTTATTAGTGGCGACGGTTTCTTCCGCAAGGAAGGAACCGTTTTTCTTTTTAATAGGCCTGCATCTAAAGGTTCGTCATTTCCCTTTGGGAGACCACACCATTACCCACAAAAAAACTGCCCAATTTGCTGTACCTCGTTCTAATGCTCCGATAAACCGGAGGGAGGGTACACCAAATTGGGCAGTCCTATATAGTTGACTGTAAAGTGGAATGTCGAGATTACTTGATGCTCATGATCTGCTGACCGTTGGCGTCATCGGGACGAATCTCAAGCAGTTTGGCAGCCCAAGCCTTTGCCTCGGCCTTCTTGTCGTTCTGGATATAGTGTACAGCAAGATAGGTATAGGCGGTAGCCAACTTATTGAGTTCGCTCTGCTTCTTCTCAGCCTTAGGCTCTACCATTTCGATGTACTTGGTGTAGTAAGGCAGAGCGCGACCCTCTTTCATGTCAGGATTGATGGAGTAGTTCATCAAGGCACGCTTCCAGATGGCGTATTCGGCTGCATAGTCGAACTTCTCACCCATCTCGGCATATACCTTGTCAGCCTCCTCAAAAGCCTTCACCTTCACTGCCTGTGAAGCACCATCGGCAGAAGCCTGGTCGATAAAGATGTCAGCCAGACCATCGAGATCCTTGTAGGTCAGGTTGGCACTGTTGTCAGCGAGATACTGCTTGTAGGCAGCAACAGCGTTGGTATAGTCCTTCTGCTTGGCATATACATCGGCAACCAACTTGCTGACATCGGTACGAGTGGGATCGATCTCCTTGAGTTTGTTGTAAGCAGAGATAGCGTCTGAAGTACGACCGAGGTTCATCAGCGCATCAGCATAGAACATATAGTCGTTGGCGATGAACTTCAAGGTGTCAGTCTTGTTGAACAACTGGTCTGCGTAGGTCACAGCGTCAGAATAGTTCTTCAGTTTGTCGCTGGCATAGAAAGCCATACGCTTGAAGGGACTGTAATCGGGATATTTCTGGATACCAGCAACAGAGATTTTCAAAGCCTTGTCATACTGATCAAGCACATAGGCAGTAGAAGCATAGTCGAAGAGGATATAGTCCTCAAGCGAGGTAACGTTCTGCACCTTGTCATAGTAAGAGATGGCAGACTTGAGTTTGTCGTTCTTGGAGTACATGTAACCTGCTGCACCGTCTACAGGATAGTCGGGCTTAACGGTACGGAGTTTTTCGAGCATAGCAACAGCGCCATCCGGATCCACCTTCTGGTAGATGCTGGCATAGCGTACATAGCCGCTGGGGTTCTGGGGATCGAAGATGGTGGCCTGCTCATACCATGAAGCGGCCTCACCGCCATCGTCCTGGGCAGCAGCGATATTGCCTTCGAGCAGATAGCCGTCAGCAACATTCTTGTTGGCCTTGCGTGCAAGTGCTGCATACTTCTTGGCCTCCTCGAAGTTCTTGGCATCAAGGAAAGCCTGACCGAGACCGGCGAGGGCAACGGCATCCTTCTTGTAGAGCTTGAGATACTGCTTGACTGCGTCCTGGGTAGCCTTCACGTCACCCTTGTTGTCAACGACCACTTTTGTGATGGCATCAATCTGCGACTTGGTGTCCTGTGCCATGGTAGGAGCGGAGATGCTGAGCATCAAAGCCCCTGCAACGAGATATTTGATTGCTTTCATAATTTTTCTTTCTTTAGTTGAATTGTTTCCTTTTGGACGTAGTCCAGCACTTTTCGTTTAATATTGTATTGCTAAAAAGAATCAATAATCGTTATTCACGTTAACGTCACGAATGGTAATTTCGCCTTTTACCGGCAAAAGTCCAGTTTTGAAGACAATAAGCTGACCTCGCGGTGACTCAATAAAGTGGGCAAAGCCCCAAGGCAAACCGCGTTTCGGGTCGTTGAGCAATGCATATATGGTACGGACGAAGGGATACCGCCCATTGAGAAGCCATGCCTGATAGGGCTTCCAACTGTTCATTGGGGTAGCCTCCTGCATCTTGCTGACAGACATGACTGTGATTTTTCTATTCCAAGTAGTGTTGGTAGTATCGCGCTTGTCATTAAGCCAATTACTACCAATGACACCAATAGCGTTCGGTGTTCTCTCGACATAGTCTACAACATCTTTGCTATTCTTGGCAGCAAAAATATTGGGACTGCTGATCTGCTTGCCGCCCATGATGGAGTCTACGCAGTAGCGGACTGCACTTGAACGAGTATTGTCGAAGCAAACCCATATTTCACCGAGTTTGGAACCCTTGTTGATCTCGTTCCAGTTTTTCACCTGACCAAGAAGTATCTTCTTCACGTTGTCTACAGTGATACAAGAGTCCAGATTGTGGTTGTTGCAGATGAGTGCCATACCGTCGTAAGCCAAGGGTACAGCCTCCGGCAACTGGTCGGTGGCCTTAAGGTAGTCGAATTCCTTTTGGGTAAATTTACGAGATGAAATCACCAGATAGGTCTTGCCTTTCATCAGCATACTGATACCGTCCTCTTGATTGGTATAGACGGGGTTGACCTTGGCGTTGGGACAACTGGCCTCAAACACCTGGATGAGTTCATCAATGACAGGACTAAAACTTTCGTCAGAGACGAAACTGATCGTCCCTGACGAATTTGTATCTGTGCGGCCATCCTTCCGCTTTGTGTTGCCACAGGAGGCAAGAAGGATGGCTGCAAGTGTTAATCCTACGAATATGTAAGATATGTTTTTTCTCATTATACAATAATAGTGATATTACTGCAGTTTGAAGTTAACAGGCACCTGGAACTTCACACGAACGGCAGAACCGTTCTGCTTACCGGGTGTCCACTTCGGCATGGAGCGAACCACGCGCATGGCTTCCTTGTCGAGTGAAGGATCGACAGAGCGAAGAATCTTCACATCGGATACGGAACCGTCGCGCTCTACCACGAAGCCTACATATACCTTACCTTGAACACCGTTCTCGGCGGCTACGGTAGGATAGTTGGTGTGGCTGGCCAGGTACTGAATAAGAGCGGCGTCGCCGCCAGGGAACTTAGGCATCTGCTCTACGACCTCGAAAATCTTGGTCTCCTCCTCATGCTTGGGAGGTTCGGGAGCAGCGATTTCTTCCTTGGCTTTGAGCACAGAGCCACCAACCTCATCGTTACCCTCAACAGTGAAGGCACCGACAGCCTTGTTGCTCTTCTCTACTTCTTCGAGTTTGATCTCGTCCTCTTCCTTTACCTCATTGTCCTTCTTGATGACAGGTGCGGTAAATTTCACAGAAGACTTCACTTGCTCGACTACCTTTTCAGGTTCAATCTTCGGAGCCTCTTTCTTCTCGACTTTGGCTTCTTTCTTCTTGTCTGCGAGTGTTGCAAGAACGTTTTCCTGTGTATTCTCAACTTTCTTGTTGGCTTCCACCATTCTTTGCAACTGAAGACCGAGGAAAAGAAGAACTGCAGCAACGGCAACTATAATAATTGACCAGATGTTACGCTTGGTTGTGCCCTTGCGCAACTTATAGGCTCCATATTCCTGGTTTCTGCCCTCGAAGACGAGGTCAGTCCATTCACTGGATATCAAATCTATTTTTGACATTTTCTAAACCTTTCTTTTAATTATTATGTTACTGGAAGTCGGTAACGCCCTTTGATTTCAGCAGAGCCTCGTCATCGGGAGTAACTTTGTCAATAACGTATGTTCCGATACTGCAGATAGTCATTTCGTCCAAAGCGTCGACCATGTTCTTGTAAGAAGCCTTGTCGGTACACTTGATGATGATAGTCATCGTCGGCACCTTTCCGCCTTCGAGGTCACCCTTCTTGATCTTGCTCAACTCGGCATCATAGATACTATCGTTGAAAGCATTGGGGTTCTGCACCCGCTTCTGGTCAAGTTTGATCTTTGCTGCCATGATGTCGGCAACAGGAGTAGAACCGTCTTCGGTAACGTGCTTGATGAGCACGTCGCGAATACCGTCTTTACCCCAAGTTGTTTCCTTCAGGCAAGTGGGATCACTGTAGTTGGGTATACCGTCAACATGGAAGATCTTGTCCTGACCGCACACATAGATGGTGATGGTCTGGGAAGCCTTGGCCGCATTGCGATCCTTGTCAGAGATGTTCTTGTCGTTGCTTGGCATGGTCAAATTCATCGCCTGAGGCTTAGCCAAAGACGTACAGAGCATGAAGAACGTGATCAGAAGCATCATCATGTCCACCATAGGCGTGAAGTCCACGCGGGTGTTCATTTTTTTCTGTCTGCTTGCTTTTTTCTTTGCCATGTCTTATTCCTCCGAATTTGATTTAAGCGACGTAATCAAGAAGTAGCGGTTCTCGTTCATATCCTGAAGTTCCGACATCATCTTCTTTACTACAGCATAAGGAGTAGTAGCAGAAGCCTTGATAGCAATCTTCATGTCGGAGCCGTTGTTCAGGCGAGCCGTTTGAACCCAATCTTGGAATTCACTCATTTTACCATTGACACTGTCGGTAGGGATACCTTTGGTGGCCTGGTATTCATTCATTTTATCGCCGAGCTTCAAGCAGGTGCTCAAGTCTTGCATGGGCACACCGATAGAAGCGGCACCTTGACCGGCCTCAAGTTCCTTTGCGGTCAGAGAAACGCTATAGTTTCCTGCCATTCCAGAAACGAGGTCACGCATCTTGCTGGGGTTGTCCATACCCACGAAAATGCGGCCGGCATCATCACAGAGGATGGTCAAGACATTGTTCTCGGGAACCTTGATTTCCGAGACTGACCCTGGAGTGACGACCTTCACTGCCTCATTCTTCACGAATGTTGATGTCAACATGAAGAACGTAAGCAAGAGGACCATCACGTCGGACATTGGGGTCATGTCTATCCAAACATCCGCCTTCTTAATTTTTACTTTACCCATAATGATAAACGTTTTAAAGGGTTAGTAAAATTAAGCCTCGTCTGCGTGATTTGCTTCGTATGTCTGAGCAATAGTGTATCCTACTTCGTCGAGAGCGTATGTCAGCTTGTCGATCTTGTTTGAATAGTAGTTGTAAGAAACAACAGCGAACCAAGATGTCAAAATACCTGATGCGGTGTTCACAAGGGCCTCAGAAATACCTTCGGACAACTGGAGGGAGTCACCACCACCACCGGAAGCCAGGGCTGCGAACGAACGAATCATACCGACAACGGTACCGAACAAGGCGGTAAGAGTACCGAGGGTAACGATAGTAGCAAGGATAGGCATGTTCATCTGGAGAGTAGGCATCTCAAGCTGAGTAGCCTCCTCGTGAGCCTGCTGAATCTTAGCGACCTTCTGGGCACGCTTCAGATTGGGAGCAGCTTCCATTTCCTTGTAAGCCTTGATAGAAGCACCAACAACGTTGGCAACGCAACCTCTCTGCTTGTCGCAGATTTCCTGAGCCTTTGCCATATCACCAGCAGTGATAGCAGCCTTCACACCAATGACGAATTTGCCGAGAGAGCTCTTACCGAAAGCATTGCGGAGAGCGAAGAAACGCTCGATAGAGAGAGCGATTACGGTGAAGAGCAAGGTGATGATCACAGGAACCACGATACCACCCTTGTACACTGTACCGAGAAGGCTACCGTCCTTCACTGCATTCTTGGGGTCGCCACCAACGAAGTTGTCGGGATTACCCAATACGAACTGGTAGAAGCATACTGCAAGGATGAAACATGCGATGATGATCCAAATTGCATCTCTTACTCCCTGGAATCCGGAAGATTTTTTCTTCGGACTCACTTTAGCTTGTGTAGTTGCCATAATTTTTTGTAATTAAATTAGTTATTAATGATTAAGTTGTGAATCATTGTATTGTATAGTTAACATGGTGCTGACGTTCCGGCAATCGCCAAAAATGGGCTATTTTGCCAAATCAACGTGGCAAAGATAAGCAATTTATACACAATTACCGAATGTTTCAGTTGCTTTTAACATATATTTACGCCAAGCGTTCCAATGCCTGTTTTATACGCCTCATAGCCTCACGTATATTGTCATCACTCGTGGCATAACTCATACGGAAACAGTCCGGGTCGCCAAAGGCATCTCCGCCTACTGTGGCCACGTGTCCTACTTCGAGAAGATACATGGCCAAATCGGTAGACGTACGGATGACGTGCGAGCCGTCTGACTTGCCGAAGAAACTGCTGCACTTGGGGAACAGGTAGAATGCGCCCTGAGGTTGGTTTACCTCAAGTCCGGGTATATCCTTGGCCAAGGAGACGATGAGGTCACGGCGACGTTCGAAAGCCTGACGCATAGTCTCCACACAGTCCTGCGGAAGGGTATAAGCGGCTTCCGCAGCCTTTTGGCTAACGGAACACGGACCGCTGGTATACTGTCCCTGCAGTTTGTTGCAACCTTTGACAATCCATTCCGGAGCAGCGATATAGCCAATGCGCCATCCGGTCATGGCATAGGCTTTGGACACACCGTTGACGATGATGGAACGCTCCTTCATGCCGGGGAACTGGGCTATGCTCTCGTGGTGACCCACATAATTAATATGTTCGTAGATTTCGTCTGCCAACACATAGAGGTTGTCGTGGCTCAAGATGACATCGGCAAGTCCCTTGAGTTCTTCCTTGGAATAGACACTACCCGTAGGATTGCTCGGAGAACAGAGGATGAGGAGGCGTGTCTTGGGCGTTATCGCCTGCTCCAACTGTTCGGGAGTCATCTTGAAATTTTGCTCGAATCCGGCATTTACGAATACGGGTGTAGCGCCAGCCAGTTTGGCCATCTGCGGATAGCTTACCCAATACGGTGCAGGAATAATCACTTCTTCGCCTTCATTGACCAACGCCATCACGGTATTGCAGACACTCTGTTTGGCACCATTCGACACCAAAATCTCGTTCATGGTGTAGTCGAGACCGTTCTCGTTCTTCAGTTTCGCAACGATAGCCTTTCGGAGTTCAGGATAGCCTGGAACTGGCGAATAGCGTGAGTAATTTTCGTCGATAGCCTTCTTCGCTGCCTCTTTGATAGGTTCCGGCGTGTTAAAGTCGGGTTCTCCGACACTCAGGTTGATGACGTCAATGCCCTGTGCTTTCATCTCACTGCTTTTTTGCGACATAGCCAAAGTAGCAGAAGGAGCCAGACGATTCAAGCGATTGGATAATTCAGACATACTTTTATATATTGGTTAATTACAATAGCGACGCGTTGTAAATTGACTACCGCAGGTGCAGCGTGTGTCCCATACGGTCACGTTTGGTCTTGAGATAACGTTCATTGAACTCGTTCGGAGTTACCTCTATAGGGACATTCTCAACGATTTCGAGTCCGTAGGCTTCAAGTCCGACACGCTTGACGGGATTGTTGGTCAACAGACGCATCTTGTGTACCCCAAGGTGGCGGAGCATCTGTGCGCCGCATCCATAGTCGCGCTCGTCAGGACGGAAACCGAGATGCACGTTGGCATCTACCGTGTCGTAGCCTTCCTCCTGCAGTTTGTAAGCGGCTATTTTGTTCATCAGACCGATACCGCGGCCTTCCTGCTGCATATAGACGAGGACGCCCTTGCCTTCCTTTTCGATCATCTGCATAGCCTTGTGCAACTGCTCACCGCAGTCACAGCGCTTACTACCAAGGATGTCGCCTGTCGCACAGGATGAATGAACACGTACCAGTATCGACTCGTCCTCCGACCATTCGCCCTTGACCAGAGCCATATGTTCAAGACCCGTGCTCTGCTGACGGAAAGGAATAAGCCGGAAATGACCGTACTCTGTGGGCATTTCCACCTCTTCGCCCACCTCGATGATCGACTCATGCTGCAGACGGTAGGCGATGAGGTCGCGGATGGTAATAATCTTGATATCCCACTCCGCAGCAAGTTTCTGCAGTTGGGGCATGCGGGCCATGGTACCATCCTCATTCATGATTTCCATAAGGGCACCGGCAGGATACAATCCTGTAAGTTTGCACAAATCTACGGCAGCCTCGGTATGTCCACAGCGACGGAGAACGCCATTGTCCTGAGCATAGAGCGGATTGACATGGCCAGGGCGACCGAAAGTCTGCGGCGTAGACTGAGGATCGGCCAGCGCCTTGATGGTCTCGGCACGGTCGTGCGCGGAAACGCCTGTACTACAACCTTCGAGTTTGTCGACCGTAACGGTAAAGGGAGTACCCAGCAGAGAAGTATTGTCGCTCACCTGACGGGGAAGATCCAATTCCTCACAACGGGACAAGGTGATGGGGGCGCACAACACGCCACGCGCGTTGATCAACATGAAATTGACCTTCTCAGCCGTAATCTTTTCGGCAGCGATAATGAGATCGCCCTCATTTTCACGGTCTTCATCATCGACAACGATAAGAAACTTTCCTTCCTTGAAATCTTTCAGTGCATCTTCGATGCTGCTCAGTTTGATATTGTCCATTTCCTATATTCTTCCTTTTGCAGTTCCTGTCCGGCGCATTTTTCAAGTGGCTCGCGCTGCGGACGGGAAACTGTCGCTACATTATTATATATAAAACTTTTATTTCACGCTTGCCGCCCCATTCTTCTCCATTTCGTCGATTCGGGCGATAATGCTGTCACTGGCCTGTACTGTGGCATGTAAATCGCGCCACAGGCGAACCCGGAAGCGCCACATACGGATGTAGAGTACAATTCCAATGGGAAAGAGAATGGCAGAAAGTATGTTGAGCCATTTCCTTTCAAACGGACGGGTATGGGCTTTGACCGACATGACAGGATAGTCATTGAGTCGTGTAATGATTGCCCGATCCTTGGTGTTCGACAAGTCTTCGATGACAACTTCGAGTTCGTTGGCGATACGCTCCACCTCATGATCCGGCTCGTAACGGAAGAACACCCGTATCCAATTGGGCAACCGCTTCAGTCGGTGTTGCTGAGCGTAAGTGCGTATAGCCTCGGAGAGATCCGAAAGACGGGATCTGTCGGTCGGATAGTCGGGGTCGGTGATAATCACGTCCTTGCGGGTAATCTGTCTGTGAAGACGCAGACCAAGCAGCCGCATAAAGAAATTGCGGTAGAGATCGATATTGAAGACCATAGAGTCGTTGGTGGCCTTGTAGGTGACAAATACCGCCAACGGGGAGAGAACGGCGATGGCCAGCACCGAACCGAACCATACGGCCCACATACCGCCTTTGGCCATACGGGTACCGGAGTTGTCAAGAATGTAATAGACGATGAATACCAGTACAGAAAGGATGACCGGCAGACCGAGTCCTCCTTTTCGGATGATAGCGCCGAGCGGTGCGCCGATAAAGAAGAAGAGCAGACACTGCAGGGCGAGTGTCACCTTGCTGATGGCTTCTACCTCGTGCGACCGTATGAGTTTGTCGCCGTCGGTCGTGATCATACTCCGAAAGTCGAGGTCCTGAAGGTGCATCTGCACGCGACTGAGCGCATTGTTGAGCACATCGCGCTTGCCTTCGGGCGACAGGCGGTCAAAGGCCGAGTCGACATCAAACGTCTTGGCGGTACTGCGGCGCAAGGCCGTCAAAGAGTCCTTATGCGAGAGTAGGGAGGCTCTATAATAATAGCGTTGGTCGTCACGATAGTAACTACGACCGATACTGTCGTACTGTAGTTTGAGGGAGTCACGGTCGCGGAACAATTGTGCGAAGCCCTTGCCTCGTGCATTGTTTGACAGCGAGGTAGCATCGGTCATACTGAAATCGCCGTCATAGTCGAGCACAATGCGCTTGCTCACGAACGTTTCGCGACGATAAGGCACAGATGCGCTATTGGCCAATTCCTGCGACTGCATATTTTCAAACCATTCTCCACTCCACAGACTGAGTACGAGATGTTTCTTTTCTGCCGTTGCCTGCAGCATGCCCGAATCGGCAAGGATAATGGCCTGGTCCTCATAACTGCCGGTCATACGGTAGATCATGATACCATAGAGTTTGCCTGTATTGAGGTCTCGTTTCTGCACATACAGATTGCTGTTGGGCAGACCGTCATAGAAGATGCCTTCGGGTATTTCCAGTTCCGGGCTTTTCTGCTTCATCGAGATGAGCAGTTGCGTGAGTTTCTGGTTGGCACTCGGACCAACCGTATTTTGAAACCACAGGGAGATGAAGAAGATGACAACGGAAATAAAAATCAGCGACCGGAAGGCCTGCATCAGTGAGATACCGGCTGCCTTGATGGCGGTCAACTCGCTACTTTCGCCCAAATTTCCAAACGTGATAAGAGACGAAAGTAGAATGGCAAGCGGCAAGGCCTGGGGGACAAGCATGACACCCATATGCCAGAAGAACTGCGCCAAGACATCAAGCGAGAGTCCCTTGCCAATCAGTACATCAATGTATCGCCACAAGAACTGCATCATCAGCACAAACTGGCAGATGAAGAAAGTTCCCACGAAGAGAAGACCAAACTGCTTGGCGATGAAAATATCTAATTTCTTGAAATGGAATGTCATACCGTTTGCCAACTGCATCGTTGTACTGATTTGTCGTACCAATCTGCAAATTTAGTACAAAAAATCCGCAAAAGTCCGCTTTTAGTTTTTTTTATGGTACATCGGACATAGGTCCGTGGCTCTTTTCCGCTTTCTTTTCAAGCGGCGCATCCTCGCCGAAATTGTTCTGTCCGTCATCCTCGCCGTGCAACGTAGCCTGGAAACTCTCCCAGTTTTGGAATCCTACAAAAAGGGAGATTTTGTCGAGCGTCTCTTGCTTGGGCTTTTCCATTCCCCTGAGATAACGCGTCAGTTTTCCTGTCGCCAAGGCCTTAAAGGGATGCATGGTGAATTTGCGCTCGACGGCCTCAAGTAGCCGCCGCAGT
This sequence comes from Lachnospiraceae bacterium, assembly GCA_963604975.1. Lineage (GTDB taxonomy): Bacteria > Bacteroidota > Bacteroidia > Bacteroidales > Bacteroidaceae > Prevotella. The sequence goes on along the minus strand of CAVCSC010000015.1, from coordinate 19,665 downwards.
TCATTGTTTCTCTTTTCCATAATCCTGTTGGAGGTACGGGGAAAGCCCGTACCCTACCCTATTGCGGACATTACTCTATCGGCTCGGTCTTGAGTGACACCACAGCACCGGTCACCGTATCAAGCACCAACCGAGCGGTCATCTTCTTGCCGAAAAGCGACCCGCTGAGCATTTCCTCTCGACCATACTGTGCGGCATAGGTTTCAAAGGAAGCCTGAGTCTGACTGCCGGCGCTCAGACGTACCCGGATTTTTCCCGGCAGGTTCACGCCCAACACAAGATCGTCCTTCTGTTTCTTTGCAGCCTCAGCCTCATCGGGAAAATCGGGATATATATGTTCATCGTCTACATATACGTAGTACGGTTCGCCGGAAAGATCATCATCGGCCACACAACCGAATTTCTTCGAGAAACGGAACAGGGTACGCTTCTGCACCGTAGGATCGGGTACAAACTGGAAGACGCACTCCGTGGTATCCTTGACCGTCACACCCGTAAACATCTGCATGAGTGCAGTTTCCTGGGTACGCAACTGAACAAGCATCATGCGCAACTGTTCACCATCGTTGGGCATAAAGTCGGCCTCGCCACGGGAGAGTTGGTTGCGACTGTCGCGGATGTCATAGATTTCCTGTGCCACCATTTGTGCCATCTTGGGCAAATTTCCGGCGGAGAGGATGTCTTGGCTCATATAGTCGTTAGGATTGAGCGGCGCCGGTTTCCGGGCAGGAACAAACGCTGTCGGAGTTTCCTTTGTGACACCCTTGGTGTTGATGGCGCGCAACACGCCGTTTTTCTCGCAGTCGATATCAAAGATACTATGTTTCTTATCCAATAGTATGGTGTGTCGCTTGGTGGAGTCAGGCACGCCTTCGGTCGAGAAACGGATTCCGACAATGCGATAGTCGACATCGGCCACCGTCTTGGCAGGCGTCTTGAAATACAGTTCGGCGTATGCCGCCATCTGCCCCGGTGTATACGTAGTCTTCTCCACGAGCAACGACACGTTGACGGCCGTTTTCGGAAGATAATAGGTCAAGCCCTCGTTTTCCTTGTCAGCAGCAGACGCTGAAAGGGAAAGCAATGCAAGCAACAATGCTAAGATTGATTTATTGGTCATAATCGGAGATTGGTAGTGTCAGTTCTTGATACGGCGGAATGCCCGGGGGATATTGTCGATAATATCACTGGCCATCAAGCCTTCCTCGCCCGTCTGCGCAACAGCGATATCGCCTGCCAGCCCATGAAGGTACATACCGATAATACAAGCCCACTTGCGACTATAGCCTTGTGCCAACAAAGCGGTAATCATACCCGTCAACACATCACCGCTTCCGGCGGTGGCCATACCTGCGTTGCCTGTAGTGTTGAAGATGATTTGTCCGTCTGGCATACACAAGGCTGAGTAATGTCCCTTGAGCAGAATGTATGCCCCGAGTTGGGCGGCAAGGTCACGGGCCTTCATAAGGCGCTCGTACTCACAGGTAGAGCGACCGGCAAGGCGGTCGAACTCACCGGGATGAGGAGTCAATATCAGTCCGGAGGGCAGTTGGTGCAACCATGCACCATGCAGGCTGAGGATATTGATAGCGTCTGCGTCGAGCACCATCGGACAATGCGTTGACCGTATTTGGGAAATGAGCGCCAATGCCGTTGTTTCCTCTACGCCAAGCCCCGGTCCCACACCGACTGCGGTATATCCGGTAGTGTCAACTGCCGTAGACAGGCATTGCTCGTCGCTGTCCACCGACAGTACGGCCTCGGGCACAGCGACCTGCACAGGCATCACATTACAATAAGGTACAGCGACGGTCACCTTGCCCACGCCTGTTTTCAGACAGGCCCGCGAAGCCAAAATGGATGCGCCCGCCATGCCGTAACTTCCTGACATCAACAGAGCATGTCCCACAGATCCTTTATGGGCAAACGGGCTGCGCTTGATCAGTTGGGCGGCGACCTCATGTTCCTCCACCGTTGTGTACGGCGTCGTCATGGCATCCATAGCCTCATCGGAAAGATGTATGTCGAGCACACGCAATCTGCCAATACACTCGTTGCAGTCACCGAACATCATAGCCAACTTGCGTTGCTGCAAGGTCAAGGTAAGGGTTGCCTTCACGATACGACTGAAGTCATTTCCCGTATTGTCTTCCGTCATCAGTCCGGAAGGCATATCAATACTGACCACCTGAGCCGGAGACTGGTTGATATACTGCACAAGCGAGGCAAAGCCTCCGCCCAGCGGTTTGTTGAGTCCGGACCCGAAAAGGCCATCCACGACAAGTGTGTCCGCGTTCAGTTTCGGCGGGTCGAAATTCTGCGTCACCTCTACAAATGTATGCACGCACTTATCGTCGACAAGCCGTTGCCGATTGGTTTCGCAGTCTTCTGACAGATGATGGAGAACATTGAAAAGGTAAACGTCTACCTTATATCCTCTTCCACCCAGCATACGCGCTACAGCCAGCGCATCACCACCATTGTTGCCGGGACCAGCAAACACAACAACGGGTGTCCGTTCCGACCATTCCGACGCAATAGCATCGGTTACAGCACGGGCGGCACGTTCCATCAAGTCAAGCGAGGTAACCGGCTCGTGTTCTATTGTATATTTGTCCAACTCACGCAACTGAGCGCCTGTGAATATTTTCATCTTATAGATTGATAATTATTGTGTCCCTTATTCAGGTTGCTGCAAAAATACTAATTTTAGGGCAATCCACCATCATTTGCAGGCAACAAATATATTTTCAGACGTTTCTGACAAAAACAGACCGTCAAAATTGTCTTGACCAAAAGAAAAACACTATATTTGCAAAAATTACCTACTAACCTACTTTCACACGCCTAATTACCATGCATAGAAAAACGATTATTTTTCTTTTATGCGCTGCATTTTCATCAATACTGGCATTGAATGCATCGGCACAAACGGGGGAGATCACCACCAATTGTACCACAAGTACAAAAGACTGTTACATCTCCACAGACCGAGTGCAAACATTTAAAACGTTCAAACTGGAAGTACTCGAGGAAGGCGACTACTATGCCAGCATTTGGTCTTGCCCGACATTGTACGACACTGGACAAAGAATATGGTTCGTGGAACGAATACTATGGCTACGGATTGGTAGATGCCAATAGCGCAGTACAAATGACATTGATGAAAAAAGAGGAAAAATCTAACCTTCAAAAAAACGACCATGATAAATAGAAGAAATCCATTCATTTTTGCAATACTCTTATGGTATTTGCTAAATGCAGTCAGTGCCCAAACAGAAACAAGAAAAGCACCGACACCAATTTACTATGGAACAAACTGCATTGATTCAACACTATTCCTACATAACGGGTTACTATACGACACTAAATTTACTTTTGAAGATACCATCGCATTTGACAAAACAGCACGTGTTTTTATTATGCATGAGGGAAGAGTTTTTGGGGCAACACAACCCATCCTTAATTTTTATGGTTGGGAAGACCTGGGAACGAAAACAATTTTAGATTGTAGGTTCGATTACCCTCGGCTACCCGTTGGATATTATACATTGGTCATTCCAGCAGGGACTATTTGGTGGAAAAACAACCCATCATTGAAAAACGACATTATAGAACGTCCTATCTGTGTACCCGACTGTCTCCATGCCATACAGACAAGTCCCCAAAGCGGAGATACAGTAACATCGTTGCAAAAATTTTCCATCTTGTTCCATTGTTATGTTACGGAAAAAACAGACCCAAGCGTCACGCTATATGAAGGAGATGTAGCCATCGGGACATACCCCATGACGGTCATCGATGACTATGGCAGTTTCGATACAGCAGAAGCAAATTTCGGGAAAACGCTACACTTCAAAAAGGGTACCAATTACCGTTTTATCGTCAAAGAGGACGCATTCATGACCAGACCAGGTGTAAACGCAAATCTTTCAAACAAAGAGATTTGCATCGACTTTACGGGAGGAGAATGAAAATTTCAAAAAACGCATATCAAAACCCACCTACAAACAAAAAGCAATATGACTTTATACAACATACAACATATACGGTCTTTCATCGGACTCCTTGTCGGCATCTGCCTTACATGTAGCTTGGCGACACGCGCACAAGAACAATCATCATCACTTGTACCGACAGATTTTTCCCTTGACCATCTCGACAACAAGACAAATGTTCTATTCGCCCTACAACATCAATTATTTTTCTCGTTTGGCGAACCCGTTGAATTACAGTCCGCTGCGACTGCCTTCATCGTTTGTGAAGAGGACACCGTCGCTGAAGGAGTTCTCCGTGCATACAACATAGAATACTCAAAAGGTATTGCCGGATACGTAGAAGCTGATTTTGACTCTTTGTTCTTGCCCAAAGACAACGACTACACACTGGTCATTGGCGCAGGATGCATCTATAGTCAAGGTGCCCCGTCATGCACAAACGCAGAAATCAAACGTACGTTCCACATTCCGGACCACATCAAAATGCTTGATAGTACTCCAGCAGAAGGTGATACACTAAACGAGTTAAGTTCTATTGTGATCACATTGTCTGCGAGACAAGATTACACCTCCAATTTCAAGCCCACTATATACAAAGGGAACGTGCCGACAGACTATGGTAGTGTCATAACAAGTTCTTACAACAGCAACGCCATAAACATTAAATTCGGTGGCTATTTCCAAAGCGAGCCAATAGTGCTTGAAGATGGTGCAGACTACACCATTGTCATACCAGAAGGAGTGATGAAGAGAAGTTGGACCCACTACCGCGACGACATCTCCAACGAAGAGATGCGCATACACATCAAAGGAGGAAGCAGCACCAATATCAATACAACAAACACAACCGAAAAACCTGCCATACATTGCGACGGCAAAACGCTGCATATCGACAACACGCAAGGACAAAGAATACGTATTTTTGCGCTGGACGGGCGAATGATACACAATATAATATGCCAAGAGAACAGCACCACGCTTACCCTACCTGCGGCAGGACTGTACATCGTCAACACCGGAGAGCACACTGACAAGATATCTGTAAAGTAACTTGAAAAAATTCATAAATTTGCACTTGTCCATTGTAATCATATCCCTACGTCAAGATCTGCCATTATGAAATTAGTCTTGATTTTCATCATCGCATCGTTCGTAAACGGAGTAGCAATGGCGCAAAGTACCTTCTACTACTGTGATGGGCGCCCTGTAAAACTTCTAAAAAGCGAGCACAAGATATCCATCCGGGCGTCTGCTTCTGACCAGATTGCCTTACCGTCCATCTACACACCGCTCAACACAATTTTCACAGACAACGCCCGCATTCACACATACGAATGTCCGACAAACAGCACTACTGCCAAGACAATGCTGGCAAGTAGTGTCATTGCTCGCCGTATCACACCATGCTACACCAACAGCACAGGATTGGAATTAACCTTGACTGGATACATTTCAGTCAAACTGAAAACAGCAGCAGACTTTCATCTTTTGGAAGAAGATGCCAAACGATATGGGCTCAACATCGTCTACCAATACAACATCTTGCCTTTATGGTATCTTTTAGTACAACAACCAGATGCCACAGTCTCACCCATTGACATAGCAAACGCCCTGTACGAATCAAACCGCTACGCCTCAGCCTCACCCGACTTTGCATACAACGGATTCGAGATTTCATACGACCCTAAAGTTCACCAACAATGGGGATTGTACAACAGCGAATACAAGGGATTTGACATTTCTGTCAGCAACGCGTGGAACTACGCCACCGGAAATAATGCTCGAAATTGACCCGTCACTCACTTATAAAGAGGTCCGTGAAATCCTTGCTAAAACTGCGAAGAAAATCGGAGACTACGAATACGACACGGACAAAGAATATGGTTCGTGGAACGAATACTATGACTACGGATTGGTAGATGCCAATAGCGCAGTACAAATGACATTAGCAAGAAAAGAAAAGAAATCAACCAAATAGCAAATATCATGACAACTACAAAACGAATATTCCTCATCGTCGCTTGTTTGATAAGCCTACTTTCTACAGTTTCAGCAGATGAAGAAAAAACAATTTCCCCTGCACCACAATACTACGGCACAAATCTCATTGATCCGACATTGTACATACCCCAAGGAGGTTTATTATACGATAACGTTTCTTTCGTATTCGATGACACTGTCGCATTTGACAAAAACACACGTGCCTTCCTTGTACAAGATGGCGTTGTGATCGGTTCTACACGACCATACCTCACATATAGCGGTTTCGAAGACGTGACATACCATATAACCGCATTGAATTGTACCTTTGACTTTCTCCGTCTACCTGTTGGAAACTACGCCGTGGTCATTCCGGCAGGAACAGTTTGGTGGAAAAGCGCCCCTTCTCTAAAAAACGACATCATAGAATTCCCCATCTGCATTCCCGACTACCTACACGTACTACAAACCATCCCTGAGAACGGAGACACAATAAAGACGCTGCAGAAATTTTCTGTTCTGTTTCATTGTTATGCCACAGAAAAGTCAAACCCATGCGTCACACTATACGAAGGCGACAATGTGATAGAAACATTCCCTATGCAGGTCATTAATGATTGGGGTATTTATGATACTGCAGAAGCAGAATTCGGAAAAACATTGTATTTCAAGAAAGGTACAAAATATAGTTTTGTGGTCGCAGAAGATGCTTTCCAATCACGAAATCTCAGTTACAATCTATCCAGCAAGGAAATCCGCGTTGATTTTGTAGGTGGAGAATAATCCTCCACAGAAAAACATTTTCAAAAAAGAGAACATTCCGGCAAATCATAATTCTAAAAGACAAACCTATGATTTTTCACAATATCCTCAAACATTGGTCTACATTCAAGGGCCTTCTTGTCATCTGCGGCCTGGCAAGCAACATCATAATGGCACAAGCACAGGAGTATAGCACATCGCTCACCCCTAAACATTTCACCCTTGACAATACTTACAATGGGACAGAAGTATTCTGTGCTCTCCAATACCAATTGTTTTTTTCTTTTGATGTCCCTGTCAATGTAAAACCCGACACGCCTGCCATCATCATTTGTGAAGACGACACAGTTGCTAAAGGCAGCCTAAAAATTATACCATAGAATACTCCAAAGGCAAGGGCGGATGTGTAGAGGCTGAGTTTGACTCCCTATTATTGCCCAAAGACAAATACTATACAATAGTAATTGAAGCAGGAAACATCTGCAAACAAGATGAGCCCTCATGTACAAATGCAGAGATTAGACGTACGTTCCATGTCCCAGGCCACATCAAAATGACATGCCGTTCGCCACACGAAGGCGAAACATTGCACGAGCTGAGCAAAATGGCCATAAATCTTTCTGCCATACAAGACTACCAATCCTATTTCAAACCCATTGTATACAAAGAGGATGAAATCATTGACTATGGCAATCTCGTGGAAACATATTATTCTTTATCCAACTACTTAGGCATTTACTTTCACGGCACTCCGATACCACTGGAAGATGGAGCCAACTATACCCTTGTCATACCAGAAGGGGTAATGAAAAGAAGCCGTAGCCACTACCGCGACGACATCTCCAACGAAGAAATGCGCATACACATCAAAGGAGGAAGTAGCACCAATATCAATACAACAAACACGACCGAAAAACCTGCCATACATTGCGACGGCAAAACGCTGCATATCGACAACACGCAAGGACAAAGAATACGCATTTTTGCGCTGGACGGGCGAATGATACACAATATAGTATGCCAAGAGAACAGCACCACGCTTACCCTACCTGCGGCAGGACTGTACATCATCAACATCGGAGAGCACACTGACAAGAGATCTGTAAAGTAACGGCACGCAAAGACGGCGGCATCATCTTTGTACCGCCGTCTTGCATATATCACAGAAAAAGCGTAATTTTGCATACAGAATGGTTTTGGACGACATCTTATCCAAAACCACAAGCACAAGCGTGACATACGGAACACGCCTTACACGTTCTCAACATTCAGACAATGAAAGAATTAGCACTGAAGTACGGATGTAATCCGAACCAAAAGCCATCGCGCATCTACATGGCCGACGGCGAGTTGCCTATCGAAGTTCTCAACGGCCGCCCAGGCTACATCAATTTCCTTGACGCCCTCAACTCATGGCAGTTGGTAAAAGAACTGAAAGCCGCCACGGGACTTCCCGCCGCCGCATCATTCAAGCATGTGTCTCCGGCTGGCGCCGCTATCGGTCTTCCGCTGAGCGACACACTGAAGAAAATCTATTTCGTCGACGACGTGAAGATAGAACTTTCTCCCCTCGCCTGTGCCTATGCCCGTGCCCGCGGAGCAGACCGCATGAGTTCATACGGTGATTTCGTGGCCCTGAGCGATACCTGCGACGAGGCCACCGCCATACTTCTCAAGCGCGAAGTGAGCGATGGCGTGATAGCCCCCGACTTTACCCCAGAGGCCCTCGCCATTCTGAAAGTGAAGCGCAAAGGCACCTATAATGTCATCAAGATCGATCCCAACTATACTCCCGAGCCTGTTGAGCATAAGCAAGTGTTCGGCATCACCTTCGAGCAAGGCCGCAACGACATCCGCCTCGACAATCCCGCTCTCTTCGAGAACATCCCCACTAAGGCACACGCTTTCACTCCCGAAGCCCTGCGCGACCTGACCATATCACTCATCACGCTGAAGTACACACAGTCCAACTCCGTATGCTACGTCAAAGACGGACAGGCTATCGGTATCGGAGCCGGACAGCAGAGCCGCATACACTGTACACGACTCGCTGGCAACAAGGCCGACATCTGGTGGCTGCGCCAACATCCGAAAGTGATGGGCCTGCCCTTCATCGACGGTATTCGCCGCGCCGACCGCGACAATACCATTGATGTATACATCAGCGAAGACCATGACGACGTACTGCGCGACGGTACCTGGCAGCAGTTCTTCAAGGAGAAGCCCGAAGTGCTGACCATAGAAGAAAAGAAGGCTTGGATTGCCCAAAACACGAAAGTCGCCCTCGGTAGCGATGCATTCTTCCCCTTCGGCGACAACATCGAGCGCGCCCACAAAAGCGGAGTGGAGTACATTGCACAAGCCGGAGGATCGGTACGCGACGACAATGTCATCGACACCTGCGACAAGTACGGCATCACCATGGCCTTCACCGGTGTCCGCCTCTTCCACCATTAATACATCCTATCGTATTCCGTAATATCTACCTTCAAGAAATATGAACGACATAGACGAGATTATCGCCGGAGGCGGCATCGTATTCAAGCGCGGAGGCGGAGGCAACAAGAAAGATGACGGAAAAGTCAAGACCAAAGCCAAGAAAAAGAAATACATCACAGGTGCCCACGGTAGCGGTTCGGCCCGCCAAAAGGCCAAATACCGCGAACAACGTGCCAATAGACACAAATAAACAGCCCTAAGCAACGATAAAAAGTCCCGGCGACACACCCACCAGCGTGCTTCGCCGGGATTTTTTGTACTATTGGTTGTCCGGTAAAATAATGTTGAACACCTATTTATCTCACAACAGCCCTAAACGACACAAAAGCGTTTCCAAACGTGAAAAAAACGCTTCGCGTGGAAAAAATACCAACAAGTAGGTATACACTCAATTATTTTTAGTATTTTTGTACTCGAATTCAAGTACTTTTTTATTCGGAAACCGATGTCTTCAAGCGCAAAGCACACGGATACCGCAATACAACAAACGACAATTTATACACACATTATTTATCTTAAATAGTTATGATTTATTCAAAGGAAGTTGACAACATGTGCGTTGTCGCCAAGGGTCCCAAACACGGACCGGCTCCCATCCCAGAAGAGGGAAAATGGGTTTACGCCAAGGAAATCTCTGATATTTCTGGATACACCCACGGTGTGGGTTGGTGTGCTCCCCAGCAGGGTGCCTGCAAACTGTCTCTGAACGTCAAGGACGGTATCATACAGGAAGCCCTCGTGGAGACCATCGGTTGTACTGGTATGACTCACTCTGCAGCCATGGCATCTGAGATTCTTCCCGGCAAGACCATCCTTGAGGCTCTGAACACCGACCTCGTGTGCGATGCCATCAACACCGCCATGCGTGAACTTTTCCTCCAGATTGTCTACGGACGTTCGCAGAGCGCATTCTCTGAGGGCGGTCTCGTTATCGGCGCTGGTCTCGAAGACCTCGGCAAGGGTCTCCGCTCACAGACAGGTACACTCTACGGCACCGTTGCCAAGGGTACACGCTACCTCGAACTGACCGAGGGCTATATCACCAAGCAGTTCCTCGACAAGGACAGTCAGGTATGCGGCTACGAGTACGTACACCTCGGCAAGATGATGGAAGCCATCAAGAACGGTATGGATGCCAACGAAGCCGTGAAGAAATTCACAGGATGCTACGGCCGTACAACCGCCGAGCAAGGCGCAGTAAAATCAATCGACCCACGTAAAGAATAATAAGGAGAAACACGACATGATCAGAAAAGTAAGTTACGAAAGTCAGGAACGTCGCGAAGCGCAAGTTCTTGCCGCTCTCAATGAAAACGGTATCAAGAGCCTCGAAGAAGCCAACCAGATTTGCGAGGACGCCGGTGTTGATCCCTATCAGATGTGTGAAGACACACAGCGTATCTGCTTCGAAAACGCAAAGTGGGCCTACGTTATGGGTGCCGCTATCGCTATCAAGAAGGGCGTGAAGACAGCCGCCGACGCAGCCGAGGCCATCGGTATCGGTCTGCAGGCATTCTGCATCCCCGGTTCTGTAGCCGACGACCGTAAGGTTGGTCTTGGCCACGGCAACCTCGCCGCCCGTCTGCTCCGCGAGGAGACACAGTGCTTCGCCTTCTTGGCTGGCCACGAGTCTTTCGCTGCTGCAGAAGGTGCCATCAAGATTGCAGAGATGGCCAACAAGGTACGCAAAAATCCGTTGCGCGTTATCCTCAACGGTCTCGGCAAAGACGCTGCACAGATCATCAGCCGTATCAATGGCTTTACTTATGTACAGACCAAGTTTGACTACTATACTGGCAAACTCAATGTTGTCAACCGTATCGCCTATAGCGACGGTCCCCGTGCAAAGGTCAACTGCTACGGTGCAGACGATGTACGCGAAGGCGTTGCTATCAACTGGAGCGAGGATGTAGACGTATCCATCACCGGTAACTCTACCAACCCCACACGTTTCCAGCACCCTGTAGCAGGTACCTACAAGAAGGAGCGTCTCGCCGCAGGCAAGCCCTACTTCTCAGTAGCTTCCGGTGGTGGTACGGGCCGCACCCTGCACCCCGACAACATGGCAGCAGGTCCCGCTTCCTACGGTATGACCGACACAATGGGCCGCATGCACTCTGACGCTCAGTTTGCAGGTTCTTCTTCAGTACCTGCCCACGTAGAGATGATGGGCTTCCTCGGTATGGGTAACAACCCTATGGTAGGAGCAACAGTGGCTATCGCCGTAGCCATTGACCTGGCCCTCAACAAGAAGTAATCATCACTTCAGAACCAACAATACAATCCCTGCGACTTCTACAGTTGCAGGGATTTATTTTTGCCTTAGTTGCGGCCCAAATGCCACAAATCCCCAAAAGGCTGCAAATTCTGCATAAACCACTGACATACTTCTACTTACCTCGTTCTTCATAAAAAGAAAAAGATATGGAAAACCATTGTGTAGCAGTAAGGTTTGCAGCCAGAACAAGCAAACAAACCAAACAGGGCCTATGTCCTATTGAAGCCTCCATCTCCTATAATGGGGAAAGGATATACTTCAGTACAGGCAAAACAGTAAAACCTTCAGACTGGAATAAACAGAAACAGCAAGTAAAAGGCAATAGCCAAGAGTCTTCTCTTACAAACACTTATCTTATAGAACTGAGAAATAGGATCTATAAGAAAGAAATAGAGTTAATGAAAAGAGGCTACATGATTACTGTGCATTTATTGAAAGATGCTATATTCAATAAGGTAGAGAGCCTTAAAGAGAAGACATTGCTGCAAGTAGTCAATGAGCATAATGAAGAGAAACAGAAACTCATAGGAAAGTACCTTTCTCCAAGCACCTATTATTGCTTTGAACATAGCAAAAAACTACTACAGGAATTCATTAAGAAGTTATACAAAAGGGACGACATTTTCCTACAGGAAATCAACATAGGATTTATACAATCATTCCATACATTCCTCCTTACAGAAAAACAGTTGGCCCAAAACACTTGTATCAAGCATCTTAAATACTTGAAGACCATCCTAAGCAAAGCAGTCTGCCATGGTTACATACCCTATAATATTGCAGCAAACTACAAGATGGAAAGAGAACCTGTAGACATAGATTTCCTCACAGAAGAAGAACTAAGAAGAATTATCAACTTTGACACTCCCATTCCCAGATTAGAGAAAGCAAGAGATTTCTTCCTCTTTGGATGTTTTACAGGACTTGCCTATATAGACATAAAGACTCTTGAAACTAAACATTTTGAGAAAGACAGTGCAGGAAGAATCTGGATTAAGAAGAAAAGAATAAAGACAGGAGTTCTGTCAAGAATACCTTTGCTTCCTATGGCCAAGATGATACTTGAGAAGTATAAAGGAGGTACCAAACTATTGCCTATACAAGATGCTTCAGATATCAACAAGTATCTGAAAGATATTGCCATATATTGCCATATAGACAAGCATATTACCTTCCATACCTCCAGGCATACATTTGCAAGCACAGTAACCCTTGCCAACAACATCTCACTTGAAGTGGTGTCTAAGATGTTAGGGCATACCAATACAAGAATGACTGCACATTATGCAAAGTTGCTGGACAAATACATAGGAGAGCAGATGGACACTATCTGTGACATATATACAGAAAAGGAATAGCCCATATACATAAAAAGATTTAGTCAATCATCTTGTGGCTACAAAATACAAGGAGAAGCAGACTTCTATGCTTCTTCTTGTAGCCAAGACTGTGCATAAGCAGACTTGGAAGGATGAAATCACCAAGTGGGGAGGTCTCAATGTAGACCTCCTTACCATTGAGTGTTATGAGTCCTTGAAGAAGCATACAGGAGAGGCTTTTGATATTATTGTAATGGATGAAGTACACCATATTAATAGTGACGCACGCCTAGAGTATCTTAGTACTCTTGGCTATGGTAATATCATAGGACTGAGTGCTACTATTCCCATGAAACTTAAGAACTTTCTCAGATATAAGTATCATGCAGAAATAGTGTCATGTCCTATCATTGAAGCCATAGAGTCAGAAGTACTGCCTGAACCAAAGATTATACTCTTTCCTCTGCAACTTGACAACACCAAACCTACAGAGAGTATAGAGATTAATCCTAAAGCCAAAGGCAAGGTATACTATGGTGACTACAGCAAGTTATGGCAATATAAGAAGATGAAGGTTCATGCCATCCTCTCCTGCACACAAAAGCAGAAGGTAGGAGATATGAACAATCAGATACTCTTTACAAAAAACAGGTATATGAGGACTAGGCAAGACTTCCTTAGAAACAAGTGGCTCTTTGACTGTGGTGAGAGAATAAAGTATCTTGCTAACCTCAAGAACAATATTGTCCTACAGATACTTGACAAGTTGAAGAAAGAGAGGTCTATCACCTTCTGCAAAACCATAGAGCAGGCAGAATGCCTTGGCAAGCATTGCATACATTCAAAAAATAAGGACTCTGACCTCATCTACACTGATTTCAATACCAAGAGGATTAACCACATCACCTCTGTCAACATCCTCAATGAGAATGCCAATCTTGTAGACTGCAAGTATGCCGTCTTTGCTAACTACTCTTCATCAGAGATATGCAGTATGCAGAGAATAGGCCGAAGTCTAAGGCATAAATCCCCTGTCATCATCATGCCCTATTATGAGAATACAAGAGAGCAGGAGATTATAGAGGAAATGCTAAAAGACTTCAACAAGAAAAGCATCCTTACCATACATTCTATCAATGAACTTGATGTCTTGATAAAGGCACAATGACCATTTGTTTTTTTTTATCCATATTTCCCTGATTATTTGTATCTTTGCAACTAAGAAGGATTAATTATGACAAACAAAACAAACAATAGAATATTCTCCTACAACAGGGGCATCAGATATGGGGATAATATCTATCCCTCATCTGATGCTACCCTTGTAGATGAAAATGGTCAGCAATGGCAAGGCCCTACCTTTGCAGATGCCAATAGTCAGTACTATACTATGCAGAATGGCAAGGCTGTACCTGTAATGCCTGTGCATACATTGGATGAAGTCTCAGTTACTGCACCTAAAAAACATAAGACTGCTTCAGACTACTTTGGTGACTATCTTACTATGAGCAATGATGCCACAAAGGTATTCAATACTCCCCACAGAGATTATAATACTCATTTAGCAGAAAGGGCAATAAGAGGAGCACAAAGTCATGCTGCTTGGGAGCAAGAACATCCTAATCTTGCAGCATGGAGTTATGCGGCAGGAGCAGCACCTTTTGCAGTGGCTTCTGCTCCCTTGGTTGCAGGTGTAGGAGATGCATTAGCAGGTACAGCCTTAGGCCAAGGCATTACCAATGGTTTAGGCATTGTTGCCAATGCAGCAAGCAATAGTACATGGCTTCCTTGGGTAGATGCTGCTGCAACCTCCTATTTTGGTACTCATGGCTTACAGGAAATGGCAAATGGCAACTTTACTCCTGAAACAGCCTTAGAAGTTGCTCCTCTTATGCAGATGGCAAAGCCTATGTATAATGCAGGGAAAGAAGTAGCTTCCTTTATCAATAAAGCAGACAGCCCAACTGAAGTATATAATGTTCTTCTTAATGCCAATGATGCAACAAATAATGGAAAATTGGGTAATGAAAGCATTTTCAAATTCAAAGAAGATCCGTTGAATATGCATTATGCAAGAGCAAAAGCTAAAGGATACGACCCTTCAACTGTTAAAATATATGATTTATCACAAGCATCAAATGAAAACACTCAATTAATAAAAGATTTAGCTAAACAATATAATATACCTCCTGAGCAAGTAACCAAAGAATTAATGACACATCTAAATACTCATGGACATGCAGGTGCTTACCCTGGAGCTGGAATTGTAGTACATGATGGCAAAATGAGCAATAAAAGTATTGTTCTTTCCCACGAATTTGACCATGCTTTACATATTCCTGATACACCTCTACCAGACGAAGTTTTTTATCCAAGAGTAAAAAGGATACATGGTAATTACTTTACAAGAGATAATAATACTGAAGTAGCAGCCAGAGGTAGTCAGATTCATGATTACTTTGGACACACGGGGAATGAACCTATAACAGCAGAAAATCTGCAATATGCGAAGAAACATTATGTAAGAGACACTGGTATAGATAATCTAATGCATGATTTCTTATGGAGCATTAAAGATGAACATCTAAGTATTGTGGCAGACTGGATGACAAGAAATTCTACTGGAATAATTCCATTAGGAATAGCAGGTAATAGTCTTTATCAGTCAAATAACTAACTATGTATTACACCTCAAAAGAAAGCATAGAGGATTTATTCCAACATTTCAAAGGTAAATTTTCAACGGTTAGTGATGACATTCTTCACAAAAGAATATCCAATCATTATGAAGGTGGCCTTTTTGATATATGGACAAAAGAAGATTGGTACAATGTACTTAATTACACAAATCATGGACAACTGTTGACCCTATTCAAGAATTGGGATGAATACATTAAATATGATGGTGATTACAAAAAACATCCTTTTTTTTCAAAAAAAAACTGGCATTTAATATAGTTAAATGTACCTCATATTTATATTAAAGAACTCCTTTAGTTCTTGGTAATTTCGTCCCAGCAAACAATCAAGGAAAATGAAAATCATAGACATATTATTTCCTAAGGAAAAACAAGAAGAACTTGCATCTGATTGGCAAAGCGAAGGCTTGCTTGAATTGTGCAAAGATTATTATGCAGAAATCAACAAGAGAATACAAGAGGATACTTTATCTGTTCATGGTGTATGGGGATACATGCGGCATATACCAAGAGAAAAAG
This sequence comes from Lachnospiraceae bacterium, assembly GCA_963604975.1. Classification (GTDB taxonomy): domain Bacteria; phylum Bacteroidota; class Bacteroidia; order Bacteroidales; family Bacteroidaceae; genus Prevotella. The sequence goes on along the minus strand of CAVCSC010000015.1, from coordinate 3,611 downwards.
AAACAGTTGGGTATAGTAAAAGCGTATATAAAGAAGCTAATAAATGTTTCTGTGAACTATATAACTATTCTAAGGAAAAAGGCTATATTAATGATATAACTTATGATGAGTTTCTTTATAAGGACTGGTATCATAGTTCTATCTGACAGTCTGTTAAATAACTGTATAAGCAAGGTTCTTATAAGGAAAAGCATTATCTTTACAGCAGAAAAAGTTACTACTATCAAATAAAAAATAGTATGCCTATCATAGAAGATAAATACATCATCAATAGTGTAATGCTCGCAAAGTATATAGTATCTTACGCTAATGAGAATCACTTTGTCATTAATATGACAAAGTTACAAAAGCTATTGTACATTACCTATGGTTTGTATCTTGCTGTTACTGGTAAAAGACTTACCAATGAGCACCCACAAGCATGGCCTTATGGCCCTGTATTTCCTACAACAAGAAATCATTTTCTAAAAGTAGATTGGAATAATGTACAGATTTCAGAGATGGAAGATATTGCTACTGACATTAAGAAATGTGTAAAGATTGTTTTTAACAGCTTTGGTAAATACAATGCTTCATATTTGTCCTCATGGTCACATCAAAAGAACTCTCCTTGGGATAAAACTGTTTCTCGTGAAGATTTCAAATGGGGAAATACTATTCCTGATGAGTATATACTCCCTTATTTCCAAACCCTTATCATAAGAAAGAGCACCAATGAAAAATGAAGAGTTTGATGAGGTAATGGGGATGCAGGCCAATAACCATGATGAGTACTCCCCACAGACAGGAGATATAGACCAAACATCATTAGGTGAGCAAAAGAAAGAAAGGTATAGACAGAATACCAGATACAGAAGTAGGCTTACTATATGGGTTATGATTATAGTACCCACTTGGTTGTCAGCTGTCTTCATACTTGTAGCCTACAGTATTATTACAGCAAAAGAGTTACCAAGTAGTGTACTTAACACATTGCTGGCTACTACCACAGTCAATATATTAGGTTTAGCCTACATTGTACTAAAAGGTATGTTCCCACAAGGAAGAGAGTAGTTAAATATTCATATAAGTAATCCCTTAGAGGATATTGATTAAGAAAATGATAATTATAAACTTTTGAGATGTGATAACAGGAGCTAATTTCTTTATGGATGCAGTAAAACGCATACCACCTGAGATACAAAAACAGGTAGATATGTCTATGTCTGTATCTGATGCTATTGCCCACATATTATCAAAACGTGGTCTATCACAGAAAGATTTTGCTAAAATGATGGGTAAAACGGAAACAGAAATTTCACGTTGGTTAGCTGGTAGGCATAATTTCACTCTTGCAACATTGGCAAAAATTTCTACAACACTGAATGAAGACTTTATTCAGATTATAGATTGTCAATCTAAAGTATAGTAAGGTATTCAGTCCAACTAAATACAAATCTGGATATTTGACTATTTAGAGAATAACAGCATTGTTGTTAAGAAAGAAGCATTATCTTTGCAGTTGAAAACAATATAAATAAAAGGAATATGTGTAAACTAACAAAACCTGATAAAGAAAAATTGGGGAATACAGTGGTCTACATTGCTTCTCACACCAATAATTTGAGCAAAACGAAATTGCTAAAGTTACTTTACTTTATGGAAGAATACAGTGTACGCAGATTCCATACACCCTTTCTTGGCTTGCCATTTGAAGTATGGCAGGCTGGCCCTGTGGTAAAAGATGTTTTCATTGATTTGGCAGAAACACCAGTTCTTCTTGATGGCTATGTTACTAAACAAGTGAAAGGGGAGGCTACATATATTCTGCCTATAAGAGATTTTTGTGATGATGAGTTCTCTGATAATGACCTTGTAGTGATGCAGGAGGTTATGAAGAAGTATGGTGATAAGACGGCTAAGGAATTGGTTGCCTTAACACATAGAAAGGGTTCTCTTTGGTATAATATTGCCAATAGGAAAGGACTTTTGCATCCTTTTGCAAATAATCTGATGAACAATTCTGATTACACCATTGACTTCAGTGAGGAACTTACCGAAAGTGGGAAGGAATTTTATCATGAACAAATAGACTTTCTGCAAACAAGCAGAGCCTATGCAAAAAACTAAAGGTCTATGTTTGAAGAAGGTAATATTTTGTATTTCAATCCTTTCTACTTTGAGAACGGCAATCCTCCCAAACCAAAATATTTCTTGGTATTAAGAAACATGGAAGGTGGCATTATTCTTGCCAGTTTACCAACATCACATGACCATATCCCAAGTAGTATGAAGAAAAGGCATGGTTGTATAGATGACAGCTCTATCAACTTCAACTGCTATTATTTCAAAGAAGAGAAGAGTATCGCATATAATGAAAAGGATAATTGCGAATTCTCCTTTCCAAGAGACACCTATGTCTATGGATATAGAATATCCCTCTTTGACAAGGAAAAGTTTAACGAACAAATTATTTCATCAAAGACCATAGTAACTTACAAAGGTAAATTATATACAGAAGAAATGAAACAACTTTATGAATGTCTACGCAATTCTTCTTCTGTGAAAAGATTATTCCGTAGATTACTATAGATATACATATAATTGAGATAACATTAGGCACAATCCTTCAAAGGGTTGTGCTTTTTGCATTTATAAACCCTTTATACAAACAAACAATGAACATTACAATCAACACAGATGTACTTCAAAGGCATAATCTGCCTTTGGGAGAGTTTCTTGCATTGCTCATAGGCTACTATGATGTAGACTACAAGCAATGCTGCAAGAAGTTGGTAGATGCAGGTATTGCAGAAACCAATCTCTACAACCCCACTTCCATTGTTCTCTCTGATAATAGCAAGGACTTAGTAGCAAGTATAATTGTAGACTCCAATGAAAAAGTCATAGGCAGCAAGATTGATTTCACTGCACTGGCTACTACACTTCAAAACCTTTACCCTCAAGGGATAAAACCAGGCACTTCCTACAAGTGGAGAGGAGAGACTTCTGTCATAGCACAGAAACTCAAAACCCTTGTTGCAGTACATGACTTTACCTTCACTGAAGAAGAAGCCATTGCTGCTACCAAGGAATACCTTTCATCCTTCCCTGATGACCAAACAAATATGAGACTACTCAAATACTTTATCTTAAAGACAGATAGCAATGGCAATGTAGACTCACCCTTTATGTCAGGTATAGAATATATTAGACAATCATAAAAACCAATTAATCATGCAAGAAAAAAGAATTCAAGAAACTTACAAGTTGAAATGTAAGGAAATCAAGTACAAAGTCAATGAAGAAAAAGGTACAGTAACTGCCCTTGAAACTGTTGAAGTACCCTACCCCATTTCTATGTTTGACACTTACCAGTTTACTGCTATTGGAGTGGCCAAGGTTAACAAAGAGGCAGGAGAAGAGTTTAATGTAGAAATAGGAAAGAAGGTTGCAAGGGCTAAAGCAGAGAAAGAAGCCTTTATAGAGTTCAAGAAATTAGTTCTTGAATATCCTTAAATTAGCAGACTTTTAATTTTATATAAAAGCAAGTCATTGGATAACAATAAATTATCCAATGCTTGCGTATGTCAGAAAATTCACTTATCTTGGTGCTGCAAAACTCAAATAAA